>JAFLRU010000006.1 GCA_022511325.1 Campylobacter sp.
GTGCATTAAGCCGTTATATGAGTTCTTTATTTGAAAGTAAGATTAGTGATGAAAAACGCGTAAGTTCAGCAGTTTATATCGAAGGAGATGGCAACACTGATATTGTGAGTAATGATGATATTGAAGCCTTAATAGCCAATTTAGGGCAAAAATGATCATTCCCGAGATTGTTGCTCCTGCAGGGAATTTTACCAAACTCAAAATTGCTTTAGCTTATGGAGCCGATGCTGTTTATGCTGGAGTAAATCATTTCTCACTTCGTTCAAGAACGGCTAAGGAGTTTAATTATGAAAGTTTTGAAGAGGCTATAAAATACACCCATTCAAAGGGTAAAAAGATTTATGTAACGCTTAATGGTTTTCATTTAAGTGCCCAAATTGAGGGTTTAAGAAGACATATTTTAAAATTAAAAGAAATGAAACCCGACGCGTTTATAGTTGCTTCGGTTGGAGTGATGAATTTAGTTAAAGAGCTTGCTCCTGAAATTGCTTTACACGTTTCTACACAAGCAAATGTTTTAAATTATTTAGATGCAAGAGTTTATAAAGATATGGGTGCAAAACGCATCGTGATTGCAAGAGAACTCGGACTTAAAGATGCTAAAATTTTAAAGCAAAATTGCGATATAGAGCTTGAAGCTTTTGTGCAAGGTTCAATGTGTTTTGCTTATTCAGGACGTTGTTTGATTAGTAGTGTACAAAGTGGTAGAATGAGCAATCGAGGTTCTTGTGCAAATGATTGTCGTTTTTCTTATGAGCTTTATGCAAAAAGTCCTGAAAACGGAGCTTTATTTCGTTTAGAAGAAAATGAAAATGGCACACATATTTTTAATTCTAAGGATTTAAATTTGTGTTCTTTTATAGAACAAATTATGCAAGAAAATTGCATAAGTGCTTTTAAAATAGAAGGACGCACTAAAAGTGAGTATTATGTTGGGCTTACAACAAGGACTTACAAAATGGCAATTCTTGATGTTTTAGAGGGTAAATTTGAAGCACAAAAATATGAAAAGGAAATTCATACGCTTAAGAATCGTGGTTTTACAGATGGTTATCTTATCTCGCGTCCTTTTGAAAAAAACGACACGCAAAATTATACTACAAGTATAGAGCAAGGAACGCATCAAGTGGAGGCTATTGTTGAAGATGGGGAATTTTTTAAATGTAAAGGCAAGATTGTGCCAAATGTTGCTTATGAGCTTTTAATGCCTTTAAATGAGGAGCCTTTAGAATGCGACAATGAATTAGGAAAAATTTATAAAAAAGATGAAAAATATTTTGTAGAATTTAAAAAAATCATTGCTAAAAATCATAAAGAATTTAATGAAATTCATAGCGGAAATGAAAATGAAATTAAAATGCCGTGTAGGGTAAGTGAATTTAGCTTTTTAAGAAAGGAGATTGAATAAATGGTTTCGATTTTAATGGGAAGCAAGAGTGATTATGAGGTTATGCAAGAAGCGGCTAAAATTCTTGAAAATTTTAAAGTAAAATACGAGCTTATCATTACTTCAGCACACCGAAGTCCGCAAAGAACAAAAGACTATATTAAAGAAGCCGAAAAAAAAGGAGTTAAGGTTTTTATTGCTGCAGCGGGTATGGCAGCTCATTTAGCTGGTGCTGTGGCAGCTTATACGACTAAGCCTGTTTTGGGTGTGCCTATGCAAGGAAGTGCTTTAGCAAGTATGGATTCTTTGTTTTCAACGGTGCAAATGCCAAGTGGAATTCCTGTAGGAACTTTAGCTGTGGGTAAGGCAGGAGCTATTAATGCGGCTTATTTGGCTGTGCAAATTTTAGCATTAAATGATGAAAGCTTAGAAAAAGCCTTAAAACAAGACCGCAAAGATAAAGAAGAAAAACTCATAGCGGATTCTAAAAGTGTGGAAGTTTTATTGTAAAGGGTAAAAATGCAAACTTATTTGGAACTTGATGAATTTTGTAAATTAGTGCATCTTAATGAAGATGTGGTTAAAGGTATGATGGCAAATGGAGCTTTGAATTTTAAAGAAGAAGAGGGTAAAATTTATATCGAAGCCAATCAAGGCACTTTTAGTGTTGTTCCAAGTACTTCTTCTAAACCTGCAATGGTTAATTCTATGACCTTAGCAGGAGAAAGTTTTGTAGAAAAGACTATAGGAACGATTTTAAATTTACATGAAAAAGTTTTAGATGCCAAAGATGAGACTTTAGAAACTTTGAGAAATGAAAATAAATTTTTAAAAGATGCTTTATATTCTATGCAAGAAATTTATGATGAGGATAGAAAAACTATAGAAAATTTAAATGCAGAGCTTAAAAATGCAAGAGATGAAGCTGAATTTTTAAAACGCAAATATAAATTAATGTGGAATAAAACCATTGAAATGTATGGCGGAACAGCTAGTTCTGAAACTAGCGAAGAGACTGCAATTAATGAAGAAAATAAAGAAGGATAAAAATGACTTTTTCACAAATGATACTTAAACTTCAAAATTATTGGCAAGAATGCGGCTGTGCAATTATGCAGCCTTATGATATGCCAGCGGGTGCAGGAACCTTTCATCCCGCGACTTTTTTAAGAAGTTTAGGAAAAAAACCTTGGGCAGCTGCTTATGTTGCTCCAAGTCGCAGACCTACTGATGGAAGATATGGAGAAAATCCTAATCGCTTAGGAGCGTATTATCAATTTCAGGTTCTTATTAAACCAAGTCCGGATAATATTCAAGAACTTTATTTAAAAAGCCTTGAGAATTTAGGTTTTGATTTAAAAAAACACGATATTCGTTTTGTGGAGGATAATTGGGAGAGTCCTAGTCTTGGTGCTTGGGGACTTGGTTGGGAGGTTTGGCTTGATGGAATGGAAGTAACACAATTTACTTATTTTCAACAAGTTGGTGGAATTGCTGTAGATTTAGTTAGTGCTGAAATCACTTATGGACTTGAAAGAATTGCAATGTATCTTCAAGATGTCGATAGTGTTTATGATATTGTTTGGAGCGAATTTAACGGAGAGCTTATCAAATACGCTGATGTGCATAAACAAAGCGAATATGAATTTAGCAAATATAATTTTGAAATTAGTGATGTAAATATTCTTAATTCTCAATTTGAAAATGCCTACAAAGAGTGCAAAAATATTTTAGAACAAGGTTTGGCTTTGGTTGCTTATGATTATTGTATGCTTGCAGCTCACACTTTCAATATGCTTGATGCTAGAGGTGCAATTTCGGTTGCTCAAAGACAAGATTATATGTTAAAAATTCGCGAGCTTTCAAAAAATTGTGCAGAACTTTATAAGAAAAATTTAGATGAAGCTTGCTGAACTTTACAATTTTTTAGATACTATCAGTCCTTTTTGCACTCAAGAAAATTGGGATAATAGTGGTTTATTGCTTGGAAATTTAAATGATGAAATTTCTAGGGTGTATTTAAGTCTTGATTTAGATGAAAAACTCATTGACGAGGCAGAGCCAAATTCGCTTTTTATCACTCATCACCCTTTGATTTTTAAAGGCTTAAAAGACTTAGCAGGTGAGCTTTATCCTAGAGCTTTTGTTAAAGAAATGATTTTAAAAAATCTTTCTTTGATTTGTTTGCATACAAATTATGATTTAAGTCATCTTAATGCTTATTTTGTAAAAGAAATTTTAGGTTTTAAGCATTTTACTCAAGAAAAATTTTTGATTTTTGTTGATGTAGATATGAGTTTTCAAACCCTTTGTGAGCATATCAAACAAAAATTAAATTTAGAAATTTTAAAAGTTAGTTTTTGTGGTAAAGAAAAATTAAAAAAAATTGCCATTTGCACAGGAAGTGGAGGAGATTTAATTCCCGGGATTAAGGCAGATTGTTTTTTAAGTGGAGATTTTAAATATCATCAAGCTTTAGAGGCTTTGAGCAATGGTTTAAGTTTGATTGAGCTTGGACATTTCGAAAGTGAAAGATATTTTGCAGATTCTCTTGCAAAACACTTGCAAAATTTGCCACTAAAAGCTATAATAAAAGTTTCAAAAAATCCATTTCAATATTTTTAAGGAAATTCAATGAATAAATACCTAGAGCAAATCGTTCTTTTATCAAAGATTGACCAAGAAATTGATAGTTTTGAGCCAAAGATAGAAAATATTAGCAAGGCTTTGAAGGATTCTGAAAATAAGATTGCAAAAATTAGTGCAGAGTTAGAAAAAATTGATGAAGAGATTAAAGACATACAAAATCAAAAGACTCAAAATAATGCTCTTATTGCTGAATTTTCAGCCAAAATTAAAGAGTTTTCTAAAAAAAGTGGTGCAGTTAAAACTGAAAAAGAGGCTAATGCCCTAAAAATTGAAGAAGATATTGCCAAAGAGCAACTTGATGCAGCTAATGATGAGATTGTTAGACTGGATAAAATTTTAGATAATAAAGAAAATTTTAAAAAAGAACTTTGGGCAGAAAAAGAAAAAGAAGAGAGTGAGCTTGTAAATGTTAAAGCAAGTATTGAGAGTCAAATGCAAGATTTAGAAAAAGATAGAATGAAAGTTTATGATAAGAAAACCAAACTTGTTGAGCAAATCAATCAAAAGGTTTTAAGTTTTTATGAAAAAATTCGTAAATGGGCAAAAAATACAGCTGTAGTTCCAGTAAAAAAACAAGCGTGTTATGGATGTTTTATGAAAATTTATGATAAAACTTATCTTTCTATTGTAAAAGGTGAAGAGCTTATAACTTGCCCACATTGTGGAAGAATTCTTTACAAAGAGCAAGAACAGAATTGATTTTTCTTTATTATTTTTTAGCAGGGATTTCTCATATAATCTTTGCTATTCCTTTGTTTTTGCTTTCTTTTTTTAAAGTTAAATATAAAAATTCTCTTAAAGCAAGATTTTTTTTGTATAAAAATTTTCATCAAGCTTTGGCAGATGTGCATTTTCACGCTTGTTCTTTAGGTGAGGTTAAAAGCATTAAGGAACTTGCTTTGCGTTTTGATTCTAGAATCAGTGTGATTACTCAAACGGGTTTTGATGAAGCAAAAAGCTTTTGTAACAAGGTTAATTTTTTAGCTTTTGAAACTTTTATACCTTTTTGGCTTAAATCTTGCAAGGTTTTGGTTATTTTTGAAGCTGAATATTGGCTTATGCTTGTTTTTATAGCTAAATTAAGAGGAGCAAGAGTGCTTTTGATTAATGCTAGAATTTCAGATAAATCTTATAAAAATTACAAGAATTTTTCTTTTTTTTATCGTTTGATTTTTTCCTATATTGATGAGGTATTTTCCCAAAGTTTGCAGGATAAAGAAAGACTTTTAGAGCTTGGAGCGAAAAAAGTAGAAGTTTATCAAAATATCAAAGCAGCTTTAGAACCAAAAATAAACAAAAATTATACTAAATTAAAACAAAAACTCATTATTTTTGCAAGCACTCATCAAGGAGAGGAAGAGCTTTTGCTCAAATTTTTAAAACTAAAAGATGATGAAAAACTCATCATTGCACCAAGACATCCACAAAGATTTAAAGAGGTTGAAAATTTGCTTTTAAGCCTTCATTTGAACTTCGATAAATTCAGTGCTTTTACTGAGGCTTCTTTAGAAGAAAATTTCAAAGCACCGATTTTACTCTTAGATAGTTTAGGAGAGCTCGTGAATTTTTATGCAATTAGTGATGTAGTAGTGCTTGGAGGATCATTTTTAGAGGGCATTGGAGGGCATAATCCTATTGAAGTAGCAAGTTTTAATAATGTTTTAATCTCTGGAATTTACATTCACAACCAAAAAAGTTTGTTTAATGAAGTTGAAAATGTAAATTTTTGTGAAAATTTAGAAGAGCTTGATGAAAAAATTCACTCTTTAAACCAAAAGGCTAAAATTTCTAAAAAAACAGATTTAGAACCTATTATCAAAGTTATACAAGAGAGTGTGAATGCAAGAGAAAGCTTATAAACTTTTAGCTTTACAAGAAGGAATTTCTAATAGAGAGGCAAAAGAGCTTGTCGATAAAGCTTGTGTTTTTTTAAAGGGTAAGAAAATTACACTTGCAAGAACTTTGGTTAGTGAAAAATCCAAATTTGTTGTGAAAAGGCTTAAAAGTCCTCGTGTGATTTTTGAAGATGAGAAAATTCTTGCAATCAACAAGCCACACTCTTTTGTAAGTGAGGATTTAGAAAAACAATTTGGAGTTAAACTTCTAAACCGCTTAGATAAAGAAACAAGTGGGTTAATCTTGCTTTGCAAAGAGGAAAAATTCCGCCAAATTTGTATAGAGGAATTTAAAAAACAAAGAGTTTATAAAAGTTATATCGGTGTTCTTGATGGAATTTTAGCAGAAAAATTAGAACTTAGTGAGCCTATTTTAACGATAAAAACCAAAAATGGAGCTTTAAGCAAGGTTTCAAAAGAAGGACTTGAAGCAAAAAGTGTGATTATTCCTTTAATGATTGAAAATAAAAAAACCTTAGCTAAAATCATCATTGAAACTGGACGCACTCATCAAATCAGAGTGCATACAGCCTTTGTTAAACACGGCATTATAGGAGATGAAAAATACGCAAAAATTTCAGCCCATAGAATGTATTTACACAGCTATGAACTTGGAATTTTGGATTATTTTTTTAAAGCGGATTTAGATGAGGATTTTAATGCTTTTGGATTTGAGATAAAGAATTTAGATTTTAAAGCACTTTAAGCAAAAATTTGATATAATCTTAGCTTTAATTAAAAAGGAGAATAAAGTGTTTGAACTCGTTAGCGAATCATTTAAAACAGCTTTAAGTAAAATTCGCTTTGTTGATGATGAAAAAGCTCTTAAAAATGCTTTAGAAACCTTAAAAAAATCCCTTTTAAAAGCTGATGTCCATCATAAAGTTACGAAAGAACTTTTGACTTTGATTGAAGATGAAGTAAGAAAAAATGGAATAGGACAAAAGCAGTTTTTAAATGCAATTAAAAATAATTTAGAAGATGTTCTTAGTGTTAAAGGCAAAAATCAAGGTTTCGTGTTTAGCTCAAAACCTCCTACTATTGTTTTAATGGCAGGTTTGCAAGGGGGTGGAAAAACTACAAGCACTATAAAACTTGCAAATTATCTTAAACTTCGCAATAAAAAAGTCCTTATTGCAGCTTGTGATTTACAGCGTCTAGCAGCTGTAGAGCAGCTTAAGCAACTTTGTGAGGCTCATCAAATCGAACTTTTTTATATAGAAAATGAAAACAATCCTTCAAAAGTTGCCAAACTTGCTCTTGAAAAAGCAAGAAATTCTATGTTTGATGTTTTACTTGTAGATACTGCAGGACGTTTAGCCATTGATGAAGCTTTGATGAATGAGCTTAAAGATATCAAAAAGATTTTAAATCCTGATGAAATTTTTTATGTTGCTGATGCGATGAGCGGACAAGATGGGGTTAAAACAGCTGCAAGTTTTAATGAAGCTTTAGGACTTAGTGGGGTAATTTTATCTAAATTTGATGCAGATACCAAAGGTGGAGTTGCTTTAGGAATTGCCAAACAAATAGGTATTCCACTTAGATTTGTTGGTGTAGGAGAAAAAGCTGCAGATTTAGAGCTTTTTATCCCTGATAGAATTGTTAGTCGTATTATGGGCGAGGGCGATTTAGCGACTTTAGCTGAAAAAACTGCTGCGGTAATTGATGAAAAAGAAGCTAAAATACTTAGTCAAAAGATTAAAAAAGGAGCTTTTAATTTCAATGATTTTTTGACTCAAATGGAAAGTGTGAAAAAACTTGGAAGCATTCAATCTATTGTTGGTATGATTCCAGGGCTTAGTAATTTTGCTTCGCAGGTTAAGGATTTAGATTTGGATAATTCTAAAGAAATTGTGCATATTAAAGCAATGATTTCATCGATGACTCCTAAAGAAAGGGAGAATCCAGATCTTTTAAATAACACACGCAAGCGTAGAATAGCTGATGGAGCAGGGCTTTCACAAATGGAAGTGAATCGTTTTTTAAAGCAATTTTCAAATGCTGCAAAGCTTGCAAAAAGATTTTCAGGTAAAAAAGGTATGGAAAATTTGACTCAAATGATGACTCAAGCAAGAAGGCAGTTTTAGAATTTAAAATTGATTAATGAGCAAAATTGAAGTGCTTATTCATCAATTTTATTTTTTTAAGGAGAAAAAGTGACAGTAGTTAGACTTACAAGAATGGGTAGAAAAAAAAGACCCTTTTATCGCATTGTGGTAACAGATAGTAGAAAACGTCGTGATGGAGGTTGGATAGAAAGTATAGGATATTATAATCCTATGGTTGAACCTGAAGTTCTTAAATTCGATAAAGAGCGTTTGGAGTATTGGAAGAGTGTAGGTGCTAAACTTAGTGATAAGGTTAAAAGTATTACGAGTAAATAATGATAGAAAAATTTTTAAGAGAATATGCAAAACTCATTGTAGAATATCCTGATAAAATCGATATACAAAGAGTTAAATTGGATGAAAATTTTGTTGAACTTATTATCTTTGCAGATAAGGTTGATGCAGGAAAACTCATTGGTAAAAATGGCAAGATGATTAATGCGATTAAAACTGTTGTTTCAGCCTCTAAAAGCAAAGATTCAACTTCTTATCGCGTAACGGTTAAAGCACTTGAATGAAAAAAGCTTGATTCAAGTTGCGAAGCTCGGCAAAACCATAGGACTTAAGGGTTATGTGAAGCTTCATAATTTGAGCGATTTTCCTGAGCAATTTAAAAAAAATGCAAATTTTTTTTGTAAAGACGCTAAGAGTGTATTAAAAATCAAAGATTATAATCTTTCAAATAATACAGCTTTATTTGAAGGTTTTGAAAGTATTAAAGAAGCAAAAAAGCTAACAAATTTAATTCTTTATCAAAGCATAGAACAAAGTCGTAAGACTTGCAAACTCAAAAAAGATGAATTTTTTTATTTTGATATTTTAGAGTGTGAAATAATTGATTCTAAGCAAAAATTAGGCAAAGTTATAGATATTTTAGAGGTTTCAAATTCTTATTTGTTTGAAATTTCTACTGATGAGAAGCTTGTTAAACAAGGTTTAGCTAAAAACTTTTTTGTGCCTTATAACGATAAATTTATTAAAAAAATTGATACAGAAAAAAAACTCATTGAATGTGAAGATGAGGCTTTTTTAATTTTGGAAAATTCGTGAATTTTAGTTTTGTTTCTTTATTTCCTAATTTAATTGAGTTTTATTTTGAAGATTCTATCCTTGCAAGGGCTAGACAAAAAGGAATTTTTAAACTTAATTTTTATAATCCAAGAGAATTTAGCACTAATGCTTATAAAAAACTTGATGATTATAAAATAGGTGGTGGAGCAGGGCTTTTAATGCAAGCAGAGCCTTTGTTTAAAACTTTAGAAAATATCCAAAAACTTGATCCTAATGCACATTTTATCTTTCTTACTCCTAGTGCTAAGAGTTTTAATCAAAAAGATGCAAAGCGTTTAAGTAAAAAAGAACACATTGTTTTTGTGTGTGGTAGATACGAGGGTATTGATGAGAGAGTGCTTGAAAATTTTGCAAATGAGCTTTTTAGTATAGGAGATTTTGTTTTAACAGGTGGAGAGCTTCCTGCACTTGTGCTTTGTGATGCGATTTTACGCAATGTAGAAGGGGTTTTAGGTAATGCTAAGAGTTTAGAAGAGGAAAGTTTTGAGTCTGGAATTCTTGAAGCTCCTTCTTTTACAAAACCCTTTGTTTTGAGTAAAAATTATAAAAATTTTACTACTCCTTCAGTGTTTTTAAAGGGTAATCACGCTAAAATTAACGATTTAAAAGCTACTTTAGCGTTATGTAAAACAAAATTCTTTCGTCCGGATTTATTTTTAGAGCATAAACGCAAAAATTAAAGGATTTTTATGAAAAATAAATTTATAGAGCAATTTGAGGCTAAACAAATTGAAGGTAAAAAAGTTCCTGATTTTCGTGCAGGAGATACTTTAAAACTTGCGATTCGTATCAAAGAAGGTGATAAAACAAGAATTCAAAGTTTTGAGGGTATTTGCATTGCAAGACGAGGAAATGGAGTAAGCGAAACTTTTATTGTTCGTAAAATCGGTGCTAATAATATTGGGGTTGAAAGAATTTTCCCAATTTATAGCGAAAGTTTAGAAAGTATTTCAGTTTTAAGAAGAGGTCGTGTGCGTCGTGCAAGACTCTTTTATCTTAGAGATAGACGCGGTAAAGCTGCTCGTATCAAAGAACTTAAAAAATAAAATCATATAAAAATTATTGATAAATTTATTTTATTAATAATTTTTATTTTTTAATAAAATAATTAGAAAATTTATGCTATATTAAAAGTTCAATATGTAAATTTTCTAAAATTAAATCATTTAAATTTCTTTGAGTTTTATTGAAAGTGAAATTTTAAATGTATGTTTTAGTAAAATTAAATTTAATATAATGGATAAATGATGAATTGGACGAAAAAATCTTGGAAAAATCACCCTATTAAACAACAACCTGTTTATCCTGATGAACAAGAGCTCAATCAGGTTTTAAACCGACTTGAAAAATTACCTCCCTTGGTTTTTGCTGGAGAGGTTAGAAATCTCAAAAAATCTTTAACAAAAGTTTCTAAAGGAGAAGCTTTTTTGTTGCAAGGTGGAGATTGTGCTGAAAGCTTTGAGAATTTTGGTGCAAATAATATTAGAGATATGTTTAAAATGCTCCTTCAAATGGCTATTGTTCTTACTTTTGCTGGAGGTTGTCCTGTAGTAAAAATTGGACGCATTGCAGGACAATTTGCTAAGCCAAGAAGTTCAGATTTTGAAGAAATTAATGGAGTAAAACTCCCAAGTTATCGTGGTGATATTATTAATGGTTTTGAATTTGATGAAAAGGCTAGAGTTCCTGAACCTAAAAGAATGCTTGAAGCTTATTATCAAAGTGCAACCACTTTGAACCTACTTAGAGGCTTTGCTAGAGGTGGTTTGGCGAATTTGCACGAGGTTCATAGATGGAATTTAGATTTTCTTAAAAAAAATGAATTGCATAAACAATACCTTGACATCAGTGAGAAAATTTCTCAAGCTTTAGCTTTTATGGAAGCTTGTGGTATCAATACGAATAATACCCCAAGTTTAAGAGAGGTTTCTATTTATACTTCTCACGAAGCTTTACTTTTACCTTATGAGGAAGCTTTAACGCGTGTGGATAGTTTAAGCGATGAGGTTTATGATTGTTCGGCTCATATGCTTTGGATAGGTGAAAGAACTAGAGGTTTAGATGAGGCTCACGTGCATTTTTTAAGTGGAGTTAAAAATCCAATTGGTGTAAAAGTAGGACCAAATATCAAAGCAAGTGATATTATCTCTCTTTCTAAAGCCTTAAATCCTGACAATGAAGAGGGAAGACTTAATATCATCATTAGAATGGGAGCAGATATTATTTCTAAGAATTTACCTAAGATTTTTAAAGAGCTTAAAAGCGAAGGTTTAAATATTATTTATAGTATAGATCCTATGCACGGTAACACTGTAAAAGCAGGAAATTACAAAACTAGAGAATTTGATAAAATTATGCAAGAGGTAAGATATTTCTTTGAAATTGCAAAAGCTGAAGGAATTTATCCGGGTGGAGTTCATCTTGAAATGACAGGGCAAGATGTTACAGAATGCACAGGCGGAACTTCAAATGTTACTGAAGAAAGTCTTAAAAAACGTTATGAAACGCAATGCGACCCAAGGCTTAATGCAGACCAAGCCTTAGAACTTGCCTTTTTGATTGCGGATTTAGTTAAAAAAGCTCGAAAATGAAACTTTATGGCATAAAAAATTGTAATAGCGTTAAAAAAGCAATGCTTGCTTTGGAACAATTTAATTTTGAGTTTTTGGATATTAAAAAAATAAATAAGAATATTTTAGATTTGTGGCTTAAGCAAAAAAGTTTCGAAGAGCTTGTTAATACGGCTGGAACTACAGCTAAAAAATTAATTCTTACTAAGGAAAAACTTAAAAGTCTTAGCAAAGAAGAATTAGAAACTTTGATTTTAGAAAATCCTAGTGTGATTAAAAGACCAGTGATTGAGTTTAAAAATCAAATTTTTGTTGGCAAAGAATACGAAAAGCTTTTATAATATAAGCATAGCATCTCCATAAGAATAAAATCTATATCCCTTTTCAATTGCTAATTTATAAAGCTCTAAGGTTTTTTCTCTTCCTATAAAAGAAGCTACAAGCATAATCAAAGTAGATTTTGGTAAATGAAAATTTGTTAAAAGATAATCTTGTCTCAAAGGCTTGTTAAAAGGATGTAAAAACAAATCACAAGCCCCACTTTGAATTCCTGTTCTATAAAAATATTCAATGCTTCTTGTTGTAGTTGTCCCTACACCTAAAATCGGTGTTTTAGATTTTATAATTTTTGCTGCTTCATCATTGATAAAAAAGCTTTCAGAATGCATTTTATGTTCGCTTAAATTTTCGCATTCTACATTTTTAAAAGTTCCAGCCCCAATATGCAAGGTAAGATAATAAAGCTCGTGTTTGGCTTTTAAAAGCTCTAGCATTTCTTTGCTAAAGTGCAAACTTGCTGTTGGTGCAGCTATGGCTCCTAAATTTTTAGCAAAAATGCTTTGATAATTGCTCTCATCGCTTAATTCATCTTTTCTTTTAATATAAGGAGGCAAAGGAATATGTCCTATTAAATCCAAAAGCTCATAAAGTTTTGTAGAATCTAAAAGGGTTTGATTTTGTATAAATTTAACCTTGCGTCTACCATCATCTAAGAGTTCTAAAATTTCGGCTTTTAAATCTTTTTCAAAACTCAAAAACTCTCCAACTTTGACTCTGCCTTTAATTTGAACTAAAAATTCAAATTCGCTAAAAGCCCCGTGTAAGAAAAGTTCTATTCTTGCTCCGCTTTTTTTTGTTCCAAAAATTCGAGCTTTAATCACCTTAGTATCATTAAAAAAAATTGCACAAGGAGGTAAAAACTCATCAAGTTTCCCAAAATGGCTATGTGTGAGTTTATTTTTTTCTCTCTCATAGATTAAAAGTTTGGCATTTTCTTTAGGCTCTATAGGATAAGTGGCGATAAGTTCTTTAGGTAAGACATAATCATAATTACAAAGTTTTAAATCCTTATGCATTGTCTTTTGTGGCGGGATTGATTTTTTGTGCAATGAGTATTGAAATTCCATAAAGTCCGCAAAGTGGTACAGCCATCAAAAATTGTGAAATCATATCCGGTGGAGTCATCATTGCTGAAAAAACAAAGATAATTAAGACTGAAATTCTAAAATGTTTTTTTAAAAACTCATCATCGATTAAACCAAGCTTTGCAAAGAAAAAAGTTATCACAGGCATTTCAAAGGCAAGTCCAAAAGCTATAACAAGTTTTGTAAAAAATCCTACATAAAGTCCTATGCTAATGAGAGGCTTGAAATCTTGTGTTTGAACTCCAAAATCTATTAGGAATTTAAAAGCAAGAGGAATTACAATAAAATAGCAAAATAAAGTTCCTAAAGCAAACATAAGGCTTGCAAAACACACAAAAGGCACGACAAGTCTTTTTTCATTATCGTAAAGTCCTGGAGCTACGAATTTCCAAAATTGATAAAAAATCACAGGTAAAGAAACTAAAAAAGCTGTAAAAAATGAG
Organism: Campylobacter sp.; assembly: GCA_022511325.1. Taxonomy (GTDB): domain Bacteria; phylum Campylobacterota; class Campylobacteria; order Campylobacterales; family Campylobacteraceae; genus Campylobacter_D. The sequence goes on from JAFLRU010000006.1 coordinate 13,551, forward strand.
ACTTTCATTGCTGTAAATAAAGGCTCTTGCAGTTCCACAAAGGTAATTTGCTTTGAAACTTCAGGTAAAACAGCTTCCACAGGGCTTTTGAGTATATCAAGGATATAAGAATTAAAAGCAAAACAAACAAAAAACATTACGATGATACAAGCAACGCTGATAAAAAGCCTTTTTCTAAGTTCAACTAAATGAGGTTTTAATTCTTCAAACATTTTGTTTTTCCTCATTTTGTTTAGGATTTTGTTTTTCTTCTAAAGGATTTTCTTGGTTTTTCACTTGCTCTTGTGTGTTTTGAAGAGAAGTTTCATTAGGATTTGGTGCAGAACCAAAGGTTAAATCTACTTTTTTATTGTCTAAAATATCCTTTTTAAGTTCGTCAAATTCCTCAAAACTAAGCTTTTTTCGTATGTTTTCATTAGCGGCTGAAAATTCGTCTTGGTATTTTTTAGCTTCATTTTTAAGCTCACTGATACGAATTTCTTTTTCTATGCTCGATTTTGCATCATCTATATTGCGTTTTAAGGCTTTTAAAATTTTCGCAATTTGCACAATGGTATCAGGCAGTTTATCCGGTCCTAAAACTAAAATTGCCACGACTAAAATTACTAAAATTTCACCCATACTCATTATATAAAATCTTCTTTCACTCACTTTTGAATGCGTATTTTACATTAAATTGCTTGAAAATTTACTTTAAACAATTCTTTTAATTTAAATTTGAAAATAATAAATATTAAAGAGATGAAATTTAAGTTTATTTAACATATTAAAATTTACTCATTGAAATTTAATCAAAATTACAAGTTCTTAAATAATATCAAATTGCTTAGACTGATATAAATTGAGCGAAACAATTCTTTGTTTATTTTTTTATAATTAATATATCAATATATATTGATATATTAATTTGGTTAAAGTATAATGCTTAGAAATTTTCAATCAAGGAGTAAAAATGATAAAACTTTTAGAGGTTTTAGAAGAATTTGTCTTGATTTTTACAGAACTTTCTTTACTTTTTATCTCAATTTCCATTTTGGTTTCTTTTATAAGCTTGCGTTATAAAAATGCCCTAGAAAAACACTTAGGCAAGGCTTCGTTTTATTCTTATATCAAGGCTTTTATTTTAGGTTGTTTAACGCCATTTTGTTCTTGTTCTAGTGTTCCTGTTGTAAATGCTTTTTTAAAGATTAAAATCCCACTAAGCGTATGTTTTGCTTTTTTATTAAGCTCACCTCTTGTCAATCCTGTTATCATAACAATGCTTATCTTAACTTTTGGTTTAAAATTTTGCATTTTTTATATTGTTTTTTTAAGCCCTATGATTTTACTTATATCTTTTTTGCTTTCTTTTATTGATGAGAAAAAGCTTCTTAAAGAAAGTTTTATAGCTTCTTGCCACACAAATTTTACACAAGATAAAGGCTCTAATCCTACTTTTAAGACTCAAAATATTTTTTTAAAAAACACTTCAAATGTTCCTTTATCAAAATTCAAAATCAAGCAAGAAAATCCTAAAATTTCTTTAAAAACACTTTGTTTGCAAAGTTTTAAAGAATACAAAAAACTTTTTGTCTATTTGTTTGCGGCTGCTTTTATTGGGGCATTTTTACACGGCTTTGTTCCTCGTGATTTTTTAGAAGGGCTTAAGGATTATGAAATTTTAGGAATTTTCATCACAGCTTTTGTTGCTATTTTTCTTTATGTTAGGGTTGAAGTTATCATACCTTTAGCCTTAACTTTAATGGAATTTGGTGTCCCACAAGGCATTATCATAAGTCTTATAATTGCTGGGGCTGGCTGTTGTCTCCCTTCGCTTATTTTATTAAAAGCTATATTTAAGCTTCAAACGATTGCACTTTTTATTTTGATTGTTTTAACAATCGCTATAAGTTCTGGACTTTTAATCAGTATCTAAAGGAAAAATATGAAAAAATTAGAAGAATTTTTGAAAATCACAGGAGCCTTAAATGATGAAACAAGAATCTTACTTCTTGCTTTTTTATCACATTATGGTAGTCTTTGCGTGTGTGATTTGCAAGCCTCTTTAGCTATGACTCAATCAAGGCTTTCAAGACATTTAAAAATTCTTAAAGACGCAGGTTTTTTAGAAGTTCAAAGAAAGGGTGCTTGGGCGTATTATGAGATTAAAAAAGAACCTTTGGAATTTTGCAAAAGTTCTTTAGAATATATCAATAAGCTTAATTTAAAATTACCCGAGTTAAAAGGATTTTGCCGCGAAAAAAATATGCAAAAGGAAAATATAAAATGAAAATTTTGGATAAATTTTTAACTTTATGGATTTTTCTTGCTATATTTGCAGGTTTAGTTTTAGGAAATATATTTCCTAATATCATTTCTTTTTGGGCATTATTTGAGTATAAAAATTTGAATCTACTCCTTTGTTTTTGTTTGATTTTGATGATGTATCCACCTTTGGCTAAGGTGGATTATTCTAAGATTTTTGAATTCTTTAAATTTAAAAATAAAAAGGTTTTATTTTTATCTTTATTCTTAAACTGGATTTTTGCTCCTATTTTAATGTTTATTTTAGCTTTGATTTTTTTATATGATGAGAGAGAATATTTTGTTGGTGTTGTGATTATAGGCTTGGCAAGATGTGTAGCTATGGTAGTTGTGTGGAGTGATTTAGCCAAGGCAGATAGAGAACTTACCGCTTTTTTAGTGGCTTTAAATAGCATTTTTCAAATCCTTTGTTTTTCGTCTCTTGCATATTTGTTTTTAACTTTGATTCCTAAATTTCTAGGTTTTGATTTTGTAGAGCTTGATATTTCCATAGTAAGTTTAAGTCAAAATGTTTTCATTTTTCTAGGAATTCCTTTTATTTTAGGATTTTTAAGCCGTTTTTTGATTCAATTAAAAGGCAAAGCTTGGTATGAAGATGATTTTCTCCCTAAAATTAGTCCTATAACTCTTATAACCTTACTTTTTACCATAGTAATGATGTGTTCATATAGAGCAAATTCTATATTTTCACTTCCTTTGGTTGTGTTAAAAATTTCTTTACCTTTAATAGCATATTTTGTGTTAATGTTTTTCATTTCTTGGTTTTTATCAAAGAGAAATCATTTTTCGTATCCACAAACTTGTTCAGTATGCTTTAGTGCAAGTGGCAATAATTTTGAATTAGCTATAGCCATTTGCATCGCTTCTTTTGGAATTCATTCAAATGAAGCTTTTGCAAGTATTATAGGTCCATTAATTGAAGTTCCTGTTTTAATTTTACTTGTAAAATGGGCTTTAGCTAGGTTCAAGGTATAAAGCAAGTTCATCACTGATTAAAAAATTAGGGTTGTAAAAGCGATTGTTTTTAAATTCAAGTTTTTTGCAATTTACGAGTTCTTTAGCTTTTTGAAGTTGGGTAGGATTAAGAATTTTTTCACTCACACCTACCTTGCTTCTAAATCCTAAAAATAGGCGTTCTAAGTGCAATTCTTTAAGACTTAGATTTTCTACCTCCCTAAAAATAGGATTTGCTATATAAGTTTTTAAATTTTTCGTTGTGTAAAATCTTTGATTTTTCAAAAAACCCACCGCACTTAACCCACAACCTATATAGTCTTTACCTTGCCAATAAGCTAAATTATGTTTGCAAACGCGTCCAAAATTACTGATTTCATATTGCTTAAAACCTAAATTTTCAATTTGCCCTATAAAATATTTCATTAATCTTGGAGCGTTTTTTTTATAATGAGCAAAGTTTGCAAAGGCTGTATTTTTTTCTATACTTAAATGATAAGCACTAATGTGTGTTAAAAGTTTTTTGATTTTTTTTAAATGTAAGAGTTCAAAATCAAGCATTTTTTTATCATCAAGTTTTGTATCATAAATTAAATCAATATTAATATTTTTAAAACCGCTTTTTTTTGCATTTTCTACGCTCTCAAAAAGCTCTTTTTGAGTATGAGTTCTGCCTAAAAATTCAAGTTTTTTAGAATGAAAACTTTGAGCTCCAAAAGAAATGCGATTGATTCCAAATTCTTTCATATTTTTAAGCCATTCTAAATTCGCTGAATTTGGGTTGGCTTCAATGGTATTTTCGGAGTTTTTGTTTAAATATGGAGCTAAAAAAATAAAAAGTTCCTCATAAAATTTCGCTTCTATTACGCTTGGAGTTCCGCCCCCTATAAAAAGAGTGTTGAGAGAATTTTTAGAAAGTTTAAAAAAATCAAATTGAAATTTTAAATCTTCAAGCAAGGCTTTAAAATAGGCTTTTTCATAATTTTTTTTATTTAAGGAAGTGAAAGAACAATAGTGGCATTTACTTTGGCAAAACGGGATATGAATATATAAATGCATAAAAACCTTGAAAAATTTATTTTAGATTTACTAATTTTAATCAAAATTTGATTTGAAATAGGTTAAAATTAGCCTCATAAATTAAGGAAAACAAGTGGAAAAAGAAAAAAAATATAGACCAAATGTCGCTGCTATTGTCCTTTCAAGTGATTATCCTTTCGAATGTAAGCTTTTTATCGCAAAAAGAAATGATATGGAAAATATTTGGCAGTTTCCTCAAGGTGGTATTGATGAAGGAGAAGACCCAAAAAGTGCATTAAAAAGAGAGCTTAAAGAAGAAATTGGCACAAATGAGATTGAAATCATTGCAGAGTATCCAGAGTGGCTTAGCTATGATTTTCCAAGTAAGGTGATAAAAAAAATGTATCCTTATGATGGACAAATTCAAAAGTATTTTTTAGTGCGTTTAAAGCACAATGCTAAAATTGATATCAATACCAAGCACCCTGAATTTAACTCTTATCGTTTTGTAAAAGTTAAAGAAGTTTTTGAAATGGTTAATCATTTCAAAAGGAAAATTTATATTCAGGTGATTAAATATTTTGAAGAAAAAGGTTATATTTAATGCTTATAGTGCAAAAATATGGAGGAACAAGCGTTGGAGATTTAGAACGCATTGAAGCTGTTTGCAATCGCGTTATAGAGAGTGTAAAACAAGGACATAAGCTCGTTGTAGTAGTTTCTGCGATGAGTGGAGTAACAAATGAACTCATTGATTATGCAAATTTTTTTAGCAAAACCCCTAATGGCAAAGATATGGATATGCTTTTAAGCAGTGGAGAAAGAGTAACTTCGGCACTTTTATCCATCGCTTTAAACGAAAAAGGTTTTGAAGCTATATCTTTTTCAGGACAAAAGGCAGGAATCATTACAGATAGTGTTTTTACCAAAGCAAGGATTAAATTTATAGATACTAATGCGATTAAAAAAGAATTAAAACAAGGAAAAATCGTAGTTGTTGCGGGTTTTCAAGGTGTGAGTGAACAAGGAGATGTTACAACCTTAGGACGCGGGGGAAGTGATTTGAGTGCTGTAGCGATTGCAGGAGCTTTAAAAGCTGATTTGTGCGAAATTTATACTGATGTTGATGGGATTTATACTACAGATCCTAGAATAGAGCCAAAGGCTAGGAAACTTGATAGAATTTCTTATGAAGAAATGCTTGAACTTGCAAGTTTAGGAGCTAAAGTTTTGCAAAATCGTTCAGTTGAACTTGCGAAAAAATTAAATGTGAATTTAGTTACAAGAAGTAGTTTTAACAATAATGAAGGAACAATAATTACAAAGGAAAATGGAATGGAACAAGCTTTAGTTAGCGGTATTGCTTTGGATAAAAATCAAGCTAGAATTACTTTAAGAAAGATAAAAGATAAACCCGGTATTGCAGCTGAAATTTTCTCAACTTTAGCAGATGAAAATATCAATGTGGATATGATTATCCAAAATGTTGGAGTTGATGGCACTACGAATTTAGGTTTTACTATCCCTGAAAATGAGCTAGAACAAGCAAAACTTGCAATGCAAAAAATTCTTGGAAGTGAAGCCATTATAGAAAGTGATAGAGCTGTGGTTAAAGTTTCAGTTGTAGGAGTGGGAATGAAGTCTCATTCAGGTGTTGCTGCTACGGCTTTTAAAACTTTGGCTGATGAGGGAATTAATATAGAAATGATTTCTACAAGCGAGATTAAAATTTCTGTAATAGTAAAAGAAAAATATGGAGAATTAGCAGTTAGAGCCTTGCACGAAGCTTATGGACTTGATAAAGAATGAATGATTTTTTAGCTTATACTTTAGAAAACATACGAAATGGTGGAGCTTTTATGACTTGGATGGAGTCGCGTCGTTTGGAATGGGCTCCTCTTATGGCTGCAAGGCTTAAGTATCTTTTAGAAGGACATACTTTCATTCTAATGTGTGATGAAGAAAGGTCGTGGTATGAAGAATATTTTTTAAAAAATATCAATGCTAAAGCTTCAAGACCTATGTTGCCTTTTGTGTCTTTAAATTCGATTTGTAAGAAAAAAATTCAAAGCCAAGAAGATATTTCTTTGCTTAATGATTTGCTTGAGCTTACTTTTCCTAATGGCTATATTTATTTTTATATAGGTTCTGCTGTGGATAAAAAAGCTCAAATTGCAAAGTCTAAAGATGATAGTTTGCTTTGGCTTTTTGATGAGCAGCTTCAAAATAGTTTTTATTTAAATTCTAAGGATAAAGACTTAGATATGAAGCTTATTTCTTTATTTAAGCTCCTCGATGTGAGCTTAGATGCAATTTTATTTTCAAAAGTTAGTCTTTGATGTTTGTGAGTAAAATTCTAATCAGTGATGAATTTGAAGAGCTTAAAAATGAGCTTGTTGCTGAATTTGGAATCAATGCTTTAAGATTTATCCCAAAAACACCTGCTAATGAATTTCTAATGGATGATGCAAGAGCAGTTGAGAAAGAAAGCTATATTGCTGAAAAGAATGAAAAAATTATTGTTATAATGGCTCATTCTTTTAGGATCGAAGCCCAAAATTTCTTGCTTAAACTTTTAGAAGAACCGCCAAAAAATATTAAATTTCTTATTGTTGCACCTTCAAAAAATTTGCTTTTACCGACGATTAAATCAAGGCTTATTTGCGAAAAGCGTAAAAAAACAAAAGAAGAAATTTCCTTAAATTTAGATATAAAAAAACTTGATTTAAAGATGATTTTTGATTTTTTAAAAGAAAATGAAAGTTTAGAAAAAAATGATCTTTTAGAAAAAATTTCTTTACTGAGTAAGCAAAGCCTTAAATACAAAGATTTTAACGCCAACGAGCTTGATTTTTTCTATAAAAGTTATGAGTTAGCTAAGCTTAATTCTAAGGCAGGAATTTTACTTGCCACGCTTTTACTTAATGCCTACACAAAGAAAAATCAATGACTTTTTTAAAACTTAACGAAAATACCGATTTTAACGAACTTTGTAAAATTATAGCTCCTGAAAAAATCGGACAAAAAATTATGCAAAAAAAAACAAAAATTCATTTTATATATATTAAAAACATACGCACTGCTGCAGCAAATATTTTAAAACAAGATGCTTTAAGAGTAGGGGCTGAACTTGTTACGCATAAAGAAGTTATCACAGCTAAAATTTCTCATTCTAATGCTCTTTTAATGGCAACTTATGAGCAGCTTGAAAAGCTCGTTAAAAAAGAAGCTATGCAGGATTTTGGACTTAAAAATTTAGCCCTTTTTTTTAAAAAACAATTCATTAAGCCTAAAAGTGTGAAACTTATGGCAGTTTTAAACATTAATGAGGATAGTTTTAATCCAAAAAGCCGTGTAAATGAAGCAAATTTCGAAAAAAGACTTGAAGAGTTTTTAGAATTAAAACCTGAATTTATAGACATCGGTGCAGTTTCTTCAAGACCGGGTAGCGTGTATTGTGGTGCAAAAGAGGAGTTTGAAAGACTTAAAAAAAGTCTTGATTTAATCTATGCTAAAAATTATCACAAAAAAGCTATTTTTAGTTTGGATAGCTTTGATGAATATAGTGTAGAATATGCTTTAAATAAGGGTTTTAAACTCATTAATGATATTAGTGGTTTAAAAAATGAAAATCTTGCTAAACTTGCCTCTAAATACAAAGTGAGTTATTGTTTGATGCATATACAAAATGAGCCTTACAATATGCAAGAAAATCCGCATTATGAGGATATACTTAATGAACTTAGTGAATTTTTCACTCAAAAACTTGAGATTTTAGAAAAATACGGAGTGAAACAAAGTATTTTAGATGTTGGAATTGGTTTTGGAAAAAGTGCAAAGCATAATATGATTTTAATCAAACACTTAGAGCATTTCTTGCAATTTAACAAGCCTTTACTCATCGGTGCAAGTCGCAAAAGTGTTATCAATGCGTATTTTAAAAGCGAGGTTGAAGATAGGCTTGCTGGAAGCTTGTATTTGCACCTTAAAGCCTTTGAAAATGGAGCAAGTATTATAAGAACTCACGATTTATACGAGCATAAGCAGATGTTTAAGCTTCAAAAAGCAATGGAGGAGCTAAGTCTATGACAAAGCAAGAATATTTAGAAAAAGTTGCTTTAGCTAATGCTTGGATGAGGGCGTATTACGAACTTGATGAGCCTTTAGCAAGCGATGAGGAATATGATGCTTTAATCAGAGAGCTTCGTGCGTATGAGAGTGAGAATGAGCCAAACATTGATTCTCCAACCCAAAAAATCGCTCCAACTTTACAGAGCGAATTTCATAAAATCAAACATTTGAGCAAAATGTGGTCTATGGAAGATGTTTTTGATGAAGATGAGCTTAGAGCTTGGGCTAAAAGGGCTAAATGTGAAGAAAATTTTTTCATTGAACCTAAATTTGATGGAGCTAGTCTTAATCTCGTTTATGAAAATGGCAAGCTTATAAGTGGTGCGACGCGTGGAGATGGAGAACTTGGAGAGGATATAACTCTTAATGTTTTAGAAATAGAAAATATCCCAAAAACCATAGCTTATAAAGAAAAGATTGAGATTAGAGGTGAGGTTGTGATTTTAAAAGAGGATTTTGAAAAGATTAATCAAAAAAGGATTGAGGAAAATCAAAGTCCTTTTGCAAATCCTAGAAATGCAGCAAGTGGGAGCTTAAGACAGCTTGATACGCGTATTACAAAACAAAGAAATTTGAAATTTTACCCTTGGGGTGTGGGTGAAAATACCTTAAATTTTGAAAAACACAGCCAAATTATGAGCTTTATAAGAGAGCTTGGTTTTTTAAAAGATGATTTTATAAGACTTTGTGTAAATTTAGATGAGGTTTTAAACTCGTATAAAGAACTTTGTAATTTAAGAGAACAAAAGCCTATGATGATGGATGGAATGGTTGTTAGAGTCGATGATTTAGAACTTTGTAAGGAGCTTGGATATACCGTTAAATTTCCTAAATTTATGGCGGCTTTTAAATTTCCAGCTCTTGAAAAAACTACGCGTTTGTTGGGAGTGAATTTACAAGTTGGGCGAAGCGGAGTTGTAACTCCTGTAGCGGTTTTAGAGTCTGTAAATTTGGACGGGGTGATTGTAAAATCAGCAACTCTTCATAATTTTGATGAAATTTCAAGACTTGATGTAAAAATCAACGATTTTGTAAGTGTTATAAGAAGTGGAGATGTGATTCCTAAAATCACAAAGGTTTTTAAAGATAGACGCGAGGGTTTAGAGCTTAAAATTGAACGTCCTAAGTTTTGTCCTGTTTGTAGTAGCGAGCTTTTAGACGAGGGGACAATGATAAAATGCCAAAATTTAGACTGCAAGGCAAGACTTGTTAATTCTATCATACATTTTGTTTCCAAAAAATGTCTCAATATAGACGGACTTGGCGAAAGTATAGCCCAGCTTTTGTATGAAAAAGGTAAAATTAGCACCCTAGAGAGTATTTTTCATCTTAAATATGAAGATTTTGAGGGCTTAGAGGGTTTTAAAGAGAAAAAAATTACTAAGCTTTTAAAAGCGATTGAAAATGCAAAAACTTGTGAGCTTTTTCGTTTTATCTCGTCTTTAGGGATTGAACATATTGGAGAGGTTGCGGCAAAAAAACTTGCAAGAGTTTTTGGAAAAATGTGGCATAAACAAGATTTTGAAAATTATAAAAATCTTGAGGGTTTTGGCGAGGAAATGGCAAAGAGTTTAGAGGAATTTGTTCGTGTAAATTCCCAAAGAATTGATGAGTTTTATACTTTGCTTGATTTGAGTGAAGAAAAAATCGAAGTTGTAGAGCAAAGTCCTATTAAAGATAAAAGTTTTGTCATTACTGGCACACTTTCGCGTCCTAGAGACGAATTTAAGGCTTTAATTGAAAAATTCGGCGGTAAGGTGAGTTCTTCAGTATCTAAAAAAACTTCTTTCGTGCTTTTTGGCGAGGAAGCGGGTTCAAAACTTGATAAAGCAAGGGAATTAGGCGTTGTTTGTATCAATGAAGAGCAGTTTAATCAGTTACTTAACAATGCGTTATGATTCCTTCGTAGCTTTAAGCTTAAATATTAGTAGAAATAAGGCTTTAGAGCTTATAGAAAAAAAAGAGGTTTTGCTCAATCAAAAGTCTTTTAAGCCCTCTTTTAATGTGAAAAATTATTTACAAAGCTTGTTGGGCGATGAAAATTTAGAAGAAAAAGATTTGCTTAATTCTAAGGCTTTAAAGCTTGAGCTTTTAACAAAGATTTATGTAAGTCGCGGTGCTTTAAAGCTTAAAAATTTTATCTTGCAAAGTGCTTTGGATATAAAAAACAAAACTTGTTTGGATATAGGTTCAAGCACGGGAGGCTTTGTAGAGGTTTTACTTGAGTTTAAAGCGGCTAAAGTCGTAGCTTTAGATGTTGGAAGCAATCAACTTCACCAAAGTTTAAGAGAAAATCAAAGAGTGAAAGTGTTTGAAAATACGGATTTAAAGGATTTTAAAAGCGATGAAAAATTTGAAGTGATTACTTGTGATGTGAGTTTTACCTCGCTTTTAAATTTGCTTTTTTATATTGATAAATTCGCACTTAAAGACATTATTTTGCTTTTTAAACCTGAATTTGAAGCGGGTAAAAATGCTAAAAGAACTAAAAAAGGCGTTTTAAAAGATGAAGAGAGGCTTTTAGAAGTAAGAAAGGAATTTGAAAAAGCTTGTTTGGATTTGGGCTGGGAGTTAAAAAATACTGCGGTTTCAAGCATTAAAGGAAAAGAAGGAAATGTTGAATATTTCTACCATTACACCAAAGCATAAGATTGAAGCTTTGGCTATAGGCTGTTTTGATGGCTTACATTTGGGGCATTTAGAACTTATTAAGCATTTGGGTGAAAACTCCGCTCTTTTGATGATTGATAAATTTAAAAGCAAAAAGCTTTGCAGCAACAAACAAAAACAAGAGCTAAGCAAAAAAGAGCTTATAGAGCTTGATTTTAAAAATATTAAAGATTTAGATGGGAAAGATTTTTTTGATGAGCTTAAAAAAGAATTGCCGAATTTAAAACATATAGTCGTAGGATATGATTTTTCTTTCGGTAAGGATAGAAAATACAAAGCAGAGGATATTGAGAACATAAGCGGACTTAAAACCACCATAGTGCCCAAATTCAAAATAGGCTCTAAAGCTGTGCATACGACTTTGATTAAGGATTTTCTTAGTAGGGGTGAGCTTAAAAAGGCGAATGAATTTTTAGGACGCGTTTATTGTATCGAGGGAATTTTAGTTAAAGGGCAGGGTTTAGGTTCTAAAGAGCTTTTTGCGACTTTAAATTTAGAATGTAAGGAGCATTTTTTGCCTAAAAATGGGGTTTATGCGACTTTTTGCGAAATTAGAGGCAAGGTTTATAAAAGTGTGAGTTTTATAGGCGTGCGTTTTAGCGATAAAAATTTTGCAATTGAAACGCATATTTTAGAGGATTTTAAGCTTGAACCCGAGTTAGGTGAGCCTTTGAAACTTAGTTTTATCAAATTTTTAAGAGAAAATCAAAATTTTAGCGAACTTAGTCTTTTGAAAGCTCAAATTTCAAAGGATATTAAACAAGCTTTGAAAATTTTAGATAAGGATAAAAAATGAAAGACGAGCTTTTCAAACAAAGTCCTAAAAAACAATTTGAATTTGATAAAAGCGTTGCAAGCGTGTTTGATGATATGATTCATCGCTCCGTGCCACTTTACAAAGAGAATTTAGAACTTTGTGTGGGTTTAATTGCCAAACTTGCACCGCAAAAGGCTAAAATTTGTGATTTGGGTTGTGCGAGCGGGAATTTTTTGATTGAGCTTTCAAAGCTCCGCAATGATTTTGTTCTAAGCGGGGTTGATAGTGCCGCAGCTATGCTTGAAATTGCTAAGCAAAAAAGCAAGGCTTATGGGGTTAAGATAGAATTTTTTGAGCGTTCTTTAGATGATTTTGATTTTTTTAAAAATGATGTTTTCATTGCCACTTACACTTTGCAATTTATAAGACCTCCTAAAAGACAAGCTTTGGTGGATAAAATTTATGAAAATTTAAATGAAAATGGATTTTTTTTAATGAGCGAGAAAATTCTTTATGAAGATGCGTTTTTGTCGAAGCAAATTTTGGAATTGTATGCAGAATACAAAGAAAAACAAGGCTACACAAAATTTGAAATCGCAGCAAAAAGAGAGGCTTTAGAAAATGTCCTTGTGCCTTATAGTTCAAAAGAAAATATTTTAATGCTTGAAAACGCAGGATTTAAAAAGATAGAAAGTCTTTTTAAATGGGCGAATTTTGAGACTTTTATTGCGTTTAAGTGAGAGAGGAGATGAAAATGATAGAACAAGAAGAAACTAAACTAAGAATAGCCAAGATTTTGGGTTTGGTTGATAGTAGTCAAATAACGCAAAATTTTAAATGTTTTTGCATAGGAAATGAAAAAGATAAAATAAAAATAAATAAAGAAATCAATTTTAAAGAATTATCAAATTATCCTTTGGTTTTTAAAAATTGTGTATTTGAAAATTCTCTTCGTTGTGTTGAAGTGAATATTTCTAATGTTTTAAGATTTGAGAATTGTGTATTTGAAAAAATTGTAAATTTTAATTCCTCTCGTTTTAAAAATTTTGTGTGTATAGAAAATGAATTTAAAG
>JAFLRU010000060.1 GCA_022511325.1 Campylobacter sp.
CAGGAGGTTAATCCTAATATAATCAAGCAAAAAGACCCAAGAATAGAAGATTTATGGAAAGGTGTTTATTTTCAATAGCCAAACTCAAAGATAAAATGTGGAGTTATTATTAAACCTTAGCTCTCAAAGAAGTCATAATTTTATGACTTCACATTTTTAAAATTCTTGTGTTTTCACCTTTTGGTGCTTAGCTGTGATAAAAGTTAGTCTAAAACTTCTCATTTAAAATTTTAAGTTTTCTTTGAAATTTGCAAAGCAAGAATTTTCTTAAAAGTTTAAACTCCTTAAAATGAAAGAATTTAAATTCACATCAATTTGCAAAATTTACCTTTAACTAAGGCAATTTTAGCTAAAATCAAAGTTTATTTTTAGAAAGGATAAAAGATGTTAGAAGGTATTATTAGAGAGAGTATCGGTAGAAAAGCGTCTAAGGCTTTAAAAAGAGATGGTTATCTAATTGCAAACATCTATGGCAAGGGATTAGAAAATATCAATGCCGCTTTTAAAGTCAATGAATTCATCAAAGAAGTGCGTAAAAAAACTTCCTTGATTTTTGATGTTAAAGTGGGTTCACAGGTTTTAAGCGTGGTGGTTGTGGATTATCAAAAAGATCCTGTAACAAGTGATTTAAAACACGTGGATTTAAAAGTTGCTACTAAAGGCGTGCTTTCTAAATTTATGGTTCCGGTTAAAATCAAAGGCACAGCCGTAGGGCTTAAAAATAAGGGTGTGTTAATTCAATCCAAAAGAAGACTTAAAGTTAAATGTATCCCTGAAAATTTGCCAAATTTCTTTGAACTTGATGTAAGCAAACTTGATGTGGGTGATGCTTTACTTGTTAAAGATATAGTGATTCCAAATGGAGTAAGCATTATTGATGCATCTAGGGTAGCTGTGGTAGGTGTAGAAAAAGCACGATGACCTTAGTCGTAGGACTTGGAAATATAGGAGCTTTGTATCAAAACACGCGGCATAATGTCGGGTTTATGCTCATTGACCTATTTTTACAAGAAAATGCGGCGAACTTAGTTTCAAATTCTAAATTTAAAGGAGAGCTTTATAAAATAAACTCTTCTTTACTTCTTTTAAAACCAAGCACTTTTATGAATGCTTCGGGGGAAAGTGTTAAGGCAGTGAGTGATTTTTATAAATGTGAAAGAATTATTGTTATCCACGATGATATTGATTTGAATTTAGGGGCTTTAAAATTCAAAAAAGGTGGTTCAAGTGGTGGACATAACGGACTTAAGAGCATAGATGAGCTTTGCGGAAATGAGTATGAACGCATTCGTATTGGTGTTGGAAAAGATAAAAATGTTATTTCTCACGTTCTTGGTGCATTTAAAAGCGAAGAACAAGAGCCTTTAAGCAAGGTTTTAAACCACGCTAAAGAAGCTTTGCTTAAACTCTTACAAAGTGATATCACGCAAGTTGCATCGAATTATACTTTAAAAGCTTAAGAATGAAAGTTTTTTTTTACTTTGTTTCAAGGATTTATCTTAAAAATTTTTTTATCATTTTTACTGCACTTTTAGTATTTTATTGTGGTATAGATTTACTTGTAAATTTTAAAAAATTGCCAGATTCTGCGAATCTTGATTTGCTTTATACTTTATTTTTAGCTTTTTCAGCAGTAAAATATGTTTTACCTCTTTCTTTAGTTTTCGCACTCGTATATTCTTTAATCACTATGATAAGAAACAATGAGCTTATCAGCCTTTATGCTTTAGGACTGAGTAAAAATTTAGTTATACTCTATCCTTTTTTATGGGCTTTGTTTTTTTGCTTTGTGTATGTGGGGCTTAATTTTACTTCTTTTGCTTACGCAGATGATTATAAAAGAAATGTGCGTAAAAATGGTTCTATTGGGAAACAAAGCGGGGAAGTTTTTTTAAAATTCAATGATAGTTTTGCTTATGTTGGAAAACTTCAAAGTGGTTCAAATTCAGTCCAAGAGGTTAAAATTTTTAATATTAAAGATTTTGATTTAGACTCTTATATCGTTGCTAAAGAAGCTTTTTTTAAAGATAATGCTTGGAATTTAAAGGACGGAAATTTAACCAAGCTTCCTAAAGAATATTCTTTAGGTAAGGACGGGCTTGAGATTAAAGAATTTGATATTTTGGGAGGTTTGGAAGGTTTTGAACCTAAGGTGATTGAGGGAATTGCTAGCAATAGTGATTATACCATACAAGATGCGTTCATTAGCTTAATGCTTTTCAAAGCACAAAATGTCAGCACAACAGCCGTTAGAACTAGTCTTTATAAATTGATTTTTACACCTTTCTTTGCTCCTTTTTTAATGCTTATTATATATTATTTTTTTCCTGCAATTTCTAGGTTTTTTAATTTGAGCTTAGTTGTTTTTATCGCTCTTGTTTCAACGATGCTTATTTGGGGTGTTTTATTTTTACTTACGAGATTGAGCGAAAATGCAGTGATTTTAAGTGAAGTTGGCACTATAATGCCTATAATCATTTTAGCCCTCTTAGGAGGATTTATGTTTTATAAACATAGGTAAAATAATAATTTTAAGGCGAGATTATGGATTATAAAAAATTAAAAGAGGAATTTAAAACTCCTTTTTATCTTTACAATTTTGATGAGATTAAAGAAAATTTTTTAAGACTCAAAGAGGTTTTCAAAGCAAGAAAATCTCAAATCTTTTATGCGATGAAAGCTAATTCGAATTTAAGTCTTTTGCAAATGCTAACAAAACTCGATAGTGGCTTTGATTGTGTGAGTATAGGTGAAATTAAGCGTGCTTTGGTAGCGGGTGCAAAAAATTATAAAATCATCTTTAGCGGAGTGGGTAAAACCAAAGAAGAGCTTGAACTTGCCTTAAAATATGATATTTTGTATATCAATTTAGAAAGCGAAGCAGAAATGTTGCTTTTAGAAAATGTTGCAAAAAACCTTGATTTAAAGGCAAGAATTAGCATTAGGGTTAATCCTAATGTTGATGCAAAAACTCATCCTTATATTTCAACTGGACTTCACGAAAATAAATTTGGAGTAGAGCTTGATATGGCAAGAAAAATGTATGTTTATGCAAAAAACTCACCTTTTTTGGAGCCTGTAGGGGTACATTTTCACATAGGTTCTCAACTTACTAATCTTTCTCCAATCCACGAAGCAGCGTCTATTGTTGCAAAACTTGTAAAAGAGCTTGTGGCTTTAAAAATCGAGCTTAAATTCTTTGATATTGGCGGAGGTTTGGGTGTAAGTTATAAAAATGAAAGCGAGCCCAATTTATATGATTATGCTCAAGGCATACTGAGTGCACTTAACGGGCTTGATTTAACTATAGGTTTAGAACCGGGCAGATTCTTGGTTGCAAAAAGCGGAGAGCTTGTTTGTAGCGTTTTGTATGAAAAAATTACGCCTAAAAAAAGATTCGTTATCGTTGATGGGGCGATGAATGACTTATTAAGACCTAGTCTTTATGAGGCTTATCACGAAATTGTTTTACCTTATAATGAAGGCGAAAAAACCCCTTGTGATGTTGTGGGTGGAATTTGTGAAAGTGCGGATTTTTTAGCCAAACAAAGAGAGTTAGCACAAACAAAGAATGGAGATATTTTGGTTGTAAAAAATGCTGGAGCTTATGGTTTTAGTATGAGTAGTAATTATAATACAAGAACTCGCGTTTGCGAACTCGCTTTAGAAAATGGTAAAATAAGACTCATTCGCCAAAGAGAGAGCTTTGAAGATTTGATTGCTTTGGAAGAGAAATTTTTAAATAAAGAATAAAATATAAAATTCGTGCTCAAAATATCAATCCTTAAATAAAATTTGTTAAAATACAGCATTTAAAAATTTAAGGGAAATAAATGCTTTTTTTAGATGTGCAAGGAACTTTGCTTTCAGATGCAGATAAAAGCCTTATTGATGGGGCAAAAACTTTGATTTCATTTTTAAATTCTAAAAATTTAGCCTATCTTATCATCACAAATAACACGAAAAAACTTAATTTTTTAGAAGAATTAAGAACCAAAGGGCTTGAGATTAAGCAAAATGCATATTTAGACCCTTTTTGTGTTTTTAATCGTTTGTTAAAACCTTGTAAGGTTGCTGCTTATGGTTCTAAAGAATTTTTACAAAGTATTGAAAATTTAGGATATGAGCTTGATTTTAAAACCCCAAATGCTGTTTTAATCGCAAGTTATGATGATTTTAAATTTGATGATTTTGCTTCAATCATAGAATTTGCACAAAATGATGTGAAAATCATTGCTATGCACGAAACGAGTATTTATAAAAAAAATCACAGGCTTTATCCGGGTGTTGGAAGCGTTATGGCAATGATTCAAAATGCGAGCGGGTGTGATTATGAAGTTGTTGGAAAACCTAGCTTTGCTTTTTATAAACAAGCACTTACTTTGATTAAGGAGCAAAACCCTCGTTTGGAATTTAAGGATATCACCATTGTTAGTGATGATTTTAAAGGCGATTTGTTAAAAGCTAAGGAACTTGGAATGAAATGTGTTTTAGTTTTAAGTGGCAAAATTTCTAGCACCAAGGGTTTAGATACAAGTATTTTAGACGGAGTTTTTGAAAGTATTTTAGAATTTGAAAAGGAGTTTGAGTGCAAAGTTTAGATGAAATAAGAATTAAAATTGACGCCGTTGATGATAAAATTTTAGCCCTTTTGAATGAAAGAATGACTTATGTCCAAAAAGTCGGCGAGATTAAGAAAAATTCCGGTGGAACCATTTACAGACCCGAACGCGAAAGAGCCATAATCAACCGCCTTAAAAAACTTAATCAAGGACTTTTAGACCAAAATGCAATTGAAGCAATTTACCAAGAAATTTTTGCAGTCTCTAGGAATTTAGAAATGCCTCAAAGTATAGCTTATTTTGGACCTGAAGGCACTTACACACATCAAGCAGCAAGAAGTCGTTTTGGGGCAATGAGTCGTTACATTGCTTTAGCTACGATTGAAGATGTATTTAAAGAACTTAGCAATAAAGAAGCTAAATACGGAGTTGTTCCTATAGAAAACAACACAGAAGGTGCCGTGGGAATTACTTTAGATTGCCTTGCAAAATACACAGAACTTAAGATTTTTGGAGAAATTTATATGGATATTCATCATTCTTTTGTAGGAATGAATGAAAATTTAAAAGAAATCAAACGTATTTATTCCCACCCACAAGGCTATAATCAATGTCGTAAATTCTTAGAAAGCCACGATTTAAATCAAGTGGAATTTGTGCCTTCAAAATCCACAGCCAACGCAGCTTATCTTGCTTCAAAAGACAAAGAGTCTGCCGCAATTTGTTCTAAAATTGCGGCAAAGCTTTATAATGTGCCAATTTTATTTAATAAAATTGAAGATAATTTGGCTAACCGGACAAGATTTTTAATCTTAAGTGATATTAAAAATCCTCAAATGCCAAATTGCAAAACCTCAATTCTTGCTCGAACGGCTCATAAACCCGGAGGACTTAGTGCTTTGCTTGAACAATTTAAAAAAGAAAACATCAACCTTACTAAACTTGAATCGCGTCCAATTAAGGCTAAAGGGTTTATGCATAGTTTTTATATTGATTTTGAAGGGCATATCGATGATGAGAATGTTAAAAGAGCTTTAAAAGACGCAGAGGGAGTAATGTGGCTTGGTTCTTATTTGTCTGCAGAAGAGAATTCATTAGGGGGAGATTTATAATTATATTGCGTGAAAAATTTAGTTTTATCATTTTAAATTGAGGAGAAAATCAATGAAATTTAATGAAATTTTAAATCAGTTATCAAACTACGAACCTGGAAAAGACATAGAAGTCATTGCTAAAGAATATAATCTTAAAGAAGTTATCAAACTTGCAAGCAATGAAAATCCTCTTGGCACTGCACCAAAAGTTGTGCAAACTCTTCAAACTTATGCAAATAAAGCTCATCTTTATCCTGATGATAGTATGAGCGAACTAAAAACAAAGCTTAGTGCGAAATTTGGTATAAAAGATAAAGAACTTATCATCGGTGCAGGAAGTGATCAAGTGATAGAATTTGCTGTGCATTCTAAGCTCAATGCAAACAATGCTTTTCTTCAATGTGGAGTAACCTTTGCAATGTATGAAATTTATGCCAAACAATGTGGAGCAAAATGTTATAAAACAACAAATTTAGGACACGATTTAAAAGAATTTAAAAAACTTTATGAAGCTCATAAAGACGAGATTAAAATCATTTTTTTGTGTGTGCCAAACAATCCTTTAGGCGAATGTTTAAATGCAAAGGAAGTTAAAGAATTTATAAAAATTGTAGATGAGGATTGTATGGTAGTTATTGACGCAGCTTATAATGAATTTGCAAGTTTTAAAGATAAACAGAAGCATTTAGAACCAAAAGAGTTGATTAAAGAATTTAGCAATGTGCTTTATTTAGGCACTTTTTCTAAACTTTATGGACTTGGTGGCTTAAGGATAGGCTATGGCATAGCAAATGAGGCTATCATAAAAGCTTTTTATAAACTTAGAGCTCCTTTTAATGTTAGCATTCTTGCTTTAAAAGCAGCTTGTGCGGCTTTAGAAGATAAAGAATTTGTAAAACAAAGTTTAGAGAATAATTTTAAAGAAATGATAAAGTATGAAGAATTCGCTCAAAATCAAGCTTTAAACTTCATTCCAAGCTATACAAATTTCATTACTTTTACTTTTAATGAAAAAAATAGCACAGAATTGTCTGAAAAATTGCTTAAAAAAGGTATAATAATAAGAAATTTAAAAAGTTATGGTTTAAATGCAGTGCGTATCACCATAGGAACGCCTTATGAAAATTCGAGATTTTTTGAAGAATTTTCGCAAATTTTGAAGGGATAAGGTTTAAATTAATATGGATTTTAAAAGTATGTTGCTTCAAATCGGGCAAATATATCAAAATTTAACGCGTAAGCAACGTATAGTCATCGCAGCTTCGATTGTGATTGTGATTGGCTTCTTAGTTTTTTTAAGTTTATACCACAATAGTGAAAGCGGTGGAGGTGGTGATGGCTACGGTGTTTTAGTTGAAAATGTAAGTCCAAGCTCATCTGCGGCTATCGTTTCAAGTTTAGAACAAAATAATGTGCCTTACAAACTTAGAGATGAAACAACGATTTTAGTTCCACAAGATCAGGTGCTGAAGCAAAGAATGTTTATTGCTTCTGAAG
>JAFLRU010000061.1 GCA_022511325.1 Campylobacter sp.
AATGTGCAGGAAGTGAAGTTTATCCAAAGTTCAAGCCATATTGATTTGCTGATTTTTAATACAATGAACAAAAGCCCTGTGCTTGCCATAGAAATAGATGGTTTTGCTTATCATAAGAAAGATTCTAAGCAAAGCACAAGAGATGAGCTTAAAAATCATATTTTACAAAAGTGTGGCATTGCACTTTTAAGACTTAGCACCATACAAAGCGATGAAATTGCACAAGTCAAGGCGTATTTGGATAAATAGATATTTTTGAAAATCTTGTATTTATATCTTAGAATTTATCTCACAATCACACCGATTTTTCTACGATTTTTTCTAAAACATATTTTTCAAGTGAAGCTTTTGGAATTTCATCTTTTAAAGCTTGTTTATAAATTTCTTCAGCAATCTTAGAGTATTTTTCGTAAGCAAAATAAGGAAAATGGTTATTCCAAGCCTTTTTAATAAGCCTTTTAGAAATGATTTTTCGAGCATAAATTTTAAAAATATCATAAGCAATAAAAACAAAAGCTGTAACCAAAACTGCACTGATAATGCTAAGATGAAAATCAAAAAGAGTTAAAAGATGATGAGTGAGCAAAAGCAAAGGCAGTAAAATAAGAGAGCATAAAATTCCATAATAAACATAGGTATTAAGGGTTTTAAATTTGTAGTTTAGTTTTGCAGGATCAACGAGCATTCCCTCATTAAAAAGAGCATTAGCTTCAAGTAAATCTCTCAAAAGGACAGGTTGTTCTGAAATTTTAAAAAGAAAATTTAGGCTAAATTGTTTAAATTTTTTCATATTCTTTCTCTTTTTTAGGTTTAATTGTGGTTTTAATTTTATCATAAAAATGAGTTATAATTATACAAATTTTTCTTAAAGGTTAATAAAAATATGGCAGATTCTAGATTTGTGATGAATGTTAAAGGTATTAGTATAGCTTTTGTGCCACGAATTTTCTTTCAAGCAAAACTTCAAAATATATTTAAAGAACTTTTAAAAAATGAAGATAAAGTTTTAGAGGAAATAAGTTTTAGGGTGAATTATTATAATAAAATCAATGAGGATTTTAGTGAAATTTTACTCAATTCAAAAAATAAAGAAAAGCTAGGAAAACTTCCTTTTAAAGATACTTCCTTAGCTTATGATGGATATAAGATTAGTAAATATTTTAAAGATGATTTTTTGTGGATTAAAAAATATGGGGATGTAAGTTTCCATTTAAATGAGCCAAGTATTTGCAAATCAAGACTTATAGAGGGAGAAAACCAAAATAATATTCTTTTAAAGCTTGATAAAAATAGGCATTTTGTATTCTTAAAGGATAATTTAGTTTTTGAGGATAAAAAAGATAAAGCTGTTTGGAGAGGGTCTGCGTATCAAAAACACAGAATAGAATTTTTGCAAAATTATTTTGATAAAGAATTTTGTGATATAGGGGACACTAGAAAGTCAAATGGGGGAGATGATTTAGAGCGATACAGAAAAGAAGGTTTGAGTAAAAAAGCACAAATGGAATTTAAGTTTATTATTTCTTTAGAGGGCAATGATGTTGCAAGCAGTTTAAAATGGAATATGAGCTCAAATTCTTTGGTTTTTGCTCCTCAAATGAGATGTGAAACTTGGTTTATGGAGGGGATATTAAAGCCAAATGAGCATTTTGTTTTGATTGATAATGAAAATTTAGAGGACAAAATAGAATATTATAAAACCCATATCAAAGAGGCAAAAGAAATAATAAATAATGCTCATTCTTATATAGAGCAATTTTTAGACGAAAAGAAAGAATTTTACATAGGAATTTTGGTTTTAGCAAAGTATTTTTATCATTCAAAACAAATGGAACTTCCTAAAGAAATTCTTGATTTGATTAAGGGATAAGCAAAATGATGAAAGAAAAACAAATTGTTTTTTTAAATGGTGAATTTTTGGATAAAAACGAAGCAAAAGTTAGTGTTTTTGATAGAGGTTTTATTTTCGGAGATGGAATTTATGAAGTTATACCTGTTGTAAATGCAAATTTGGTGGATAAAGAGGAATTTTGGGAGAGATTTTCACGTAGTTTAAAGGCAATTGAGCTTGAGCTTCCCTATGAAAGAGGCGAATTTGAAAACATTTTAAAAGAATTGATTTTAAAAAATTCTCTTGAAGAAGGCGGAGTTTATATGCAAATTACAAGAGGAGTTGCTTCAAGGGATTTTACTTTCATCAAGGGTTTAAAACCTACAATTATGGTTTTTGCTTTTGAGTGCAAGGTAATTGAAAATGAGCTTAAAGATAAAGGCATTAAAGTCATTAGCGTGAGTGATTTGCGTTGGAAAAGACGCGATATAAAATCTATCTCGCTTTTAGCACAATGTTATGCTAAAAACTTGGCGACAAAAGCTAAAGCAGATGAAGCTTTTATGATAGAAAATGGTAAGGTTAATGAGGGTTCAAGTTCATCAGCCTTTATTATAAAAAATAAAACTCTTATTACAAAGCCACTTTCTAACGAAATTTTGAGTGGTATTCGTCGTAAAAATATCCTTGTTTTTGCTAAAGAACTTGGATTAAAGATTGATGAAAGGGCTTTTAGTATGAGTGAAGTTTATGAGGCTGATGAGGTATTTATTTCAGCAGCTACACTTTTAATTTTACCTGTGATTAAGGCAGACGATAAACTTATTAATGGCGGAAAAATCGGGGAATTTGTGCCAAAACTACGAGAAAAATATGTGCAAAAGATTATGAGAGAAGCTAGAGTTTAGAAAATTTAAACTTGATGATAAAATATAATAATTGTAGTTACCCTTTAGCATTTGATTCTCATCTAGAAAGGTAGTGAATAATTACTATGAAACATTATCCTTATAATTATACTCTGTAATATTTTGCTATTTAAAAGCCTTATCGTTTTTTTTGAGGCTTAAGGTAATTCTCTTTAGTTTGGATAAAATTTTAGCAAACTATTTTTTAGTTTTCAAAAGATATTCTTTAATCCTAGCTTTTTCGTTCTCATTTAACCTTATAAAAGAAATTTCTTTAAGTCTTGTAAGCAGAAGATTTTCATTAGCTATCTTGCCTTTGCCGATTTCTAAGCCTGTAATTACACTTTTTCCTATCAAAAGTCTTTGATTTGCACCATATCTTAGCCCCCAAATATCGTGAATTACAAGCTCTTTATCTTTAGATTCTCCTGCATAAAGCATAATATGACCTTTAAGATAAAGCAAACTTAAATAGGGCTTAGCAAAGTTTCTTAAGAATTCTTTTTTTTGAGCATTGTCTAAAAAACTTATGTCAAAATGAGTGAAAAAATTGTTTTGTGATAAGGAATTTCTAGGCAAATATATGCCAAAAGGAGCAAGAATATCACGCGTAAGCAAGGAACAATCACGTTCAAAACCATATCCACCCCAACCATAAGGTAGATTTAAAACTTGAGAAATTTGGTGTTTAAGATGAGTATCGTTAAATTCTAAAGGAAATTTAGCTACCTTATCTTTAGCAATTTTGTATTTATCCTTACCGATTTTTCCATAGTAATATTTCTTATCACTTTTATAGTAAGGATACAACGCACCTATTCTCGTTTCAAAAAAGAAAGCTCCTTTTTCGGTAAAAATAGGCATTTTTTCAAACAAAGGTGTGATGAAATTAAGATTTTCATAAATTTTTGTTCTTGCTTCATCAAAATTTTCCAAAGCTTCGCTTTCAACAAAGCCAAAACCACTTTCACATCTTACAAAAGCATAACGTTTATCCTTAGTATAATGCGAAATTAAAACTGCATTGCCGACATTTAAAACACTATCAATGGCATAATCAAAAGGAACTCCCTCACTTTGTGCAAAAGGATTTTTTAAAATTGCATCTTGAGTTGGAAAATTCTTTAAAAAAGTGTTTTTAACGACTAAAGCCTTTTGATTAACCTTACCTAAATCTGAAATATTAGCATTTTCAATATGTTTTTCAAACCAAGATTTAGGAATGATTTGTTTGTTGAAAAAATAATATGTATTGTTTTTATTTGAGTAAAGATTAAAAGACCAAAATAATTTTTTGGTGTTTAAATTCTTAAAATCCTTATGCCAAGCGGAGAAAAAATATTTTTTATATGCTTTGCCATCATTTTTGAAATTTTCCTCTAAAACAGGAAGCAAGGAGAGGTTTTGCTCAAAATCAAGTTCTGCGTAAAAATCCAAAGTCGTGTTATTATTTATTTTTCCATTATTTAAAATGGGTTTTTTGTCTGTTTTTAAAGCACAGCCTGCAAAAATAAGTAAAAGAAATAAAAAAATATAACGCATAAAAAACCTTTGCAAAAAATTGTTATAATTATAAACTAAGGAAGAATAATGCTTGATAAACTCGAAAAAATTTTAAAAGAATACAATGTTTTTTTAAGTGGTGGAGCGGGAGTTGGCAAATCTTTTTTGGTTAAAGAACTTAAAAATTCTTACGAAAAACAAAATAAAAAAGTCATCACCTTAGGTTCAAGTGCTTTAAGTGCCTTGAATGTCGGCGGAGTAACCTTACATAGCTTTTTTTGTTTTGGGCATTGTGCGAATTTAAAAGAACTAAGTCTTTATGATAGAAATCAAAAGCAAAAGCTTGCTAAGCTTGGAAAAATTCTTAAAAAACTTGATTTAATCATTATTGATGAAATTTCTATGGTGAGTGCAGAGCTTTTTGATATGATTGAGTTTAGGATAAGAACCTTTGATTTTAAAGGAAAATTCTTAGTTGTGGGGGATTTTTTTCAATTACCTCCCGTTGTTAAAGAAAAGCAAAATTCTTTATTTGTAACTTCTTATTATGCTTTTTCTTCTTTGTTTTGGCAATCTTTAGCTTTTAAAAATTTAAGTCTATCTGTATCTAAAAGAACACAAAATTCGCAGTTTTATGAAAAACTTTCTCTATTAAGAGAAGGAATTTTAAATGATGAGCTTTTAGAATATTTTAAAAATTTTATTTTTAAGCCAAAAAATTTAGAAGAAATTGATGATTTTACCTTACTTTGTGGGATAAATAAAAAAGCAGATTTTATCAATGAGCAAAGACTTCACCGAATAAATAACCCTCTTTTTTTGTTTAAGGCTGAATTTAAAAAAGATGATGAGGGTTTAAGTAAAGCTCAATTTGATTCTTGGGTAAAAGGCTTAAATATCACTAGGGAGCTCAAACTTAAAGTGGGTGCAAGGGTGATTTTTACTCTTAATAATGTTGATAAAGGTTATTTTAACGGCGAACAAGGCGTAATTGATGAAATCATAGAGCAAGAGGATAAAAAATGTATTAAAATCATCAAAAATAATGGGAGCAAGATTATGCTTGAGCCTTATACTTACTTGCTTGAGGAATTTGAGCAAGTGGGAGAGGAAATTTTTGTTAATGTGCGTGCAAGCGTGAGTCAATTTCCTATAAAATTAGCCTATGCTATTACTATACACAAATCTCAAGGAATGAGCATTGAAAAACTTGTTTGCGATATTGATCATATTTTTGAAAATGGACAGCTTTATGTTGCTCTTTCGCGCGCAACCAACCCAACAAATCTTAAAATTTTATATTCTAAAGACTTGAATTTTAAAACTTATTTTGTTAATGTTTTAAAAATTGATGAGAGTGTTAAGAATTTTTATAAAGAAAATGAATTTTTAGACTTAGAAAAGGAAGAAAAATGAAAAAATTACTTTTAGCTTTGCCTTTGATTTTAGGTGCAAGTAGCTTAGAAATCGAGGATCTAAGAACAGATCTTTATTCTAAAAGTGGGGCAAATGTGTTAAAAAAAGTTGAACTTTCTTTGGAATTTAAAGGCGAAAATTTAGATTCAAAAAAAAATCAAATTATTGATAGTGTTAATACTGTAATTTCAGGGTTTTTTTATGAGGATATTTTTACAGAATCGGGCAAAAATAATTTTAAAAGAACCTTAGAAAAATTTATGGAAAAAAAATATAAATTAAAAGTCGATGAAATTTATATTTTATCCTTAAGTGGGGTAGAAAAATTTGATATTGAGGAATTTAAGAAATTTTTAGAAAGTTCTGAAGCTAAAGAAAAAAATACAGGAAAAGAACTTAAAAAAATTCTTAATAATATAGAGGTTCCGGAGGTTGATGAGGTTAAAACTCCTAGCGTGCCACAACTTCCGCAAAAGCTTTTTGGAAATGATGAGGAAAACTCAAATGATACAGATATAAAGCCTGAAAATCTAAACATTCCCAAAATCACACCAGATATTGAAGAAAAAATTAAAAGAGATTTAATCCAAAATCAAAATCTTAGTAATCAAAAAAATGAGCCTTTAGAACAAAATGCTTCGCAAACAGGCACAACTTTAGAAAATTCCCAAAATCAAAGCCAAGAAAATTCGCAAACAACTGCTCCTTTAAAACCAAATTCAGAGCAAAATCAAAGCAGTAAAGAAATTAGCGGCGATGAAAGTGAAATTTCACTTTAGGAATTAAATATTAATCAACGCACTAAATCATAATTTTTCGGGATTTTTGGTGTAAAAATTGCTTCATTAATGGAAGTATTTTTTTTCTGTTTAAAAAGCGTAATTAAAATGTCGTTTTCAAATTCATCTTGATAGGAAATGCTTTTAACTTCATTATTTTCTAAGAAAATTTTATATTTTACATTTTCATATTTGGCTTCTAGTTCGTTAGGAGCAATTTTCTTAGCAAGTTTGAAAATTTCATTAAGATTTGGGATTTTGTCTAAGCTTGAAAAAATCACTTGTTCTAAGTCGTGTTCTACGATAGTGATTTGATTTTTATTGATGTAAATTTCTTTTTTTGCAGGTTTTTCATAACTCCAAAAAGCCTTATCTTGGGTTAAAACAAAATGTCCGCTATAAGTGATTTTTGAATTTTTAGAACTCACATTTTGGGTAAAATCACTTGAAAAATTT
>JAFLRU010000062.1 GCA_022511325.1 Campylobacter sp.
GGTTCTAAAGAAGCTTTGGCTTTTTTTGATAAAGAAGCAGTTTTAAGCCCGTATCCTGGTACAGGAACTATACTTCCTATTTTAACCTCTCATAAAGGGCAAGATATTTACAATGCTGCCATTCTTAATGGTTACGCAGATATTGCGGACAGACTTGCAAAATATTTTGGCATAGATCTTGAAAATTCCATAGGTAACTCGAATCGTGATACGATAAATATTTTAAGAATTCTCATTTATGGTTTCATTTGCTTTGCTTTATTATACTACGCTCAAAGAAGAATGAAAAGGAGACGCAATGTCTAAGGAAAAAACTTTTTGGCCTTATGGAATTTTACTTTCTATTTTAGCAATCATTATTGCTTGTATTGCAACCATCATTTTTGCAAACAATTATCCTGTTTATGAAGATGATTTTTATATGGATAAGTATCAAAGCGTAGATTATAATTTCAATGAAATTCAACAAAAACAAGAAAATTTCGACAAACTTTTTAAAGTGCTTTTTCAAAACGATAAAATCACAATTGCAGGAAAAAGAAAGATTAAATTTTATGAAGTTTCATCAAATGAACTTTTGACTTTTAAGATTGAAAAACTTGGAAATTTAAATCCAGATGTAATAAAAGCAAGTGTTTTGCTTACAAGACCTCATCAAAACACTCAAGATCAAATGCTTGAAGCAAAGATTGAAAAAGATATTTTAAGTGTTAGCTTACCTGAGCTTGAAAGCGGAAGATGGCAACTTAAATTTAAACTCACAGCAAATGATGAGGCAATAGGTTTTTATAGTTTTGAACTTAGAACGCAATGAAGCTTCTAGTTTTTAGCTCTTCAAGAAAAATTAAAGAATATTACAATTCTTGTAAAAATCAAAATTCCTTGCTTGATTATGCGATTTTAATTGAAGAATTTTTAGAAAATATTTGCCTTGTTAAAGGGCGAAAAGCAAGCAAATACGAGAGTTTGCTTTTAATGCAACAAGCTTGCAAACAAAGCAAAAATTTAGAGGAAAAGCTAGGAATTTCAAGTGAATTTTTTGCTTTTTTAAGAAACAACGAATATCTTTTTTCTTTTTTTAAAGAGCTTTGCCTTGAAAAAAAAAGCATAGAAGAGCTTAAAAACAATGATTATTACGCAGCTTATAACGAGCATTTAGAAATTTTAGATGAAGTTTTAAAAAATTATTTGGACCTTTTACAAAAACAAAATTTATATGACGAGCTTTCTTTGGTTCAAAATTATGAAATTCATTGGGATTTTTTAGAGGATTTTGAAAATATTGTTTATGATTTACAGGGCTTTTTAAGCACTTTTGAAAAAGATTTACTCCTAGAACTTTCAAGACAAAAATCTGTTATTTTAAGGTTTAATACAAGTATATTTAATTTAGAATATCTTAAAAGTTTAGTTTTTTTAGAAGATTTAAATTTAGAGCCAAATCAAACTTATGAAATCAATATTAGCACAAGAGAAATTCTAAAACAAGAGGCATTTGAGGCTAAAACTTCATTCATTAAGGTGCAAGGCTTTGAATTAAGAAGTTTGCAAGCTGCTTTTGTGATGAATGAGATTTCAAACTTCGTAGAACAAGGATTAAAACCTGAAAATATCGTTGTTATAACTCCTGATGAGGAATTTTGTGAGCTTTTAGAACTTTTAGATCAATACAATAATCTTAATTTTGCAAGTGGAAAGAGCATACAAGAGAGTGAGTTTTATCAAAAATTAAGAGCCTTGTATTTAAGTGCAAATTTGGAGGATTTTCACTTCAATCCAAACAAAGATTATTTTGAAAATAAAAAAACAATTTTTGATTATCATAACAGCCTTTTGCATTATTTTGAGCTTGAATTTGATGATTTTAAAAAACATTTCAATCAAAAATGCGATTTAACTTATTTTAATGCCTTGCTTGAAAGACTTTTGGAAAATGAGAATGCCGAGTTAAAACAGCTTATTTTTGAACAAATGTTTTTTATCAAGGATTTACTTAAAAATCAAAGCTTGAAATTTAAAGAACTCTTAGAACTTTTTTTAATCCAAATCAAAACTTTAAAACTTAGCAATGTGGGTGGTGGAAAAGTAACTGTTATGGGACTTTTAGAAAGCAGAGGACTTTGTTTTGATGGAGTAATCATTGTTGATTTTAACGATGATGTGATACCAAAAAGAAGCATCAATGAGATGTTTTTAAATAATGAAATTCGCAAAAAATCAGGACTCATATCTTATGAAAGAAGAGAGAATTTACAAAGATTTTATTATGAAAGTTTGATGAAAAATGCAAAGAAAATTTCACTTTCTTATGTTGAAAATGAAGAAAAAATGAAATCACGTTTTTTGGATGAATTAAGTTTCAAGCTTGAAAAGGAACAAAATTTCACTCAAAGAGCTTATTTAGAAGCTTTAAAATTTGATTATAAACCTACAAAACTCGATTTAAAACCTTTAAAAGCACCTGTTTTAAAACATAAGCTTTTTGAAAAACCCTTATCTTTTAGTCGTCTTAATCTCTTTTTAAAACAAAAAAGAACTTATTATTATCGTTATATTTTAAATCTTTTAGAACCTAGAAAATTTATGGAGCAGGATAAGGAAAAATTTTTAGGTATTTTAATGCATGAACTTTTAGAAAATTATTATAAAAACAATGAAAAGAACTATTTTGATGAGAAGAAATTTTTAGCTCTTCTTGAGAGTAAAAAACATTCTATAAATGCTCTAGATTTTGAACTTTTAAAGCTTAAATTTCATCGTTTTGCACAAAGTGAAAAAGAGCATTTTGAAAAAGGATTTAAAGTTTATGAGCTTGAGTATAAAATAGACGAGCAAAATCCTAAAATTTTTGAATTTCAAACCCCTTTAGGTCAGATTAAAAGTGTTAAATTAATTGGACAAATTGATAGAATTGATGAGCGTGATAAAGAAAAACTCATTATTGATTATAAAAGCGGCAAGATTGAGGATAATTCCTATCAACTTGCTTTTTATAAAGCTTTAACTTTTCAAAACGCGGACGCAAAATTTTATGATCTTAATGATTTTACTCTAAAAACAGGTAAAAACACAAAGACTTTGGAGGATTTAAAAGAGCTTTTTAATGAGCTTTTGAATCAAGATGAGTTTGAGTTTGAAAATGAGGAGAGTAAGTATTGCCCTTATAAACTCATTTACGAGAAGGATTTAAAATGAAAGAGTTTAAACCTTTCTTAGCTTTAGAAGCAAGTGCAGGTAGTGGAAAAACCTTTGCTTTGAGCGTTCGTTTTGTCGCTTTGATTTTAATGGGGGCAAAAATCAATGAAATTTTAGCTTTAACTTTTACCAAAAAAGCGTGCAATGAAATGCAAAAAAGGGTAATTGAAACCTTTCTTAATTTTGAAAAAGATGAAAGAAAAGCTGAATGTGAGCAACTTTGCAAATTTTTAGGAAAAAATAAAGAGGAACTTATTGCTTTAAGAGATTTGAAAAAGCAGGAATTTTTGCGTCAAAATCTTAAAATTTATACCTTTGATGCCTTTTTTGGAAAAATTTTAAGAAGCTTTGCTTTGAATTTAGGTTTGATGAGCGATTTTAAAAGTAGTGAAAATGAGCTTGATATTAAGGCGGTTTTTTTAAAAATTTTAAACGAAGCAGAGCTTAAGGATTTAGCTCATTATATTCTAGATATTGATGAGAAAGAAAATTTTTTCAAAGAGCTTGAAAATTTATATCAAAATGCCTATTTTAAAGAGTATAAAAATCCTCAAAATTTTCCAAACAAAGCTTTAATAAATCAAAATTATGAGGATTTAAGAAGTTATTGTTTGACTTTAAATCATAAGGATTTAAGCAAGAGTTTTGAGAATGAAAAACTTGATTTGGATAGCTTTTTACAATCAAGTTTTATGAATAAATTTGAAACAACAAAATATTTGCAGAAATTCTATAATGAAGATGAGAAATTTAGAGAGAAAAGAGAGCTTTTTTTACAAGCTTTAAATACTTATGCTTTGGAGCTTGAGAGCTTTAAAATTGCAAAATTAATGAACTTGCTTGAACATTTTTGCGAAGCTAAAAATCAAATCCACAAAGAAAAAAATGTTTTAAGTTTTGCAGATATTAGTAAGAAGGTGCTTGAGCTTGTTCAAAGTGAGCTAAAAGAACTCATTTATTTCCGCCTTGATGGTTTTATCGCCCATCTTTTAATTGATGAATTTCAAGATACAAGTGTGATTCAATACCAAATCTTAAAGCCTATTATTGCAGAACTTGTTTCTGGCGTTGGAGTAAGAGAATTCCGCAGTTTTTTTTATGTAGGAGATAAAAAACAAAGCATTTATCGTTTTAGAAAGGGCAAGAAAGAATTATTTGATTTGCTCAAACACGAATTCACTCAAATTAAAAGCGATAGCTTAGATACAAATTATCGAAGTTTGGAAACTTTAGTAGAATTTATTAATACAACTTTTAAAGATAAATTTCCAAATTATCTTTTGCAAAAAATTCCAAATGATAAAGCTAAACAAGGAGGTTTTGTTCGCATTGTGAGTTCAAAAGAGCAATCAAGTGATGAAATCAAAGAAAAAACCTTAGAAACTTTATTAGAGCAAATTGAGTTCTTGCAAGAAAAAAACGCTGGGGAACTTTGTATTTTATGTTGGAAAAATGATGATTGCGACCTTGTTTTAGATTTTTTAAAATCAAAACAAATTCTTGCTTTTACACAAAGTAATATTTTGCTTGAAAACAAAGCAAGTGTGCGTTTGGTGCTTGAATATGCAAAATATTGCATCTTTGGAGATGAATTTTACTTGCATTTTATTAAGAGCTTAACAGGTTTAAATGTGCCAAGATTAAAGCTTGATTTGAGTAAAAGTGCAGCACAAAATGTTTTGTATTTGATTAAAAACTTAAAGCTTGATTTGAGTGAAAGTGCTTTGATTCAGTTTTTAGAATATGCGCAAAGTAAGGAAAATTTCTTAGAACTTTTGTTTGAGCCTTGTCCTTTGAAGATTATGAGTGAGCAAAATTTAGGCATTAGTATTATGAGCGTTCATAAATCTAAGGGGCTTGAGTTTGAAAATGTAATTTTACTTGATAGTCTTTCAAAACCAAGCCCTAATTTTAGTAATATCTTACTAGAATATGATATTTATGAGGGTTGGGAGCTTAAAATCAGGGATAAAATTCGCAAAAATGAGCCAAATTATATGAAATTTTTAGAAAAAATTCAAAAAGCTGAACTCGATGATGATATTAACAAACTCTATGTTGCAATGACAAGGGCGAAAAAAGCTCTTATCATCATTAAAAGAAATGAAACTTGTATCAATGGGCATTATCCAAGTTATTTTAATTCTAATTTATATTTAAAATTAAAAGATGCGGAATTTGGAGAGTTAGAAAAAGAAGAAAAAAAAGTTCAAAACCAAAGTTTTCAATCCAAAAAAAACTTGCCAAATTTTGTTAAAGTGGGCTTACAAGAATTAGGAGTTCAAAAAAGTTTTGATACAAAACAAAGTTATTTTGGCGAGGCTTTTCATTATTTTATGCAAAATATTAATCTCAAAACAAAAGCGAATTTTGAAAAAATCTGTGAAAATCTTAAAAATAAATTCAGATTTTTAGAGGAAGAAGAGCTTAAGGATATTTTTTCAAGGGTTGAAAGTCTTTTAAACAACGAAAATTTTAATGGGCTTCTGCAAGGAAAACGACTCTTAAAAGAGCAAAGTTTTAGCTTTGAAGGTCAAATTAAAAGACTTGATTTACTTGCTTTAGACGAAAATGAAAATTTCATTATTGATTACAAAACAGGCAAAAGTGCAATGGATGAGCACAAAAATCAAATTGAATTTTATAAACTTGGTGTGAGTGAAATTCTTAAAAAAAGAACAAAGGCTTTTATCGTGTATTGTTTGAAAAATGAAACTCAAATTATAGAAATTTAGGTTATAATAATTTTAAATTTAATTAAGGTGTAATATGGCTGGAGAAGACCAAGAGAAAACCGAAGAAGCCACTTCCAAAAAGATTGAAGATGCGAGAAAAGAAGGTAATGTTCCTAAAAGTCAAGATGCCACAGCCGTAGCTACTCTTATTGTTGCCATTGCTATCACTCTTCTTTTAATGGGTTTTTTAGGAGAAAGAGTTGCAAATCTGTATAAATATTATCAAAGTTTTATCGGCGTAGAACTTGATGCAAGAATTTTGCATTCTATTATTATAAAAAGTGTTTTTGAAGCTTTGATTATGCTTGCACCCATTACTTTAGCTATTATGGTAGCTGGAATTTTAGGTAATGTAATGCAATTTGGTTTTATCTTTACAACCAAACCCATTATGCCAAATTTAGGCAAAATCAATCCACTCAAAGGACTTAAAAATCTTTTTTCTTTGAAAAAACTTATAGAAGCGGTTAAAATCATTTTAAAAGTAAGCGTTGTTTTTATCATAGCTTTTATAGTTTTGCTTTATTTTATGCAGGAGCTTCCTAGAGTTGAGCTTTTTAGTATATTTGCTCAAATGATTTGGCTTAGAGATAAGGCTGTGATTTTAGCAGCTATTGTGATTATTGCTTTTATTATTATTGCGGTTTTAGATATATTTTTGGTGCGTTTTCAGTATTTTAAAAGTCTTAGAATGAGTAAGCAAGAAATTAAAGACGAATATAAACAAATGGAGGGAGATCCTCAAGTTAAAGCTCGAATTCGTCGTTTGCAAATGGAAGCAGCACGTCGTAGAATGGTGCAAGATGTTGCAGGTGCTGATGTG
>JAFLRU010000063.1 GCA_022511325.1 Campylobacter sp.
GTGGAAATTGACCATAGTCTTTATAAATCCAATATTTATCTTGACCTTGATGGCGTAAAAAGGTTTGATCTTGAAAGCACAGATGTATTTTCAAATGTTTGCAATGATGATAAATTTAATCACGTGGTTGAAAGTGTTGTTTCGCAAGGAGAACTTGACTCTGCAAGAGCTTTCATAAAAACAGCTGCACAAAAAGCTGTGAATGAATCTAAGTTAGAATACATTAGCGAGAAAGAATATAACGATATAGTCAAAGAAATCCAAGAGCTTGAAAAAAGGAGTGATGAAGTTATAAATAAATTCTTGGATTATAACGAAATTGCTTAATTTGTAAAATTTAAGTTTGTAGGTTTTTTGTCAAAATTTTAATATGCCATATTTAGAGAATAATGAATTTGATGTTATTGTCATAGGTGGCGGGCACGCTGGTATTGAAGCAAGCAGTGCAAGTGCTAGAATGGGCAAGAAAACTTTACTTTTAACGACGCTTATTGAGCAAATCGGTGCTCCAAGTTGCAATCCTGCCATAGGTGGGCTTGCTAAAGGGCATTTGGTTAAAGAGCTTGATGCTATGGGTGGCTTGATGGGCGAAATCACTGATGAGGCAGGAATTCAGTTTAGAATTCTTAATGAAAGCAAAGGTGTTGCCGTGCGTGGAAGCAGGGCGCAAATTGATATGGATTTATATAGAATTTGTGCAAGAAATAAGCTTTTGCGTTTGGAAAATTTAGAAATCTCTCAAGAGCAAGTGAGTGCTTTGATTATTCAAAATGATGAAATCAAAGGTGTTAGAACTAAATTAAACAATGAATATAAAGCCTCAAAAATTATTCTTACTACAGGAACTTTTTTAAACGGACTTATACATATTGGTGAAAATCAGCTTGAAGCTGGAAGAGTTGGGGAGCTTGGCTCAAATGAACTTGGAAATTGTTTAAGAAAATTGGGTTTTAAGGTAGGGAGATTAAAAACAGGAACTTGTCCTAGAGTAAGTGCTAAAAGCATTGATTTTAGTGTTTTAGAGCTTCAATATGGAGATGAAAATCCAAAGGCTTTTAGTTTTAGAACGAAAAATTTTAATCCCACTCAACTTCCTTGTTACATCGCAAGGACAAATTTAAAAACGCACGAAATTATAAGAAATAATTTTTACAGAGCTCCTCTTTTTACAGGACAGATTGAAGGCGTTGGACCAAGATATTGTCCTTCCATTGAAGATAAAATCAATCGTTTTGCAGACAAAGAAAGTCATCATCTTTTCATAGAACCGCAAACCAAAGCTGCTACAGAATATTATATCAATGGTTTTTCCACTTCTTTGCCTTATGAGGTTCAAATTTCAATGTTAAGAAGTATTAAAGGTTTTGAAAATGCTAAAATAACGCGTTTTGGTTATGCTATTGAGTATGATTATATCGAACCTACTGAGCTTAAACATAGCCTTGAAACGAGAAAAATCAAAGGACTTTATTGTGCAGGACAGATTAATGGCACAACAGGTTATGAAGAGGCTGCTGCACAGGGTTTTATGGCAGGGATTAATGCTGTTTTGGCTTTGGAAAATAAAGAAGCCTTTGTTTTAAGACGCGATGAAGCGTATATAGGGGTTTTGATTGACGATTTAGTTACCAAAGGCACGAAAGAACCTTATAGAATGTTTACTTCAAGAGCAGAGTTTAGACTGCTTTTAAGAGAAGAAAATGCTATCATTAGGCTTGGAAAATACGGCTTTGACTTTGGACTTTTAAGTAAAAAAGATTTTGAGTATATTGAAAATATTCGTTTAAATTTGCAAAAAGGTTTAGATTTTTTACTTGCTAAAGAATTCACCCCAAATACTCAAAATAATGATTTCTTAGAAAAATTAGGTGAAGAGAAAATTTCTTCAGTTGTTTCTTTGCAAAAAATTGTTGCAAGAGCAAGTTTTAACATAGAAAAGCTTAGAAAACTTGATACAATGTTCGAAAATATGGACTTGTATTCTTTAAATGAAATTTTAAATGAGGCAAAATATTACCATTATATATGTATGCAAAAAGCAGGAGTTGAAAAAATGAAAAGTTTGAATGAGCTTAAAATTCCTGAAAATTTTGATTTTAAAAAAATCAGTGGCTTGAGCAATGAAGTTGTTGAAAAACTAGAATTTTTTAAACCCGCTACTATTTTTGCAGCAAGTAAGATTAGCGGAATCACTCCAGCAGCTTTAGATATTTTACAAATTTATATTAAAATACAAAAGAAAAAAGCCTAATGTTAGCCTTAGTGCTTTGCTTAACAACGCTCATCTTGCTTTTTTGGCGTCCTTTAAATTTAGCTCTTTGGGTGTATTCGAGTATAGCAGCTTTTTTAGCCTTTGTTTTAGAACTTGTTGATTTTGAAGATGCGAAATTTATTTTTGATTTGATTTGGGATAGTTCTTTAACTCTTATTGGACTGATTTTACTTTCTTTTAGTTTAGAAGCTTTAGGTTTTTTTGATTTTTTAGCTTTTAAGATTTTAAAATTTTCCAGCAATGCTAATGCTCAAATTCATACTCAAAAACTAATGTTCTTTATGCTCGTCTTTGTTTTTTTTCTAGCGACTTTTTTTGCAAATGATGGAGCGATTTTAATCATCACACCTATTGTCATAGCTCTTTTTTCCACACTTAAAAATGAAAATTCCAAGTCCATTTTAATCGCTTTTTTACTCTCACTTTCTTTTTTATGTGATGCAGGTTCAAATCTATTTATAGTTTCAAATTTAACCAATATTATCACGGCAAATTATTTTAAACTCGATTTTTTGGATTTTGCAAAGACAATGTTTTTGCCGAGTTTATTTGTTTTTATCTCAACTTTTGTGATGATTTTTATAATTTTTAAGAATGTTTTGCCAAAAAAGCTTGAATTTGAATTCATTAAAAGAAATGAAAGTTCTAAGCCCATTTTGATTTTTTGTGTGGTTTTTTTAGTTTTTTTTACTTTAGGTTTTTTTATAGGACAAAGCTATGGTTTGAGCAAGAGCATTTTTATTTTAGGTGGAGCTTTGGTATTTTGGCTCATTGTGAGTGTTTTAAAACCAAAGCAAAGTTTAAAAATCTTTAAAAATGCTCCTTGGGGAGTGCTTATTTTTAGTTTTGGGCTTTATATTGTTGTTTTTTCTCTTTATAAAGTAGGAGCTGGAGAGCTTTTAAAAGAATTTTATGTTTTGTTAATGCAAGAAAAAAATTTTGGGATTTTTGGTGTGGGTTTGCTTTCAGCACTCGGTTCATCACTTTTTAATAATCTTCCTATGGTGTTAATTGGAGATTTGGCTTTAAAAGAATATTTTGATACAAATTCTTTTGAAATTTTAATGGTTTATGCTCATCTTTTAGGTGTAAATATAGGTCCTAAGCTCACACCCATCGGTTCTTTAGCAACCTTGCTTTGGCTTGAAGTTCTAGCTCATAAAGGGGTTAAAATTTCTTTTTGGCAGTATATAAAATTTGGTTTTTCAATTACACTTATAGTTCTTATAGCTGCTCTTTTTGGACTTTTTTTACAAATTCAAGTTTAAATGATTTTGATAAGGTTTAAAGAAATTTTTATTTATCTTAGATAAAATACTTATTTTGTAAAACTAAAAATTTTAACGAAAGGAAATGCTATGGCTGTTTCTGAAGAAAGACGAAGTTTTATGGGCTTTGCATTTGGAACCGTAGCTGCTGTAGGTGGAGTTTTTTCACTTGTTGCTTTTAAAAAGACTTGGGACCCACTTCCAAGTGTCAAAGCGGCAGGTTTTACCACAGTGGATTTAACCGGTATGCAAGCCGGTGAGCTTAGGACGATAGAATGGCGTAAAAAACCAATTTTTATCCTTAAAAAAGATGCAAATATGCCTAAAAATGAAAAACGTGATGTTGTAGTAGATAATGCTACATATACAGTTGTGATAGGACTTTGCACACATTTAGGTTGTATTCCAGCTTATATGCCAAGTGATCAAATATTTAAATGTGCCTGTCACGGTGGAGAATTTAATACAAGCGGAGTGAATATTTTTGGTCCTCCTCCTAAACCGCTTGAAATACCTCCTTTTAAAATCGACGGAACCAAACTCGTTTTAGGCGAAGAGGGTCCTGAATATAAAAAAATGATTGCGGAGGCTTAAAATGGCACAAATTAGAAAGGCTAATGGTATAGTAGATTGGCTCGATCAAAGACTTGCGGTGATTAAACTGCTTGATGTTTTGATGAATAAATACTGGATACCAAAACAAATAAACTTTTTATGGGCTATGGGTGTTATTTTAACCACTCTTTTTTCGGTTTTGTTTTTAACAGGGCTTTTACTTGTAATGTATTATAAGCCAGATACAGCTTTGGCTTTTGATAGTGTGAATAAAACCATTATGCAAGAGGTTGAATATGGTTGGCTTTGGCGTCATATGCACGGAGTTGCAGCTTCAATTGTATTTTTAATCATTTATATCCATATGCTTACAGGAATTTATTATGGCTCTTATAAAAGAGGGCGTGAGATGATTTGGTTAAGCGGTATGCTTTTATTTGTGGTTTTTTCTGCAGAAGCTTTTAGTGGATATATGCTTCCTTGGGGACAAATGAGCTATTGGGCTGCACAAGTTATTACTAATCTTTTTGGTGGGATTCCTTTTATTGGGCCTGAACTTGTGATTTGGATTCGTGGAGATTATGCGGTTTCAGATCCAACTTTGACAAGATTTTTTATGCTACACGTGTGTTTGTTACCTATAGTTATCATTGCGATCATTGCTTTTCACTTCTATTCTTTAAGAATTCCGCACGTTAATAACGAAATAGCAGAGGAGCTTAATTTCGATTTAGAAGCAGAAAAATATATGTTGGGTGATACAAAAGGTTCAAAAGTTATTCCTTTTTGGCCTGCTTTTTTATCTAAAGATTTTGTGTATATTTCTTTATTTATGATTTTCTTTTTCTATCTTGTGAGTTTTAAATTTGATTTTGCAATGGATCCTATCAATTTTGACCCAGCTAATGCTCTTAAAACTCCAGCACACATTTATCCTGAATGGTATTTCTTGTGGTCTTATGAGGTATTAAGAGGATTTTTCTTTGATATTGGAAGCATTAAAGCTTTTGATATAGGTTTAGCTGCTTTTGGAATTGCTCAAGTAATCTTTTTCTTACTTCCTTGGCTTGATAGAAGCGATGTTGTAAGACCAGCCCACGATAGACCTTTGTTTTTCATTTGGTTTTGGGTTTTACTCATTGATTTAATCGTTTTAACCGTTTATGGAAAACTTCCTCCAACAGGTGTAAATGCTTGGGTAGGCTTTTATGCATCTATTGTTTTCTTGCTACTACTTATTGTGGTTTTACCATTTATTACTATTTTAGAAAGAAAAGGAGCTAAACAATGAGAGAGCTAAAGATATTTTTAGTTGTAGTTGTATTTACTGCTCTTGTGTATTGGGGAGTTGAGCCTTATGCACATTCTGTGATGAAACCTCATGTTGCCCCTGCGAATTTTAACTTCGCTGAGGAAGATATAAGTTTTGCAAAGGGTATTGTCGAAGCTAAAGAATTAGCCTTAAGTGAAGCACAAAAAGAAAACGATGCAGCTAGAATCGACGCTGCTCAAAAAGCTCTTGATTTAGCTAAAGAAAAATTAGCTAAAGATGAGGCACTTTGGGCAAGTGTAGATAAAATAGACTTTGCAAAAGGAAATGCTGCGAAAGGAAAAGAATTTTTTCAAAGCAATTGTTTTGCTTGTCACGGACTTAAAGAAGATGGCATAGCAGCAAATATTACAGATTCTTCTTTAGGAGTGATTCCACCAGATTTAAGTGCGGCAGGAGTTATTTTTGATGAAAAATTCTTGGCAGCTTTAGTGTTAAATCCAGCTTTGGCTTTAAAAGTTGATCATAAATTTGGAGATGCTTTCATTATGCCAGCTTATTCAGGTGAAGATGAAAAAGAAACTAATGAAAACATTGCAAATCTTATTGCTTATCTTAAAGAAGTAGGAAATAGATTTGAAGCAAATCAAGATGCACAAATAAAAGCTAATGCTGAAGCTAAATTTGCAAGTTTGGAAAATAATCCTCAAAAAATGGTTTTGGTTGAAAAAGAAATTGCTTTTGAAAAGGATAAAGCTACTTTTATCGAAGCTTGCGGACGTTGTCATAATATGAAGTATGATAATTATTTTACCGATTCTAAAGCAGAAGATTTAAAAACTTATTTGGGTTCTGTTCCACCTGATCTTTCTATGATGATAAGATCAAGAGGAGAACAATATCTACACGATTTCATCAATGACACCCAAAAACTACTTCCAGGGACTGCAATGCCAAGAGTAGGACTTAATGAAGAAGCTCAAGCTAAAGTTGTTTCTTATATAGAAAAAGTAGGCGATAGTAAAAAAGACGAGAGAGAAAACTTAGGAATTTATATTATGGTATTCTTTGTTATTTTGAGCATTTTTGCTATAGCTTGGAAGCAATCTATTTGGTCTAAACTTCATTAAAATTTCAAACACTTGCCTAAATGGCAAGTGTTTTGTAAATAATATTTCCTAAAATTCTTTATTTTAAAATTTTTCCACTTGAATTTTTTTGATATAATTTAACCTTGTGATTTTTAGCTAAAGAAAGGAATATTAATGAGAGGTGCTAAGGATAGAGTAAAGCAAATGCTACCTTTCAAGCTTGGTGAAGAGCTTATAAGATACCATAAACA
>JAFLRU010000064.1 GCA_022511325.1 Campylobacter sp.
TTATGATATAGGACAGGATAATACTATAGACAGCCGTTATATTGCTGATGCAAAAATTCTTTACAAAACTGAAGGTGAGGTTGATAGAAGCACTAGAAAACCTTGGGGTAGTAAATTTATAGAATCAATTTGGCCTTTCTAAATTAGATTTTAGGCTAGTTTTAAACTAGCCTTCCCTTCATTTAAGTGATTTTATCACTAATTAATTTTTATCATTTTTTAATCTAAAACATTAAAATATCAAATTTTATTACTCAAAAGTGCTTTATCTTTAGCAGAAATCAAAGAATTTAAAAGCTCTACAATTTGCTCCCTTTCGCTCAAAGAAAGCTTTCTAAAATCAGAATTGATAAGCTGTGAAACTAAATTTTCATTGAGTAAATCTGCGTCCCCAAATTCTCTTGCCTTTTGTAAAATTTTAAGCACCCTTAAATCTTTTTTTTCATACATTTTAAGCCTTTAATACAATAGCACTTACAAATCTTTTGGTGCTTTTATCACGTCTGTAAGAAAAGAATTTTTCATTTTCAAAACTGCAAATTCCAATATCTATAATATTTTAAATGCCAAGTTCTTTAGCTTGAGCTTTGACTAAAGCCTTTAAATCAAGCTTTTTATCTTCTAAAAAATCCTTGTAATTTTTTCTTGCAAATTCCAAAACTTCTCCATCAATTTCATAATTTTTAGCACAAATTCCAGCCGCTATAAAAAGATGAAAATCGTGATTGTAAGAATGAGGATATAAAGAATGAATTTTATCCACGCAATTTTTTAAAATATTGCCAAAGCTTCCTTTTCTACCTGAATGCAAAGCCGCTATTATCCCACTTTCATTCCACAAAAGCAAAGGCAAACAATCCGCACTTAAAACGCAAAGTGCTGTATTTTTAAGTGTGCTAATAAGCCCATCACAAGAAAAATCATTAAAATTTTCATCGTAGTTTAAAACTTTGTTTGAATGAATTTGGTCCATAAATACACATTCTTTTATATATTCACAATGACCTTTAAATAAATTCTGTTGATGAACTTTGGCACGATAAGAGTTATAATCCTTATCATAAGCACAAAAAACACTGATTTTGTCATTTTCTAGTATAGATAAGAAATTTTCTCCACTTCTTCCCACGAAAGTCCTTTTTTATGTTCTAATGCAGCATAAACATATCTTGAAAGTAAATCACTTTCTATATTAATTCTACGCCCTATTTCATAACTTTGAAATAAAGTTTCTTTAAAAGTTATAGGTATAATGGTGAGGCGAATGCTATCTTTTAATACTTCATTGATAGTTAAACTCACCCCATCAATACCAATACTACCTTTATCTGCCATAAATTTCATACCCTGCTTGGGTAAAGAGATAAAAAAATCCACTCCATTTTCGTTTTTTTGAATTTTTTCAAGTTTTCCAAGTATGTCGATATGTCCTTGCATCAAATGACCATCAATCCTATCTCCAAACCTTAAAGCTGGTTCTATATGCACCTTGTGTTTTAAATTTTCTGTAGCTATATGAGTTCTACTTTCTTTTGAAAGCTCTACATCAAAGCCATTAGAACTAATTTTTACCACACTCAAACACGCTCCATTAACAGCTATGCTATCACCCAAATTTGGACGATAGTGTGCTTTTAGACTTAAAATGTTATTTTGATACGACTTAACTTCAGCAAGTTCTCGAATGAGTCCATTAAACAATTAAAACTCCTAAAAAATCTTTTTCAAAAGCTTATTTATAGGTTCATTATTTTGTTTTTTCATATCTTGTCCTTGCTGTGTTTTATCACCACCTGTAATCACATTTTTAAGAGTATTAACCACACTGCTTGCATCAAGTTTTACCTTAGGGTTTTCAGTTGTTCCTGTAATAGTTCCCTTAAAATCTGCCTTGTCAAGTTTTGCCTCAAAAGGCACATTTAAAGCTCCGCTGTTTGAGCTAAAACTTCCTTTTGTGATGTGAATTTCGCTTCTTTGTGCTTGCATATTAAGATTAAAATTGATGAGTTCTTTGTTGATTGTCGCATTAGCCTTTGCTGTATGAAAAACATCATCAGTAATATCTTTAAAAGTGATAAGCTTAATCGCATTTGTAATTGCATTTTGTTTAAGTCTCCCCTCTTTCATATCTAAATTAACCTCTCCGCTTTCACTTAAAAGATTATAATTTGCTTTTACATTCGCCTTACCCTGATACATATCACTTAAATCAAAACTTTTAGTTAAAGTTGGTAAATCCACATTTGTTAAACTTGCGTTTAAAACATTGTTTTCCAAGGTGCTATCAAGTTTTCCCTCAAATAAATTTTCACTTCTAACCACGGCATCTATATTTTTATTAAAGTTTAACTTTCCGTTAAATTCAGCTTTTCCACTTAATTTTCTATCTAGTAAAAAGCCAAGTTTTGAAAAATCACTCACATTAAAGACAAAATCTGAATTTAAAATGATTTTATTCATATCAAAACTTCCTTTAAAGCTTTTCAAACTTGCAAGAGCTGAATTTAAAGAGCTATCAAAATTTGCTATACTATTTTTAAAAGTAACACTTGCCTTTAAATCATAATCTGCATTGTTTGGAAATTTTTTGTCCAAAATTTTACTCAAAGTTGGACCATTTAAAAGTCCTTTAGCATCTAAATTTACATTTCCACTAAGATTATTAAAATCTATGCTATTTAAATGTCCCTTAGCATTGATAAGTCCATTTGCATAATTAGGCATTCCAGCAATTATAAGAAGTTTTTCTAAATCAAGTTTTGAAATATCTAAATCCAAAGTTTTTCCGTTTGAATTTGCTTTTATACTCCCACCTGCTAGATTAAAATTAGCGTCTAAATTTTGGATATTTGAACCGATGATATAAGCCTTGGAATCCAAAGTTAGGTTTCCTTGCAATTTTTGCCCACTTAAAGCATTAAATTGCGATAAATCATCGATAAAAGCTTGTGCATCAACTCTAAATTCACTGCTGTTGAGATTATAAGTTCCGTTAAGTTTTTTAATATTGAGCAAATTTGAAGCTAGAAGCGCATTATATTCAATCAAGGCGTTCTTAGCATTTGCCTTAGCATCTAAGGTGAAAGAATTATTTGGAAAATCAAGTCCTGTAAGTTTTTTAATCTCACTAGGATTGATTTTAGCATTATCAATTTTAGCTTCAGCGTTAAAATTTTTAAAATCAAGTCCATTAGCTTCGATATTAGCATTCAAATTTCCATTTGCTAAAGAGCCATAGCCTGAAAGAGCTAAAAGTTTTTCAAGTTTAACATCTTTGAGCAAGGCAAGGAATTTTTTATCCTTTAAACTTGCATTCACATCACCATCAAGTCCATCAACCTTTGCATTAAGAGTATGCAAAGTATTGTTTAAAAGACTTAAGTCTCCAATTACGCTTAAAGCTCCATTTAATCTTGTTTGAGTTAAACTCTCAAGCTTTGCCAAATCAGGAATTTTAAGCTCAAAATCCGTGTTTAAAGTATCTTTAGCTAAATCATAAAGAGTTTTTTTAGTCTGTAGATTCAAATAATCATTACTTGTTTTACTTGTAACATTGAGTTGATTATCCTTAATAGTAGCTAAAATTTCTGAGCTTAATTCTGATT
Organism: Campylobacter sp.; assembly: GCA_022511325.1. Taxonomy (GTDB): domain Bacteria; phylum Campylobacterota; class Campylobacteria; order Campylobacterales; family Campylobacteraceae; genus Campylobacter_D. The sequence continues at coordinate 3,606 of JAFLRU010000064.1, forward strand.
TTTTAGGTAAGTTTATATTGAATTCTTTTTTAATTTGCTCATAATTTATACTACTCATATCAAGTTTTATGATAGCATTCCCATCAGGTTTTAAATCTTTAGCTTCAATTTTTGCTAATATATCAATATTTCCTTTAGCGTATTGGCTTAAATTTAAAAGATATTCAAGTTCTTCTATTTTTAAAGCTTTTGCGTCCAAATTTAAAGCTATTGGAGAATAATCATAAATTCTAGAATCTAAAAGCACATTTGAACCAGCAAGATAGCCTTTTCCATTAACTATAAAATCACTTGCTTTGCCTTTAATATCTCCTTTAAATTCCAAATTTTTATCCAAATTTAAACCCATAGTTTTCGCATAATTCTTATCTAAAGAAATGAGATAATTTAAATCAAAACCCAGTTTAAAAAGACTTAAATTTCCATCTAAATTAAGTTTGAGTAAATTAGCTAAACTTGCCTCTAAATTCAAAGTAGAAAAACGCAAATCAAAGCGAGTAATATTTAAATCAAGTCCTGTGCTGTTTTTGACTTTATTTTGAGCGTAATTTGCAACTATATGATTGCCAAAACTTGTAAAAAGTAAGGTATAAATGGCTATAAAAAACACCAAAACAAGAGCGATAAAACCATATAGAATTTTTTTCATTTTAAATCCTTTAGTTTATTTTTTAAACTTAATTTAGTCATATTGACTAAAGTTTTATTAATATTTTTACTTAAAGTATTGACAAAACTCATTTTTTTTAGTAATATTTTAGCACTCAAAAATTTACAGAGTGTAAAAAATAAAAAATTTTCATCAAGGACGGACAAAATGAATTTTCAACCTTTAGGTAAAAGAGTTTTAGTCAAACGTATAGAAGAAACTAAAACAACAGCTTCTGGAATAATTATACCAGATAATGCTAAAGAAAAACCTTTAATAGGAGAAGTCGTTGCAGTAAGTAAAGAAGTGCAAGATGTATCAAAAAAAGATAAAATTGTGTTTGCAAAATACGGTGGAACAGAAATAAAATTAGATAATAAAGATTATTTAGTTTTAAATTTGGAAGATATTTTAGGAATTTTAAAATAAAAGGATAAAAAATGGCAAAAGAAATCACTTTTTCAGATGAAGCAAGAAACAAACTTTATGAAGGTGTCAAAAAACTTAATGACGCTGTAAAAGTAACTATGGGACCAAGAGGACGCAATGTTTTAATTCAAAAAAGTTTTGGTGCTCCAAGCATCACAAAAGACGGCGTAAGCGTAGCTAAAGAAGTAGAACTTAAAGATTCTTTAGAAAATATGGGAGCTTCTTTGGTAAGAGAAGTTGCAAGTAAAACTGCTGACCAAGCAGGAGATGGCACTACAACAGCAACCGTTTTAGCTCACGCTATTTTTAAAGAAGGCTTAAGAAATATCACAGCTGGAGCAAATCCTATCGAAGTTAAACGCGGTATGGATAAGGCTTGTGAAGCAATTATTGCAGAGCTTAAAAAACTCTCTCGAGAAGTTAAAGACAAGAAAGAAATCGCACAAGTAGCGACAATTTCAGCAAATTCAGATGAAAAAATCGGAAATTTAATTGCTGATGCTATGGAAAAGGTAGGAAAAGATGGCGTTATAACCGTTGAAGAAGCAAAATCAATCAATGATGAGCTTAATGTCGTTGAAGGTATGCAATTTGACAGAGGTTATTTAAGTCCTTATTTCATCACAAATGCTGATAAAATGCAAGTTGAACTTTCAAGTCCTTATATTTTACTTTATGATAAAAAAATCACAAATTTAAAGGATTTATTACCGATTTTAGAGCAAATTCAAAAGACTGGAAAACCGCTTTTAATTATTGCTGAAGATATAGAGGGAGAAGCTCTTGCAACTTTAGTTGTAAATAAACTTAGAGGAGTTTTAAATATTTCAGCTGTTAAAGCTCCGGGTTTTGGAGACAGAAGAAAGGCTATGCTTGAGGACATTGCGATTTTAACAGGCGGAGAAGTCATTTCTGAAGAGCTTGGAAGAACTTTAGAGGGTGCGACTTTACAAGATTTAGGACAAGCTTCAAGCGTGATTATCGATAAAGATAATACAACCATCGTTAATGGCTTAGGAAAAAAAGCTGCAATCAAAGCAAGAGTAGGACAAATCAAGACTCAAATCGCCGAAACCACTTCGGATTATGATAGAGAAAAATTACAAGAAAGACTTGCAAAACTTAGCGGAGGCGTAGCTCTTATCAAAGTAGGAGCTGCGACTGAAACTGAAATGAAAGAGAAAAAAGACCGCGTTGATGATGCTTTAAGTGCGACTAAAGCAGCTGTTGAAGAAGGTATAGTTATCGGCGGTGGTGCAGCATTTATTAAAGCTAAAGCTAAAATCAAACTGAGTGTCAAAGGAGATGAGGCTATAGGTGCCGCTATTGTTGAAAGAGCTTTAAGAGCACCTTTAAGACAAATCGCAGAAAACGCAGGTTTTGATGCAGGCGTTGTTGTCAATACCGTTGAAGGCTCTAAAGACGGAAATTTAGGTTTTGATGCTGCTAAAGCTGAATATGTAGATATGTTTAAATCAGGTATCATTGATCCTGTAAAGGTTGAAAGAGTTGCGTTGCTTAATGCTGTTTCTGTTGCAAGTATGCTTTTAACCACTGAAGCAACTATTAGTGAAATCAAAGAAGAAAAACCTTCTATGCCAGATATGAGTGGTATGGGAGGAATGGGTGGTATGGGAGGAATGATGTAACCCTACCCTATTTTTTGATTTAGTAAAATTCTAAGCTTTTTTAAAGCTTAGAATTTCTAAAGCTGATTTATATTTTATTTTACAATTTTTATTATTTGCTTTACTTTGTCTTTTTGGATTTTAAAAACTCGAAATTGAATTTTTTCTTGCAAAATTCTCTACAATTTTTTATTTTAAGTTCTTTATAAGTATTTTAGTTAATTTTATTTTTAACAGAAAATCTTAAAAATAATTTTCTTTAATCTTTTTTTATCTAAATAATAAAATGTTGATTTATCTAGAC
>JAFLRU010000065.1 GCA_022511325.1 Campylobacter sp.
ACAACAAAACAAACTAAAACTACTCCAACTATCTTAGTCCCTATACCCAAACTCGATCTAAACATAATACTTGCACCTTTCTACTTGTCTTTAATTTTATTAATAATATCTTAAGTTATATTAATTTTTTATTAATTAATTTTATTTTAATTAACAATAATTTATGAAAACGCAAATTTCCATACTCAAAAAAATTAATGAAAAAAATTTACTATTAAGCTAAAATATTTTATCATTAAAAATAAATTTGAGATAAGGAAATGAATGCAAATAGGATTTGAACAACTTTGTATTGCTATGATTTTAACTTTATTTGCCGGTTTTTCAACAGCAATAGGTTCTGTGATAGCTTTTTTTTCAAAGAAAGATAATTTGCGTATGCTTTCAATAGGACTTGGCTTTTCTGCTGGTGTGATGATTTATATATCTTTTATGGAAATTTTACCTGTAGCTTTGAAAGATTTTAAAAAATACAGCGAATTTGGAGAATTTTTAGGTTTATTTTGTTTTTTTGGAGGAATTTTACTTTCACTTTTAATCGATAAGTTTATTCCTGAAGATGTCAATCCTCACGAACCAAAGAATGATTATACCGAACTTAAAATTTGTCCCTTGCCAAAAAATCCTAAAAAAACTCCTAAATTTCACCCTGGAGAAGTTGTAAAAACAATAGACTCAAAAGCTCTTAAACGCACAGGAATTTTCACAGCTTTAGCCATAACAGTACATAATTTTCCTGAAGGTTTTGCAACTTTTATATCTAGTGTGGATAATCTTCATTTAGGTATAGCCATTGCCATAGCTGTGGCAATACACAATATCCCTGAAGGCTTAGCAGTTTCTTTGCCGATTTACCACGCCACAGGAGATAAGAAAAAAGCTTTCATATACTCAGCACTTTCTGGTTTTGCTGAACCTTTGGGAGCTTTGATTGGAATTCTTGTGCTTTTACCTTTTTTAAACGAATTAACCTTGGCTGTAAGTTTTGCTGTGGTTGCTGGTATTATGGTTTTTATATCTCTTGATGAGCTTTTACCTGCGGCAAAGATTTATGGAAACACACACGATAGTTTATATGGACTTATAGGTGGAATGTTTATAATGGCTTTGAGTCTTATTTTACTCAATGTATCTTAGGGCTTAGGTTAAATTTCTTTAATGTGTGAGAATTGATGATTTGGACTCATTAAAATTTTTGTTTAACAATGCTTATTAACAAATACTTAATTCTTACTTTACAACAAAGAATGGCTATATTGGGGTTTGATTTACATCTTAAAGCGTTTTTTGTAGAGATTAAGAATTTTTTGTTTGCTCATTTTTAGTTTATATCTTAAAACTTTATAGCAAAAAATAAGATTGTTTTTCACTCAAATTTTTAAAAAGTGCAAATTTCAAGCATTAATATTTTTCAAAATACTCTCTAATCTTTTTAATATCCTTAGTCCTTGTCAAAGCTAGGCTTAAAAGAACTCTAGCTTTTTGCGGATTTAAATCCAAACTGCTAATAAATCCTAATTTAATATCCTCTTTATTTAGCACAACTTGCCCCGCTCCAACACGAGAACTTACCACAACGATAAGTCCTTGTTTCATAAGCTCTTTAAGGACTTTTTTTTGATTTTCGTGTATGTTTCCTGCCCCGCTTCCTGCGATAACTAAAGCCCTTGTGCCATTTTCAAACAAAGCTTTTGCAGCAACACCGCTTCCATCATTTGAATAAGTATAAAGTATATCGACCTTTGGCAAACTCCTAAGTTTGCTTACATCAAAAGGGCTTTTTTTGGTGTGAGATTTTAAATTTTGATTGTAAAAAAAGCATTTTTCATCGATAATATAGCCTAAATCCCCAAAATTTGGTGAAGAAAAAGCATCGACATTTAGGGTATGAGTTTTCACAAGCTCTCTTGCACTGAAAATTCTATCATTCATCGTTATCATCACGCCTTTATTTTTAGAATTTTCATTCGTTGCTAATACTAAAGCATTGTAAAGATTTTTGCTCCCATCACTGCTTAAAGCTTCAAAAGGACGCATAGCACCGACTAAAACAACAGCTTTATCACTTTTAAGGGTGAGATTTAAAAAATACGCCGTTTCTTCCATAGTATCCGTGCCGTGAGTGATGATAATGGCGTCTGTATCTTGCTCTAAAAGCTTATTAATCTCTTTTGCGAGTTTAAGCCAAAGTGCGTCGTTCATATTAGAACTATCGATATTTGCAATTTGTTTGCTCTTAATTTGAGCCAAATTTTGAAGCTCGGGCACAGCTTTTATAAGCTCTTTAACTCCAAAAATTCCGGCTTTATAATTTGTGGTGCAAAATTTGTTATCTAGCTTTCCTGCTATGGTTCCTCCGGTAGCTAAAATCGCAATTTTTGGTTTATTGTGTGCCATATTTGCCTCTAAGAAATTTCTTTAAAATTCGCTTCCATAAATGTTTTTAATGATGAGTTGAGGCGTGATGAGTCCGCGAAATTTATTTTTAGATATACTGCCTAGCAAAGAAATATTTTCGTTTAAATTCGGCTCTTTGTCATAATTAAAAAACAAAGCCTCAAAAGTCTTGTTTTCTTTGCTTAAAATGAGTTTTAAATGCTTCTCGTTTTTGCCTAAGAATCTTTTATTTTTAACATTTAAATCTTTGATAACAAAAAGAGGACGTGGATTTTTATAGCCAAAAGGTTCAAAATATTCTAAAAGTTCAAGCATTTCAAAATCAATGTCTTTAGGCTCTAAAATCCCTAAAATTTCATCTGTATCTAAAAATTTAGAAGGCTCGATTTGTGAGCATTCTTCTTGCATTAGGCTTTTAAAAGCTTCGAAATTTTCTAAATTAAGGCTAAGTCCAGCTGCACTTTTATGTCCGCCGTAATTATTAAGCAAGGATTGTGCCTTAGAAATGAGATTTAAAATATCGATATTTCCAACCCCTCTTGCACTGCCTTTGAGCTTGCCCTCGTTTAAAGAAAACACAAAAGAAGGCTTATTAAAATGCCTTGCTAAGCGACTTGCAACAATGCCAAGCACTCCCTCGTGCCAATTTTCCCCGCTTGTAATCACGCAAGAATCTGTATCTTTAACTTGAGTTAAGGACTCGTCAAAAAGCTGTTTTTCCTCATCTTTGCGGTTTTCATTAAAGCTAATAATTTGTTCTAAATAAGCCAAAGCTTCATCGTAGTTTTTAGTATGTAAAAAACGATAAGACACGCTCGCATCGTCCATTCTGCCTGCACTATTGATAAGTGGTGCAATCAAAAAGCCTATATTGTCAAGGCTGAATTTATCTTTTTGATAATAATGCTTTATGGCTTTAAAGGCAGCTCTTTTGGATTTGTTAATACACTCTATGCCTTTTTTGGTTAAAGTGCGGTTAATATCCCTAAGCTCCATCATATCAGCAATAATAGCTATGGCAAGAAGTTCTATGAATTTAGACATATCGTATTTGAGTTTGCAAACTTCTTTTAGGGCAGCTATTAAATACCAAGCCACTTGAGCTCCGCAAATTTCGATATTTGGAAAGGTGCAATCTTTTTGCTTAGGATTGATAATCGCAAAAGCTTCAGGCAAGGTTTGCAAAGGCATATGATGATCTGTGATGATTAAATCAATACCCCTATCTTTACAAAGCTTAGCGGCTTCAAATGCTGCTATGCCATTATCCACCGTGATAATCAAATCAACATCAAGCTCACGCACAATCTCTTCATTAATACCATATCCATCTTTAAAGCGATTTGGAATTTTAATCACATAATCAAAGCCTATATCATCAAAAAACTCCGCCATTATCGTGCAAGATATGATACCATCAACATCATAATCGCCCACAATGGCTATTTTTTGATTTTTCTCCACCGCTTCTTTGATACGATTTGCAGCCCTATAAACATCTTTTAAACAGCAAGGCAAAGGCAAATCGCAAAGTTTAGTGCGTTCATCTTTTTCAAAACGAAGACTTAAAATTCTTTTAATATCATCTTTACTAACTGCATTCATAATCACACGCCGCTTTGATAAACCCGTAAATTACAGGATTAGCCCTTTCAAGCCTTGAAGTAAATTCGGGGTGAAATTGCACCCCAACGAAAAAGGGGTGAGTTTTAAGCTCCACAGCTTCAATAAGCCCCTCACTTTCTCCACTTACGATAAGTCCTTTACTTTCCATTGCTTTGCGGTATTTTGGATTAGCCTCATAACGATGACGATGCCTTTCTTTCACCACATTTTTACCTTTGTAAATTTTACTTAAAAGTGTGTTTGCTTTAATCTTGCATTCATAAGCCCCAAGCCTCATTGTTCCACCTAAAGGAGTTTTTCTAGTCCTAATTTGCTTTTTTCCACTTGAATCTATAAATTCATCAATCAAATACACGATAGGATTTTGGCATTTTTCATCAAATTCACTTGAATTTGCGTCTTTAAGTTTTAGCACATTTCTCGCAAATTCAATCAAAGTAAGCTGCATTCCTAAGCAAATTCCTAAAAAAGGAATTTTTTGCTCTCTTGCGTAGTTAATCGCCATAATTTTACCTTGCACCCCACGAGCTCCAAACCCTCCAGCAACTAAAATTCCACTCACATCTTTAAAAGTCTTTTGCAAGTCCAAATTTTCTAACTTCTCACTATCAATCCACTTAATATCTACCTTTGTATCAAGCGTTGCACCCGCGTGAATGATAGCTTCAGTAAGGCTTTTATAACTCTCGGTTAAATCAACATATTTACCCACAAAAGCAATTTTAACTTCATTGCTTGGAGCAATCACGCGTTTTACTAGTAAATCCCAGTTTTCCATATTTGGCTTTAAATTCTTAAGTTCTAAAACATTAGCAATTGCACCCAGTATATCTTGTTTTAAAAAATTAAGAGGAATTTGATAAATACTTGCCGCATCAATGCTTTCTATCACGCAGTTTTTTTCTACACCGCAAGAAATCGCAATTTTATCCTTCAAATCACGATTTAATGGCTTTTCACTGCGGCAGATAATCATATTTGGGCTAATGCCTATGCGTCTTAATTCTCCTACGCTGTGTTGAGTAGGCTTAGTTTTTAACTCTCCAGCAGCTTTTATAAAAGGAACTAAGGTTAAATGGATATTCATTGCATTGTTTTTACCCACTTCAAGCCTTAAGGCTCTAATGGCTTCTAAAAAAGGCAAACCCTCAATATCGCCCACCGTTCCGCCAATTTCTACAATCAAAATATCCTTTTTTTCTCCAGCTTTTTTAATACGCATTTTAATTTCATCAACGATATGAGGAATCACTTGTATGGTTTTACCTAAATATTCACCGCGTCTTTCTTTCTCAATCACGCTTTGATAAACGCGTCCTGTGGTGAAGTTATTAATTTGGGATAAATTTTCGTCCAAAAAACGCTCATAATGTCCTAAATCAAGATCAGTTTCAGCTCCATCATCGGTTACAAAAACTTCGCCGTGTTCAAAAGGACTCATTGTGCCCGGATCAACATTGATATAAGGGTCAGCCTTTAAAATACTGACTTTAAGCCCCGAGTTTTTAAGTAAAGTCGCAATCGAAGCTGCAGCTATACCCTTGCCCAAAGAGCTAAGCACGCCTCCGGTTATAAAAATGTATTTAGTTTTTTTCATATTTTTGCATTGAACCTTTTTTGATTATTATAACCGAGTAAAGCTTTTTATTGAGTAAAATTTCTAAAATTTTAAAAATTTTTTGTAATGAAAAATATTAAAAGTAAGCATCATTGCTAGATAAAGCTAAATTTGCGAGTTTAACTTAAACCCGCAAATTTTTGAATTTTGCTTACTCTCTGCCTTAAATTCCTCTTGTTTTTGCCTTGATTTTTGTGCGGATTCCCAAGTCTTAAAGCAGCAATAGAGCTTTTAAAACTTCCCAAACACTCTTCTTTCAAAATCGGATTCTTTAGGTAAGTTAGGTTTAAACTCTGCTAATTCTTTCTTAGGTAAAACAACTAGAGCATATCCACCTTGATTATATCTGTCCCAAACGCTGAAAAATTCTCTTTTGGAGCTTATGTATTCTCCATAACTTGGGTCAAGCACTTGCAAAAAACCACCCTTATGATTGATAATTACGACAAAATGTGGGAAGCGAGGGTCGTCTTCAATCTTTACAAGCATAGGAATATTTGTAAGTTTATCTAAACTTTCTTTGTCTATTTTGTAAGATTTAGCTTTATAGCCCAGTTTTTTAACTCCGTCAATTAAATCTGCAAAACTTAGCATATCAGTATATAGTTCTTTCTCACTCAAAGTTTTTAAAAGTTCAAGCTCACTTAAATTTTTATCATCAAGTATGTTTATAAGAGTAGCTAAAGATGAAGCCCCGCAAGATTCTTCATAATTTTGTCTTATGACTTTTTGATTTTTAAGCTCTTGATAGGATTTAACTATAAAATCAGCTTGTAAAGATAAAGATAAAAACAAGATAATAAAATATCTTAGATTTTTCATTATAAAATAATCTTTTTTCGTATTTATACTCTCAAATCCACATTGTTATTATTTAATCTTATTTGTGAAAACAGTTGATTAAATTCATTGTAAGATTTATCATCATT
>JAFLRU010000066.1 GCA_022511325.1 Campylobacter sp.
AGATTTGATCAATAGAATTAAGTTCTTTTGAAATGGCTTCTAAGTCAAAAGGTGGCATTAGGGTGTGAGGAAGTTTTATATGAGCTTTAGAAATATCAAAATAGGTGTTTATACCAAGAGCCTTGCAAGATTCTTCTAAAATCACTCTATCGATTTCATCAAAATACCCTATAGCTCCTGTTTGAGGAAACATTCCTATGCAGTGGTAATTCACACTTACCACAGCCACATTGAAATTTTCTGTAACAAAAGAAGCAAGGTGCTCTCTGTAATTTTCATCAATATCTTGCCCAAAACCCGGAACGATAAAAAGCAAAGCTTCTATTTCTTTTTCATCATCAAAACAAAGTCTAAACTCAAGTTTGCTTTCTCTTTTAACTTCAAGTTCAACATCATCACAGGATTTGATTTCATAGTTTTGGTTGATTATCATTGAGAAAATTTCCTTAAAATTTTGTGTATTATATGATTTGTTTTTGAATGCTAAATTAATGTAATGTTTTTTATTTAAAATTTGAAAATTTGACTTAAAATTTATCTTGTAGTAGCAAAATTTAAACAAAAATTTATATTCTTTATTTTAAACTTTTAAGGTATTAGAATTTTAAAAGAAAGGTGCCAAATGTGTAAAAATGATTTTTTTAGCTCTTTGATTTTAAATTTAACAAATACTCTTAAACTTTGGCGTCTCTAAACTCTTCTTTCATCTTTTTTTAATCAATTTTACAAAGGTTTATTATGCTTAGTAAGCAAGCAAGTTTTTATTACAGACAGATTTTAGCAAAGTATCCAAATTCTTATCTTGCAGAAGATTTGAATAAAACAATCATCGGCATTGATTGTGAATTTTTAGACGCAAATGAACTGACTTTGAGTGAACTTAAAGCAAGGTTTTATGAATGTGTAGCTAAGGAAAAACTTTGCGATTATGCTGGGTTTTTTGGGGTTTTGAGTGCGAATTTTATTTCTTTATTTGAGGATTTGCCAAAGAGTAAAGATAAAAATTATGATTACCCTTTGTTTTTATTTGCAAATGCTAAAGCTTATCTTGTGTTTGAAAAAAATAGCAAAATGTTTTTTAAATTTGGTGAGGAAAAATATTTTAATTTTTTAAAAGAGGATTTTAGCTTTAAAGAAAAAAAAGCAGAATTTGAAATTTTAACTTCTTTAGAACAAGAGAAAAAGCACTATATAGAGATGATTGCTAAGGCTAAGGACTATCTTTTAAGTGGAGATATTTTTCAAGTGGTCTTAAGCAAACAACTTTGTATCCGCCATAATATCAATCCTCTTAGCTTTTATGAGAGTTTGAGCGAACTTAATCCTAGTGCTTATATGTTTTATTTTCCTTCTAAATATGGCGTTGTTTTGGGTTCTTCACCTGAACTTGTTTTGAGTATTAAAAACAAAGAAATTTTTGTTGCACCCATAGCTGGAACAAGAAATTTAAATGAAAAAAGCGATAGTGCAAAGCTTGAAAAAGAGCTTTTAAGCGATGAAAAAGAGCTTAGCGAACATAAAATGCTTGTCGATTTAGCACGTAATGATATTTCTAAATTTGGCACAAAAACAAGGGTTGAAAATCTTTTTAGCATACTTAAGAGCAAATTTGTAATGCATATTGTAAGCGAAGTATATGCTAAAATGAAAGATGAAGCAAATATTTTTGATGTCATTGGTGCGGTTTTTCCTGCTGGAACCTTAAGTGGGGCTCCTAAAATTAGAGCTTTAGAAATCATTAATGAGCTAGAGAATTTAGATAGAGGCGTTTATGGAGGAGCTGTGGGATTTTTAAATTTCAATGAAGATGTGGTTTTAGCTATCATCATTCGCTCTGCCTTTTTTAAAAAAGATAAAGCCTATATCGCAAGTGGTGCAGGTATAGTGCTTGGAAGTAAAGATGAGAATGAATATGCTGAAATTTGTGCTAAAAGAAGGGCATTGATTGCAACTTTTGAGAATTTAACTAAAGGATAAAAGATGATTTTGCTCATTGATAATTACGATTCTTTTGTATTTAATGTTAAAACAATGCTTGAGAGTATTTCAAAAGATGAGATTAAAGTGGTGCGTAATGATAAAATTTCTTTAGAAGAGATTAAAAAACTCTCTCCTACGCATATCATCTTAAGCCCTGGTCCTAAACATCCTAAAGATAGCGGAATTTGTCTTGAAATTTTTAAGGCTAAATTAGCCATTCCTACGCTTGGAATTTGTTTAGGACATCAAGCTTTGGCTCTTTGTTTTAAATCTAAAATTAAAAGGCTTAAAAACCCTGCCCACGCTAAAAATTCTCAAGTTACACTCACCAAAGAAAATGAGCTTTTTAAAGATTTTCCAAAAAGTTTTTCTGTAATGCGTTATCATTCTTTGGAGGTTAAAGATTTAAGCGAGGAATTAGAGCCTTTAGCTTATAGTGAAGATGGTGTTTTAATGGCATTAAAGCATAAAAGTTTGCCTTATTTTGGAGTGCAATTTCATCCAGAGAGCTATTTTAGTGAGTATGGTTTGAAAATTTTTCTCAATTTCTTAAATTCCTCTCATAAAGAAAAAAATGAGAGTCAAAATTTTGTTCCATATTTACAAAAACTTAGCGAAAATATTGCTCTTGATAGTGAGGATTTTGCACAAATTTGCAAACTTATAATGAGTAAAAATTACGAGCCCTTACAACTTGCGGCTTTGCTTGTTCTAATCACAGAAAAATCTTTAAATCAAAGCTCACTTACAGCCTTTGTGCGTAATATTTTAAGATATTCTAAAACCTTTAGTGATGATAGCGATATGATTGATATTGTAGGAACGGGTGGAGATGGATTTAAAAGCATTAACGTTTCGACAACAACAGCTTTTATTTTAGCAAGTTTGGGAGTAAAAGTCGCAAAACACGGAAATCGTGCTATTTCGAGTCAAAGCGGAAGCACTGATGTACTTGATGCACTTGGTATAAAAATCGCTACAAATTTAGAACAAGGTTTAGAGCTTTTGAAAAATGAAGGACTCAATTTCTTTCACGCTCCATTTTTTCATCCTTTGGTTGGAGAGCTTAGAGAAATTAGAGTTAAACTTGGAGTTCGAACCGTTTTTAATATCTTAGGTCCTTTACTTAACCCGAATTTAAAAATTAAATATCAGCTTGTAGGAAATTATCACGCTCCTGTGCATAAGCTTTTAGCAGAGGTTTTAAAGGCTTTAGGACGCAAAAGAGCTTTGGTTGTGCGTGGAAATGATGGAATGGACGAAATTAGCATTTGTGATGAAACAAAGATTTTTGAAGTAAGTAATGGTGAAATTTTAGAATACAGCATAAACCCAGAGCAATTTGGCTTTAAAACCGCTTTTCATAATGAGATTGTAGGAGGAAGTGGAAAACAAAATGCTAAGGATTTGCTTGATACTTTAAGCGGGAAAATCAAAGGTGCGAAATTTGATATAGTTGTATTAAATGCAATGTTTGCTCTTTATACTGCTGAAAGGGTGCAAAGTCCTTTAGAGGCAAAGGATATTATCTTAGATGCGATTTATTCGGGTAGGGTTTTAAAATATTTTAAACACTATCAAAAGGCAAGCTGTAAGAATGAAGCTTAAAATTTGTGGCATTAAAGAAGAACAAAATGCAAGGGAGCTAAGTGCTTTAGATGTAGATTTTTTAGGACTTATCTTTGCAAAAAGTCCTAGACAAGTGGATTTACAAAAGGCTGAATTTTTGGCTAAAATCATACATCAAAACTCAAAAAAAGTTATTGGGGTTTTTGTTGATGAAAGTTTGGAATTTATCCTTGAAGCTGTGAAAGTAGCGAAGCTTGATGGAGTGCAAATTCATTCTTTTATCTCAAAATCGATGTTTGAACTTTTTAAAGAAAAAAAGCTTTTTGTTTTACAAGTCATTAGCGTTGGCGAAAAACTTCAAATTCCAAATGAAGTTTATGCAGATATGATTTTATTTGATACTAAGGGTAAATTTCAGGGTGGAAATGGGGTGAGTTTTAACCACGCTTTACTTAAAAATTTTAAAAAAGATTTTGCAATCGCTGGTGGAATAGGGCTTGAAAATATAAATGAAGTTAAAAAATTAAAGCCAAAACTTATTGATGTGAATTCTAAATTCGAAAACGAACAAGGTTTAAAAGATGTGGAAAAAATTAAACAGCTTATAAGGGAGTTAAAAATATGAAAAAAGCTTATTATGGAAATTACGGGGGGCAGTTTTTGCCTGAAAGCGCTATGTTTGCTTTAAATGAGCTTGAAAATGCTTTTTTAAAATTTTCTAAACAAAAAGAATTTAAAGCTGAACTTAAAAAGCTTTTAAAAACTTATGTTGGACGCCCTACTCCTTTATATTTTGCTAAAAATTTAAGTCGTATTTATGGACACGAAATTTATCTTAAACGCGAGGATTTAAACCATACAGGAGCTCACAAGATTAATAATGCTTTGTCTCAAGCCCTACTTGCTAAAAAAATGGGCAAGAAAAAAATCATTGCTGAAACAGGAGCGGGGCAACACGGGCTTGCTACAGCTACAGCAGCAGCACTTTTAGGACTTGAATGTGAAATTTATATGGGAGCTACTGATGTGCAAAGACAGGCTTTAAATGTTTATAAAATGCAACTTTTAGGAGCTAAAGTTAATGCAATTGAAAGCGGACTTAAAACTCTTAAAGAAGCCACAACAGCAGCTATTCAAGCGTGGGTTAATGATATTGAAAAACTCTTTTATGTTGTAGGAAGTGTGGTAGGACCTTATCCTTATCCTATGATGGTTGCACATTTTCAAAGTGTTATTGGAAAAGAATGTAAAGCTCAACTTAAAAAACTTGGCAAAAAGCCAAATTATATTCTTGCAGCTGTTGGAGGTGGAAGTAATGCGGCTGGAATTTTTGAGCCTTTTATCAAGGATAAAGAGGTGAAACTTATTGGAATTGAAGCAGCTGGACTTGGACTTTCAACCCCTTATCACGCAGCAACTTTAAGCAAAGGAAGAACAGGCATTATACACGGAATGAAAACTAAGGTTTTACAAGATGATTTAGGAAATATTTTACCTGTGCATAGCATTTCTGCTGGACTTGATTATCCGGGTATTGGACCTTTGCACGCTCATTTGTTTGAAAGTAAAAGAGCAAATTATGAGGCAATTAGCGATGATGAGTGTATGAGAGCTTTAAAACTTCTTTGCAAGGAAGAGGGCATTATCCCTGCGATTGAAAGTTCGCACGCTTTGGCTTTTTTAGAAAAACTTTGCCCGAAATTAAAGAAAAAAAGCGTGATTGTGGTGAATTTATCCGGAAGAGGCGATAAGGATATGCAAACTATTAGAGAATATAAAAAAGGAACAATTTATGGTTGATTTTAGAGCTTTTTATAAAGAAAAGGCAAATGTAGCTTATATGGTAATGGGCTATCCTAATATGAGTGTAAGCAAGGAATTTTTAGAAAAATTAGACGAAAGTCCTATTGATATTTTAGAAGTTGGAGTGGCTTATAGTGATCCTATTGCTGATGGAGAAATTATTGCAAATGCAGCCTTAAAAGCTATAGAAGAAGGAGCGAATATCCACAAAGTTTTTGAACTTTTAAAAGATCTTAAAACTCAAAAAGCCTTAGTTTTTATGGTGTATTATAATTTAATTTTTTCTTATGGTTTAACACGTTTTGTCAAAGAAGCAAAAAAGGTTGGAATTTGTGCTTTAATCGTACCTGAACTTAGTTTTGAAGAAAGCATTAAACTTAGAAAAGAGTGCGACAAAGAGGATTTAGCCCTTATCACTTTAATAAGTATTACTACACCTAAAGAAAGGGTTGCAAGGCTTGTTAAAGACGCAAAAGGTTTTATTTATCTTTTAGCTTCTGTTGGAATTACAGGAGGAAAATCTGCTGCGAAAGAACTCTTAGAAGCTAAAATCAAAGAATTGCGTTCTTTTACGAAATTACCTATTTTTGTTGGTTTTGGGATTAAAAACAACGATGATGTTAAAAAAATTCGTCAAATTGCAGATGGAGCAGTGGTTGGAACGAGTATAGTTGAGCTTTTTAAAAGTGCAAATGCTGAAAAAATTTTAAAAGGTGTCAAAGAAATTTTTAAAAACTAATTTTTTAAAAAGTTTTTTATTTTATATTTATTATAATTTTGAATTAAATTTTTATTTAAAAAGGTTGTTATTATGTTAGACATCATTGAATATTCGACTACGCACTTTTGCAAACATATTTTAAAACTGCAAATAAAGGAGGCAAAAGATATAAGCGGAGAGCTTTATGGAGCTTCTATTCCTATCACTAGGAAAGATACGAAAGAAGAATATAGCTTTTATCTCTTTTTTTCCAAAGAAGTTTTAAAAAAAATCGCTGGCGTATTGGTTAATGATAATAAATTTAAAGAAGATGATTGGACAGATTTGGTTAAAGAATGTGCAAAT
>JAFLRU010000067.1 GCA_022511325.1 Campylobacter sp.
ATCTCAATATATACTCGATCCTGGAACTTTTTATTCGCTTTTAAAAGCAAGTTCAGTTTATATTGAGGATATTAAACGCGTTGGAAATTATGATTATGAATACAAGCTTAATTTTGATAAAACAAGGCTTAGAACCAATGTTGATGTGGATTTAAATGTGCCAAAATCCTTAGAAAAGCCTTTTAAAGACTATGTTTTGTCTTTGAAAAATGCTTCAAGTCTTATTATTGAAGCAAATGCAGCGGATAATTGGTTTCCTAAAGTTTTGTTTTTAGATAAGAATTTAAATTTGATTAAGGGTATCAAGAGTGAGACTAAAAACAATCAATTTTCCCAAACTATTCCAAGTGGTGCAATTTACGCAATTATCAGTGATGTATATAGTTTGGATAATATCAAAAGAGGACTTAAAATAACGCTTAAAAGGTAAAATTATGTTTGATGAAATTCGCTTTAATACCATAGAAAGACTCCCAAATTATGTGTTTGCCGAAGTGAATGCGATTAAAATGGCAGCTAGAAGAGCTGGAGAGGATATTATTGACTTTTCAATGGGAAATCCTGATGGAAAAACTCCGCAACATATTATCGATAAGCTTTGCGAAAGTGCAAATAAAGATAAAACTTCGGGTTATTCAACTTCAATGGGAATTTATAAATTAAGATTAGCCATTTGTAATTGGTATAAAAGAAAATACGGAGTGAGTTTAGACCCTGAAAGCGAAGTGGTTGCAACTATGGGTTCAAAAGAAGGTTTTGTGAATTTAGCAAGAGCAGTGATAAATCCTGCAGATGTTGCAATTGTGCCTACTCCAGCTTATCCTATCCATACTCAAGCTTTTATCATTGCAGGAGGTAATGTTGCTAAAATGCCTCTAGCTTATAATGAAAAATTCGAGCTTGATGAAAATAAATTTTTCGAAAGTCTCAATCATACCTTGCAAGAAAGCATTCCGCGTCCTAAATATCTCGTTGTGAATTTTCCGCACAATCCTACCACAATTACAGCGGAAAAAAGCTTCTATGAAAGATTAGTTGCTGTAGCAAAAAAAGAAAGATTTTATGTGATTTCAGACATTGCTTATGCTGAACTAACTTTTGAGGATTATAAAACTCCTTCAATTTTTGAAGTTGAGGGTGCAAAAGATGTTGCTGTTGAGACTTATACTCTTTCAAAATCCTATAATATGGCTGGTTGGCGTGTAGGTTTTGTTGTGGGTAATAAAAGACTCATTGCAGCACTTAAAAAAATTAAATCTTGGTTTGATTATGGAATGTATACTCCTATACAAGTTGCTGCTACGATAGCACTTGATGGAGACCAAAGCTGTATTGATGAAATTCGCTCTACCTATGAAAAAAGACTTCAAATTTTGCTTGATGCTTTTGATAATGCAGGTTGGAATTTGTTAAAACCGCGTGCGAGTATGTTTGTATGGGCGAAACTTCCTCAAAACAAAGCCCATTTAAAAAGTTTAGAATTTTCTAAACAGCTTTTGCAAAAGGCTAATGTTGCGGTAAGTCCGGGCATAGGTTTTGGCGAAGCGGGCGATGAATATGTGCGTATAGCTTTAATCGAAAACGAAAACCGCATTCGCCAAGCAGCAAGAAACATCAAAAAATACTTAAAAGAATAATGATGAAAGTTGCAATACTTGGTTATGGAACGGTTGGAAGTGCCGTAGTAAAAGCCTTAATTGAGAATGAAAAAATCATCAAAGCACGTTGCGGACAAAGTATAACTCCTGTCATTGCTTTAGCTAGAAATGCTAAAAAAAATTCTCTAATTCCTGTAACCACCAATGTAGATGAAATTACAAAGCGAGAAGATATTGATGTATTTGTTGAGCTTATGGGTGGAGTTGAGGAACCTTTTAAAATCATCAAGCAGCTTTTAAAAAAGAAAAAAAATGTCGTTACAGCAAATAAAGCAATGCTAGCTTATCATCGTTATGAGCTTGAAAAACTTGCTTCAAATTTAGCTTTTGGTTATGAAGCAAGTGTTGCAGGTGCAATTCCTATTATCAAAGTTTTAAAAGAGGGTTTAAGTGCAAATCATATTCTAAACATCAAAGGCATTTTAAATGGCACGAGCAATTATATTTTAACCCATATGAGTCAAAAGGGAAGCGATTTTAAAGAAGTGCTTAAAAAAGCTCAAGAACTTGGTTATGCGGAGGCTGATCCGACTTTTGATATAGAGGGTTTTGACGCAGCACACAAGTTACTCATTTTAGCAAGTATTGCTTATGGGATTAAGGCTGTGCCTGAAGATATTTTGATTGAAGGGATTAGTAAGATTAGTAGCGAGGATATGTATTTTGCGAATGAATTTGACTATACGATTAAACTTTTAGGTATTGCTAAGGCAAAAAATTCCAAAATTGAACTAAGGGTGCATCCAACTATGCTTTCTAAAGATGAAATGATTGCTAAGGTTGATGGAGTGATGAATGCTGTAAGTGTTCGAGGAGATATGCTTGGTGAGAGCCTTTATTATGGAGCAGGGGCAGGGGGAACAGCTACAGCAAGTGCAGTTATAAGTGATTTGTTAGATATAGCAAGAAATCAACTTAGAACACCTATGTTTGGCTTTAAAAGCGATATGAAATACTCCTTGTTAAGCACAGAAGAAATTTATACTAAATATTATTTAAGATTAAAGGTTGAAGATAAAATCGGCGTTTTATCTAAAATCACTCAAATGATGAGTGAAAATTCCATTTCTATCGATAGCTTTTTACAAAAACCTAAGGCAGATGAAACTTATAGCACCTTATTTTTTACAACTCATCACACCTTTGAAAAAAGCATTAAAAATTTAATAACAAGTCTTAAAAAGCAAAAATTTATCAAAGCTACGCCTTTTATGATGCGTATAGAATAATATGGGTTTAGCGTCGTATTTAAGTGGAATTTTGGGTGAAGATAGGGCTTGTGCTTTTTTAAAAAAACACAAGTTTAAAATCATAGAACGCAATTTTCATTCAAAATTTGGTGAGATTGATATTGTTGCTACAAAAGATGAAATTACGCATTTTATAGAAGTAAAATTTACACAAAAAAATTATGAGGTTTCAGATAGACTTGATAAGAAAAAATACCAAAAACTTTTAAAAACTATAGAATTTTATAGGCTTAAAAAGGGTGATTTGAGCGATTTTCAGCTTGATTTAATTTGTATTAAAGATGAAGATGTGGAATTTTTAGAGAATATAAGTATTTAGAATTTTAATAAAAGTATTTTAAATTCATTATAAATTTTCTATCAAAATTCAAAAGCCTAGAAAACTCTAGGCTTAGTATAATAACAAATACTATATCAGTAAGGATTGAAAATTTTTAATCCTTATAACAAATTTTGCAATTTCCAAAAAACTCTTAAAAAGCAAAGATATTTTTTGTTAGACAAGAGCAAGATTTAAAAATTAGCTTTTATCAATACGAAGCTTATTCTAAATTCAAAAAATCTTATTTACAGCACTCGATTTATTCTTTAAAAATGCAATTATTGATGTAAATTCTTAAAAAATTTGATTTTTTCGCTTTTATATTTACCAATTCGTTTTTTTTTTTTTTTGTAAAATCACCTTGTGAATTAAAAAAGGAGTAAAAATGCAAGAAAAAATTGAAGAACTTATTATCAAGCATTTAAGAGAATCTGCGGAGGATTATGATGTTTTGGAGCTAAAAAATACAAATGCACAAACCAAGCTTTACACAGGGCTTGGTGGGGTTTTGGATTCTTTAGCGCTTGTTTCTTTAGTTTCTGATTTAGAGGAGCTTTTAAGCAAGGAGTTGGGCAAGGAAATTATTTTGGCTGATGAAAAGATGATGAGTGCAAGAAATTCACCTTTTAAAGATGTTAAAACTCTAGCAGAATATATAACCAAAGCTTTGGAGAAAGATTAATGCAAAAAGTCTTTGTCATTACAGGCACAAGAAAGGGTATCGGCAAATTTTTAAGTGAGTATTATTTAAAGCAGGGTTTTGTGGTGTGTGGTTGCTCGAGAAAAGAAGCAAGTATCAATCACAAAAATTATAGGCATTTTGAGCTTGATGTGAGCGATGAAAAAGCTGTTGTGGAAATGATTCGTCAAATCAAAAAAGAGTTTAATCGCATTGATACGCTCATTAATAATGCAGGCATTGCGGCGATGAATCATATTCTCACTACGCCAAAATCAAGCGCACAGAGCATTTTTCAAACCAATGTCATCGGCTCATTTTTGTTTTTAAGAGAGGTTGCAAAGGTGATGATGAAGCATAAAGACACTAAGAATCTTAATATTGTGAATTTTTCAACCATAGCCACGCCTTTAAGATTAGAGGGTGAAGCCATTTATGCTGCTTCAAAAGCAGCAATCATCAATCTTACACAAACTTGTGCTAAAGAGCTTGCTCCCTTTAATATAAGAGTCAATGCCATTGCTCCAACACCCATAAAAACGGATTTAATCAAAAATATCTCACAAGAGCAAATTGACAAACTTCTTGCCAAACAAGCTCTACAAAGACTTGGAGAATTTAAAGATGTAGTCAATGTGATTGATTTTTTTATCGATGAGAAAAGCAATTTCATAACAGGACAAACACTTTATCTTGGGGGAGTGTTTGAATGAATTTTACCCACCCCTTTTTGCAAAAACTAAGCTCACATAATCTCCAAGTTAAGGCTTTGATTTATGATGATAAAGAAAGCTCTTATAAGGATTTGCTTTTAAAAACCAAAGAGAAATTAGAGCTTCTTAAAACAATCCCGCACAATCAAATTTTAGGTATTTTAGGGGATTTTGATATAAATTCCATAGCTTTTTTGCTTGCTTGTATTGAGTGTAAAAGAATTGTTGGGCTTTTTAGTGATGAAAATGAGCTAACTAGTAAGATAAATGAAGCAAGCATTAGTGTAATTTTTAAAGATAATACCCTCTCTTATGCACAAAATGACGCCCAAAAAGCCTCATCCACAAATGCACTTTTGCAAGATTTGCAAAATAAGGGCAGCTCGGGACTTATTTTATTTTCAAGTGGGAGCACGGGTAAGCCAAAGGCGATTTTACACAATCTTGATACACTTTTAGAATCTTACCTTGATAAAAAGCCCAAAAAAATGAATATTTTGCTTTTTTTGATGTTCGACCATATTGGCGGGATTAACACACTCTTTAATTGTCTAAGTATGGGAGCTTGTGGGATAGCCCTTAAGGAGAGAAAAAATGTGGATATTTTGGCTCAAAACATAGAAAAATACAAAATTGCTTTGCTTCCTGCAAGTCCTAGCTTGCTTAATCTTATGCTTCTTGCAAAAGTTTCTTTAAAGTATGACTTAAGCTCTTTAAGGCTCATTACTTACGGGACTGAAAAAATGCCTGATATTTTGCTTGAAAAGCTAAAAGCCGAATTTAAGGGTGTGAGATTTCATCAAACCTTTGGCACAAGCGAGATAGGAATCACTCAAACCAAAACACACAAAAACTATATAAAACTTGAAAATATAGATTACAAGATTGTAAATAACGAGCTGTATTTGAGAAGTAAAACGCAAAGCTTAGGTTATTTGAATGCTTCAAATGAGGCTTTTAGAGATGATGGCTATTTTGCCACAGGTGATTTGGTTGAACTTATAAATATTGATGGCGAGGAATACCTTAAAATCATAGGTAGAAATAAGGAGCTGATTAATGTCGGTGGTGAAAAAGTGCTACCTAGTGAGGTTGAAGGGGTATTATTAGAGTTTGAATCTATTGTAGATTGTTTAGTTTTTGGCATTGCAAATCCTCTTACGGGGCAAAGTGTAGGAGTAAAAGTTGTCTTAAAAGAAGGGATAAATTTAAGTGCTTTGGAGCTTAAAAAACAAATCAAGGCTTTTTGCAAAGATAAACTTGCTGCCTATAAAATCCCAACCAAAGTGGAAATAGTAGAAAAGCTAGAAATTAGCACAAGATTTAAAAAGGTGAGAAAGTGAAGCATATTGTTGTAATCGGGGCTTCTAATTCAAGAGTACCAAATTCTTTTTATGCGGGAATTTGTGGTGAAAATGACGATAACTTTGAATGTCGCAATCTCTCGGTGGGAGGTTGTGGAGCTTTGCATAAGGTTTATGTTCTCAATAATGAAAGATTTAAGAATACTATCGACAATGCTGATTTATTGATAATTGAAACAAATATAATGGACGATAGCTATTATAAAAGCCAAAAAGTTGATTTAGAAATTATTAAAAACCATTTAAAATGGCTTTATG
>JAFLRU010000068.1 GCA_022511325.1 Campylobacter sp.
AAACGCTGTAAGCCATTCTAGCACCGCCACGATTTTCTAGGCTAATTGTTATGATTATCTTCATTAACGTGAATCATTAAAGCGTGGGGTTTTAAATTTGTTAAGATTTTTGATTTTAAGAGCTAAAACAAGACTAGGTTGATAGGATAATTCTTCTGCAAATGCTCTCTTTAGATTTTATTTGACGTTAAGCATTAAAGCTTACAAAGTTTTAAGTTTTTTAATCTCATCTCTAAGCATTGCAGCTTTTTCAAATTCAAGAGCTTTAGCAGCTTCAAGCATCTCTTTACGTAATTCTTTGACGATTTTTGCCCTTTCATTTGCAGGTATTTTTTCAAGTTCTTTAGCTTTGCGATAAATTTCAGCATCATCAAGTTCGTTTTTAAGACTTGATTCTAAAGTTCTTTGCACAGATTTTGGTGTGATATTGTGCTTTTTATTATAATTTTGCTGAAGCTTGCGTCTTTCATTTGTAATGTCTATGGCTTCTTGCATTGACTTTGTGGTTTTTTTACAAAAAAGCAAGACCTTGCCATTAATGTTTCTTGCGGCTCTTCCCATAGTTTGGATTAAACTTGTGGTGCTTCTTAAAAAACCCTCTTTATCTGCGTCCATTATCGCAATTAAGGAAACTTCGGGTAAGTCAAGTCCCTCTCTTAGTAAATTTATGCCTATTAGCATATCAAAACTTCCTGTTCTAAGTCCTCTTATCAGTTCATTGCGTTCGATTGCATCAATGTCTGAGTGCATATATTTAACTTTAATGCCAAGTTCAAGATAATATTTGCTAAGTTCTTCTGCAAGTTTTTTTGTTAAAACTGTAACTAAAACTCTTTCATTTTTTGCTATAACTTTTTTAGCCTCATCATAGAGAATTTCTACTTGATTGTCTGAGTCTTTAAGTTCAATCACAGGGTCTAAAAGCCCAGTTGGACGCATAATTTGATGAAAAACATTTTTTCCACTAAGCTCAAGTTCAAGTGGAGCTGGGGTTGCAGAAACAAAAAGAAATTTGCAATTTTTGTGGATAAATTCATCAAACATCAAAGGACGATTATCAAGAGCGGAGGGGAGCCTAAAACCATAATCTACAAGGGTTTGCTTACGACTTCTATCTCCTGCAAACATTCCACGAAATTGAGGCAAACTCACGTGGCTTTCATCAACAATGACAAGAAATTCGCGTTCTTTAATGGCAAAATAATCAAAAAGTGTATAAGGCGTCTCTCCTTCTTTGAGTCCTGTTAAATGTCTCGCGTAATTTTCAACACCTTTACACATTCCTGTGCTTTCAAGCATTTCAATATCGAATTCTACTCTTTGTTTGAGCCTTTGATATTCTACAAGTTTATTTTCGCTCTCAAAATAGGCAAGTCTTTCTAAAAGTTCAGCTTTTATGTCTTTAATAGCTTGTTTTAAACGCACTTCTCCAACGCTAAATTGGCTTGTAGGATAAAGAATAAATCTTTTTAAGTCTTTAGTTTTTTTATTTTCCAAAACATTATAATGATACATTTTTTCAAGCTCATCGCCAAAAAATTCAAGTCTTATAACTTCATCTTCATAATAAGCAGGGTAAATATCTATAATATCGCCATTAACTCTAAAATCAGCTCTATCAAAAAAATTATCATTTCTTTTATAACCCATATCCACAAGTTTTTTTAAAAGTTCTTTTTGATTTATTATCATTCCTAGCTCAAAAATTAGCACCATTCCAACATATTCTTTAGGGTTTCCTAAACCATAATTTGCAGAAACGCTTGCGACACAAATCACATCTTCATAACTTAGCAAAGAAGCAGTGGCACTAAGTCTTAGTCTTTCTAAATCTTCGTTAGTTGAGCTATCTTTTTCTATGAAAACATCAGTGCGAGGAATGTAAGCTTCAGGTTGGTAATAATCATAATAGCTGATAAAGTATTCTGTGTGGTTGTTTGCAAAAAAGCCTTTAAATTCGCTATAAAGCTGAGCGCATAAGCTTTTATTATGCGACATTATCAAAGTTGGCATATTAAGCCTTTGAATCACATTTGCCATCGTAAAGGTTTTTCCACTGCCTGTAACACCGAGCAAAGTTTGATATTTATTGCCTTTTTTAATGCTTTTAACAATATTTTCAATGGCTTGTTCTTGGTCGAAACTTGGTTTAAAATTACTTGTTAATTCAAACATTTTTTCACTTTTTATAGTTTTAAAACAAAAATTGTAAAAAAAAATACTTTAATTAAAATTAATTTTAAAGAAAATATAAAATGAAACTTTTTTTTGTTATAATTACGAAAAATTTTACTTAAAACCAAAAAAAGGCAAATTGATGTATGATGACAAAATTATCAATACAATGACAGATAAAGTTAAAGAGCTTTTAGCTAAATATAATGAAGTATGTGAGCAAAATGAAAATTTAAGAAATGAACTTGTGAGTGTTAAGGCTCAAAATGAAGCTAAAAGTAATCAAATTATGCGTTTAGAAGAAGAACTTAAAAATAAAAATATGGAAAGCGAAGATATTGTTAAACAAATAGAGGCTGTACTTGGCAAATGAGAATTTAAAACAAGTCATTATTAATGTTTCGGCAAAGGATTTCATCGTTAAATGCAGTGAGGAATTTGCAAATTTTTTAGAAGATGATATTGCTTTGATTTCAGGGGGAACTCAAAAAATCGAGCTTAAAAGCTTTGTCGATGCTTTTATTAAAAAAAGTTATGAAAATTATATTTTAGAAAGAGAACTTAAAAAGCTTATTAAAGCTATCAATGAAGAACTTCCCACCAAATGAGAATTAAAAAAGCTTTTACCTTGCTTGAGCTTGTTTTTGTGATTTTAATCATAGGAATTTTAGTTGCGATTTGTGTGCCTTTTTTAAATCAAAATAAAAACGATGCAAAATTGTTAAAACTTAAAGCTGATTATGAAATGCTTAGTTCTGCACTTGCTTTGATGAGAAATGAATTTTCTTTAAAGCAGCTTCCGTATTTTAGTCCTACTCTTGATAATGCAAAAATAGCTCTTGAAAAAGAAAAACTTTTTTATTGTGAAAAAAGTGAGATTGCAGCTTGTCAAAATGGTATAAATTGTTGTTCTTATTCGCTTTTAAGTTCGCCTTTGTATTCAAATTCTAAGGCTTGGATTAAACAAGGTTTAAATCATTACCGCTTTTTTTTAAGTTCTAAAGAAAGTGTAGATTTTATTTATAATGCAAATGAAGGTATTTTAGAATGTCTTAATAGCAAATGGTGTAAAGAGCTTTTATGAAGTATTATGAACTTAGTATTAAGGGGCTTTATTTACAAAATTTAATTTATGAGAGCGAGGAGGAACTTTCAGTTTTAAGTGAAGTTATCATTGAGCTTGGTTCCAAAAAAAATCTCAAAGCTATAGTGATTAAAGAGGTCCAAAAACCCGAATTTCAAACTAAAGCTATAAAAGAAAACACCCTAAAAACTTTAAGTAAGGTGCAGTTTGAACTTGCAAGCTTTATTTCTTATTATTATGCTTGTAAATTAGGCTTTGTTTTAAATTCTTTTGAGAGTTCTAAGCCTTATGAATGTAAAAAAATAACTTCTTTAGAATACCCAAAATTAAGTTCTTCGCAAGAAGAAGCTCTAAATTTCATAAAAACACAATCAAGTTCTTTGCTTTTTGCAGATACTGGAAGTGGAAAAACTGAAATTTACATTGCTTTAATCAAAGAATATTTAGAGCAAGGCAAACAGGTTTTGCTTCTAATGCCTGAAATTTCACTCACTCCGCAAATGCAAAAAAGACTTGAAGTGTATTTTAAAGATAGCTTTTTTTTGTGGCATTCTAAAATTTCAAAGAAAAAAAAACAAGAATATTTAGAGGATTTTACGAGTGGTAAAGCTCTTTTAGTCGCCGGTGCAAGGTCTGCTCTTTTTTTGCCTTTTAGAAATTTAGGGCTTATTATCGTTGATGAAGAACACGATAATTCTTACAAAGCTTCAAATAAACCCTATATAAATGCAAGAGATTTAGCTCTTTTTTTAGGACAAAAATGTGATATCAAAGTGCTTTTAGGTTCAGCAACTCCCTCTCTTACAAGTTTCTATAAACAAAAATATTTTAGGCTTAAAGGCACTTTTTTTGAAACTAAAAAAGAATTTTTATTTGATGAAAATGAACTTAGTGTTTCTACACTTTTACTTAGTGAGCTTAATAAAAGTTTAAACAATCAAAAACAAGCTATTATTTTCATTCCTACGCGTGCAAATTTTCGTCAAATTCTTTGTAAAAGTTGCGGCAAAAGTATTCAATGTCCCTTTTGTTCAGTGGCAATGAGTTTGCATAAAAATATTCTAAGATGCCATTATTGCAATTTTTCTAAAAAAGTTGATGAGTTTTGTCCTCATTGTAAAGGAATGCTTTTGGAGGCTAAAAGAATGGGAACGGCACAATTATGCGAACTTTTACAAAAAGAATTTCAAAATGCAAAAATTAATAAATTTGATAGTGATGAAATCACGAGTGTTACAAAACTGAATAAAATTTTAAAAGATTTTAATGAAAGAAAAATTGACATTTTGGTTGGAACTTCTATGCTTGCTAAAGGACACGATTATCATAGTGTGGATTTGAGCGTGATTTTAGGGCTTGATGAGTATTTGTTGCGTCCAAATTTTAGAGCGAGTGAAGAAAGTTTGTCTTTAGCTATGCAAGTAGCGGGTAGAGCAGGGCGTAAGGGAGAAGCAAGAGTGCTTTTACAAACTAAAAATCGTGCTTTTTTTGAAAAATATATACAGGATTATGATAGTTTTTTAAAAGATGAGCTTCAATTTAGAGAAGGCTTATATCCACCATTTAAAAGACTTCTAAGAGTTCTTATAGAGGATAAGAAAAAGGAAGTTGCACAAAAAATTTGCGAAAATTTGACTAAAGACTTTAAAAATATAAAAGATTTAGAACTTGTGGGGTATGGAGCTTGTGTGATTGAAATGCTCGGTTTAACCTTTCGTTTTTATGTTTTGTTACGTTCTCATACCCATAAGGCTTTAATGAAAGCTGGAGCATATGCTTTAAATTACAAAGGTGTGAGTGTGGATATGGATCCTATTGATTTTTCTTAAAAATTAATCTAATTTTAAGGTGTGAAATTCACACCTTAAAATTTTAGCAAGAATAGCAGGTTTTAAACTCGTAAGCTGTTGGTCTAGCTTCCACAGGCCAAACTTGAGTTCTAAATTTCAAATGTTGATATTCATCAATGAAAACATCACTCATTACAGGCTTAAGAAAAGAATTATAACGAATCAAAGCTTCCAAGCTGCCTCTTAGAGTGTGAGGAAGCTGTTCTATGCCTTTTTCTCTGATTTCATCTAAGGTTAAGTCAAATAAATTTTCATCCATTGGACCCACAGGAACACTTTTGTTTTTAATGCCATCAAGTCCTGCCATTAAAAGACTTACAAAAGCAAGATAAGGATTGGCTGTGCTATCAGGAAAGCGAATTTCAATTCTTGCACTATTTTTACCCACTCCATAAGGCACACGACAACTTGCACTGCGGTTTTGACAAGAATAGGTTAAAATACAAGGAGCCTCAAAACCCGGAATGATTCTTTTGTAAGAATTTGAACTAGGATTTGTAAAAGCTGCAACACTTCTTGCATTTTTAAGCACTCCACCTATGTAATGAATAGCGGTTTGGCTTAAACCTCCATAGCCTTTTTTATCATAAAATAAATTCACCCCGTCCTTCCATAAGCTCATATGCACGTGCATTCCGCTACCATTATCTCCATAAAGAGGTTTTGGCATAAAGGTTGCTGTTTTTCCATTAAGATGAGCTACCATTTTGACAATGTATTTATAAATTTGCACATTATCTGCTGCTTCAACCAAAGTTCCAAAATTCACCCCAATTTCTGCTTGTCCTTGTGCAACTTCGTGGTGATGAACAAAGGTTTTAAGTCCTACTTTTTCGAGAGTTTGCACAATTTCAGCTCTTATATCTACCGAAGAATCAACCGGTTGAACTGGAAAATATCCTCCTTTGGTTCTTGGACGATGTCCTGTGTTATAGCTATCGATAAAATCTTTATCGTCGTTCCATTCACCTTCTTCAGTATCAACTTCATATTTAGCACAATTTGCACTATCGACGATTTTAACGCTATCAAAAATGAAAAATTCATTTTCTGGTCCAAAATAAGCAGTATCGGCTATACC
>JAFLRU010000069.1 GCA_022511325.1 Campylobacter sp.
ATCCTCACAAAGCCGCACAAAATATTTATACCAAATCAAGTGCTTATGATGTTAGCACAACTTTAATGCAAGAAGTTTTTGGAGTGATAAATCCTACGCAGGATTATTCTATGGGACAAAATCTTTTTAACCTAAAGGATAGAAAATTCCTCATTGCAGGTTCTTACAATCAAAATGCTATTTTAGAAGATGACAGAATCATACTTATTGATAGTTTAGGCTTACTACATTTTAAAGACAAAGCCTATAAAAATTCTCAAAATAACTCAAAAGATTCATATATATTAGAAATTTTAAAAGACTTTGCCTTTTATAGAAAGTGATGCTCAAACATCCAAATGTTTCACATCTTTAGCGTGAGTTTGGATATAATCTCTTCTTGGCTCAACCTCATCTCCCATAAAGAGATTAAAGGTATTGCTTGCACTTACTGCATCTTCAACTGTGATTTTAAGAAGTCTTCTCACACTTGGATCCATAGTTGTTTCCCAAAGCTGTTCAGGGTTCATTTCACCTAAACCTTTATATCTTTGGATATAGGCTCCTTTTTTCGAATTTTTCTCCACTTCATCTAAAATCTCAAAAATATCTTTCTCAAATTTCACATCTCTTTCTTTGATTTTTTCTGAAATAAACAAAGCTTCTTCATAAAGAGGGTGTGTGAATAAATCATCATTGATAATAAGTTCTTCTAAACCATTTTGAGTTTGAACAAAAATGTGAATCTCACTTTCATTGATAGAATGATTGAGTATATTATATCCCCTATCTTCAAGGAATTTTTTTAGAATTTTAAAAAGTTCAGGATTTGGTTTTTTAACAAGTTCTTTATTTTCAATCAAATGCCTTATAAGCTCAATCACACTAAATCTTTTCTCAAGCTCTTTTAAAACGCGGCGATAAGCTGCTACAAGCTTTAAAAAATCTTTTAAATCATTGAGTCCTATGCCCTCATAATTTGAATTTTCAATGCCTGTTTCAATTAAAAAATCATTCAAAGCTTTTTCATCTTTGAGATAAATTTCCTTTTTTTGTCCTTTTTTATACCTATAAAGTGGGGGTTGCGCAAGATAAATATGCCCATTAACTACAAGTTCATTCATAAAGCGGAAAAAGAAAGTTAAAAGCAAAGTCTGTATATGAGAACCATCCACATCTGCATCAGTCATAATGATGATTTTATGGTATCTTAATTTTGAAATATCAAAGTCATCACCTATACCGCAACCAAAAGCTGTAATCATATTTTTAATTTCTTCAGATTTTAAAATTTTATCAAGTCTTGCTTTTTCTACATTTAAAATTTTTCCTCTCAAAGGTAAGATAGCTTGATAAGCCCTTTCGCGTCCTTGTTTCGCAGAACCTCCAGCACTATCACCCTCCACAAGATAAATTTCACTCTCAATTGGGTCCTTACTTTGACAATCTGCGAGTTTTCCGGGTAGTGTTCCCACACTTAAACCCTCTTTTTTACGCGTAAGTTCTCTTGCTTTTTTAGCAGCCTCTCTACCACGAGCAGCCATTAAAGCTTTATTCATAATAGCTTTAGCTTCGATAGGATTTTCTTCAAAATATTTACTCAAATACTCAAAACTTGCCTTAGAAACTATAGGACGCACATAAGAAGAACCGAGTTTTCCTTTAGTTTGTCCCTCAAATTGAGGTTCAGGCACTTTAACACTCACAATAGCTATAAGTCCCTCTCTTATATCCTCACCCGTGATTTTAGAATCCTTTTCCCTTGCATTTGCATTTGCTTCAATGTAATTGCTTATAACACGCGTTAGTCCCATTCTAAAACCTGATTCGTGGGTTCCTCCGTCGGGAGTTTTGATATTATTAACAAAAGAAAGTAAATTTTCGCTGTAAGTATCATTATAAAGTAAAGCAACTTCAACATTGACATCTTCTTCATCAACACTAAAAAATATAGGTTTAGTTAAGGCTTCTTTTTTGTTTAAATCACTTACAAATTGTGAAATTCCTCCTTCAAAATGAAAAACCTCTTCTTTTTCTATGCGTCTGTCTTTAAAACTTATAGTGATTTTTGGATTAAGATAAGCAAGTTCTCTAAATCTTTTTGCTAAAATTTCATAATCAAATTCTGTAACTTCAAAAATGCTTTCATCAGGAAAAAACTCAATTGTTGTTCCACTTTTCTCACTTGAAGCAATTTTTTCGAGCTCACTTGTTGTTTTACCTTTTGCAAATTCTTGGCGATAAACTCCTCCTTCTCTTTGCACAGTAGCAATAAGTTTTTTTGAAAGAGCATTTACAACTGAAACACCTACGCCGTGCAAACCCCCTGAAACCTTGTAAGTATCTTTATCGAATTTTCCCCCTGCGTGAAGAACTGTTAAAACCACAGTTAAGGTAGGAATTTTTTCTGTAGGGTGCATTCCTATAGGAATACCGCGTCCATTATCTCTTACAATACAACTTCCCTCTGTTGTAATTTCTACTTCTATTTCACTACAATGTCCAGCCATAGCTTCATCAATAGAATTATCAACAACTTCGTAAATCATATGATGAAGTCCGCCTACATTTGTATCTCCTATATACATACCCGGGCGTTTTCTAACTGCTTCTAAACCTTTTAAAACCTTAATATTACTTTCGCCATAATTTTCCATTCAATTTCCTTATAAAACCATAGGCATAATAATCACTTCAAGTCCCAAAGAACTCACAATAAAAGCAAGATTAGGTTCATTAATTTTAATCTTAAATTCTTCTTCTTCAATCGAATTTAAAAAGTCTAATAGATATTTAATTTTAATGATTAAAGCGAATTCTTCTTTCACATCAAGTTCAAGTTCAAGCTCTGTTTTAGCTTCCATATTATCAAGGCTAATGCCTTCAAAAACAATCTTATTTTTATTAAAGTGAAGTTTCATTTTTTCAGTTAAAACACTGATTTTTCTTAAAGAATCTACAAAATCTTCAGTTTTAAGATTAAATTCTTGATTGAATTGTTTAGGAATAACTTTTTCATAATCTGGAAATTTATCATTGATAAGTTTAGTGAAAAATTCAAAATTATCATTTTTAGCAATTAAGATATTTTCATCATAAAAAATTTCTATCTTTTCATAAAAAAGCTTTTGCATTTCTATGATAGCTTTTTTAGGGATACTAATATGAAATTCTTTATCGTTGTTTTTTTCTAAAGTTGAAATTCCTAATCTTTTTGTATCTGTTCCTACAAAATTGATTTTATCTGTTTTAATGTCTAAAAATGCTCCATTTAAAGAATATTTTGGATTATTTGTATCAATGTTTGGTAGGATTTTTTTAAGGCATCTATTTAAATCACTTGAGTCAATGTCAAATTTGTTTTTATTTTCTGTATTTGGAAATTCTGGGAAATCTTCGTGATTAAACATAGGGAATTTATATTTTGTGCTTCTTTGGCGAATGAATAAAAAATTATCAATTGTTTCTAAAGTAACTTCTTCATTATTTAAATTCTTAATTACATCAACAATATTTTTAGCATTAGCCGTTGCAAAACCTGAATTTTCTATGTTAATTTTCTTGATTTTATAGTTAATTCCTATTTCATAATCACTTGCTTTTATGATGAGTTTATCTTCATCAGCGTGAAAGTACAAATGGGAAGTGATTGTGCTAGCATCTTTTTTTTCAACATAAGCGTTGCATAAAAGAATAGCAGATTCTAAAGTATTCTTGTTGATGGTAAGTTTCATTTTTTCTCCTTATTTAAATTTTTAAATTTCATCGTAATAATAAGCTTGTTGAAAATGTGAAAAAGTGTTTTAAAAATTTATTTTACCATAGTTTTTGATTTTTTTAAATTTTTAAATCTTTCACATTTTTTCACTTTAACTTTGACTTTTGGTTAAAATTTTGTTCTTTAACTCCTCGATTTTGTTTTTTAATTCTAAATTTTCTAAAATCAGCTCGTTGATTTTTTTAACATTATGTGAAATTGCAGTATGATCTTTCATATCAAAGAACATTGCAAGTTGCGGCATAGACATAGTTGTAAGCTCTCTTGCAAGAAAAATCACAATGCGTCTTGTTGTAACGATATTTTGTGTTTTTTTACTTGATTTTATGTCGCTTGTTTTGATGTTAAATTCTTTGCTTACCGCAGCTAAAATATCATTAATGCTTATGTTTTCTTTTTTATCTTTAATATGGTCTTTCATTAAGGATTTGGCAATATCAAGTGTAATTTCTTGATTGATAAGCCTTGAATAAGCATTTAAATTCGTAATCATTCCTTCAATTTCGCGTATATTATCCCCCATAGAAGTAGCGATATAATTAATCACTTCAGTATTTAAATTCACTTCATTGAATTCACATTTTTTGCGTATAATAGCAATCTTTGTATCAAGCTCTGGCGGAGTAATATCTGCGATAATACCATTAGCAAAGCGACTTTTAAGTCTTTCTGTGATGCCTTTTAACATATTAGGAGGATTATCACTTGTCATTATAATTTGACCGAATTTGTTTTTGACTTCATTAAAAATAAAGAAAAATTCCTCTTGAATTTTATCTGTTTTGCCTAAAAATTGCACATCATCAATGAGTAAGGCATCGCAGCTTCTGTATTTTTCTTGGAATTTTTCCAAACTTCCACTTTTTAAATTTGAAGTAAAATCATTGATGAAATTTTCACTTGTTGCGTAAATCACTTTTTTACCCATTTGCAAACACGCATTTCCCACAGCTTGAAGCAAGTGTGTCTTACCAAGTCCTGTTGGACCATAGATGAAAATAGGATTGTAAAGTTTGCCGAGTTTATCTTTGTCGCTTATGGCTTTGCAAGTTGCATAAGCATATTGATTTGAAGAGCCTTCAACAAAGCTTTCAAAAGTAAAAGACGGATTTAAAATCGTGCTTTGCATTTTAATATTTGCAATGTCGATTTTACTAGGTTTATGGCTTTTAGAATGTGTTTTTTGATTTTGAGTTTGTATGCTAACTTGGGCTTTATTTCCACTTTGAACTTCGTAAAAATAGGCAATTTTCCCGCCGTATTTGGTTTGTATGAATTTAGCTAAAAACTCATTTGGAGCGTTAAAGGTTAGAAAGTCTGCTTTGCTTAATTTTTCGTTAAATTTAAGATGAGAAATATAATTTTCATATTCGCTTTCTGAAAGTTCATTTTTAAAGGAGTTTAATATCTCACTAGCGTCCATTATGCCTCTTTAGATTATTTTAATTTTAAACTTATAATTTTATCCTAAAATTTATAAAAAAAGGTTAAAATTTCACATACAAAGAATTTCACAGCTGTGAAATTATAAATTTAAGGATAAAAATTGAAAATTTTAGGAATTGACCCGGGTTCTCGTTTTTGCGGTTATGCAATCATTGAGGCAAATAAAAATAAAAATTCACTCATAGAAGCGGGACTTATAAAAATCAAACCTTCAACTTTACAATATCAAATCACTGAACTTTGCGAGGGAATGGACATAATATTTAAACAACATAGTTTTGATGAGGTGGCTATCGAGGACATATTTTTTGCTTACAATCCAAAAAGTGTTTTAAAACTTGCACAATTTCGCGGAGCTTTAAGCTTAAAAATTCTTCAAATGCACGGAGAATTTAGTGAATATACACCTTTGCAAGTTAAAAAAGCCATCACAGGTAAAGCTAAAGCAACTAAGGAGCAGGTGGCTTTTATGGTTAAAAGACTTTTAGGAATTTCAAAAGAAATTAAACCTTTAGATATAAGTGATGCTATAGCTGTAGCACTCACTCACGCTGCAAATTTAAGAACGAAAATTACTTAAATAAGAGGCTATAATTATAAAATTGTATTTAAATGTCAATCAAGTTAAAAAAGTGTTTTTAAGAGATATAATGAGGTTTTAAAATATTAGTTTGCAAAATTAAAATAAAATTATAAGTAAATTAACTTCCACCACCACCGATGAAATATTTTTCAACATCATCAAGTAGTTTTTCGCAAATTGCAGGTTCTGTATTCTTTTCTACAATGAGATTAATATAAGTTTTTATGTCTCTAAAGCTTCCTGCGGATTTGCTGTTTTCTCTAGTAAGTTTTTGATTTTCTTTAGTATATTTGATATTAATGTTAAATTTAAGAGCCGCTGAAGCTTCTCCTAAATTTGTATCGATTTGAACATTAAGATGTG
>JAFLRU010000007.1 GCA_022511325.1 Campylobacter sp.
ATGGCAAACATTATAATTACAATTGTAATTTGTAAAACTTTTCCAAAATTAAGAGGAAGAAAAGAACTGATAAAAAATATACAATAAAAGAAACACAACTCATAAATTAATGGTATAAGAACAAAATCAACGATATATTTACTTTCTATAGATTGTCTAATACTACTTAATAAAGCTAAATAAAGAATATTTGCAAATATACAAGAAAATATACAATAAAAAAAATTTCTATTAAATATACGAGCAGACATTTAGGTACCTTTAAAAAGCAATATAAAAATTTAGAAATTTTGAGAATTTTTAAAGTTGCAATAATATTTTAGAATTCAAAGCTTAAGCTTAAAAGGCTTAAGCTACAAATTCAATAAAAGCCATTTCTGCGGCATCACCGCGACGAATTCTTGTTTTGATAATCCTTGTATAGCCTCCATTTCTTTCTTTGAAATTAGGAGCAATTTCATTAACAAGTCTATGAGTGCTTGTTTTATCCTGTAAATTCGCAAAAACCACTCTATGAGCATTAAAATCTCCTAGTCTTGCACGGGTGATAAGCTTTTCTACATAGACTCTTAATTCTTTAGCTTTTGGTAAAGTTGTTTCGATTTTACCGCTTTTTATAAGAGCTATGGCTAAATTTTTAAGTAAGGCTTTGCGATGTGATGAAGTTCTACCAAGTTTTCTATATCCGTGTTTATGTCTCATTGTTTATCCTTCATTTGTTTTAAGTTCAGCAATTTTTTTCTTAAGAAGCTCTCTGTTATCACCAAGTTTAGAGCTACCGATAGGAAAACCTATACTTTCCATAATGCTTTTAATTTCATCTAAGGATTTTTTACCTAAATTTTTAAGTCCTGCTAATTCATTAACACTCATCAAAGCAAGCTCACCAATATATGCTATCCCAGCTTTTTCAAGACAATTAAAGCTTCTTGCACTCAAATTCAAATCTGTGATATTTTGAAGCAATTTGGTGCTTTCTAGTTCATTGCTTGAAGCTTGAGTTTTAATGATGTTTCTAACATTAGTAATTTTATCAAAAACTGATAATTGCTTATACATTGCTTCTAAAGCATTTTGGAAAGCTTCATTTGGAGTGATTTGCCCATCAGTTTTAACGGTTAAAATCACTTTTTCATAATCTGGATTATCCTCAAATAAAACTTTTTCTATATCATAAGTTGCTTCACGCACAGGAGTAAAAAAAGCGTCCAAAGCAATGAATTTAGGGTCATTTAAAAGCTCTTTAATCTCTTCACTTGGCACATAACCTATACCTCTTTCAATGATAAGAGTGAATTTAAGCTCTGCATCTTCATTGATAGTTGCTAGATACGCATCAGCATTAACAACCTCGACTTGATTATTGTTAAGATCTTTGCCGTGAATTTCCTTAGGTCCTTTGAAGCTAAATTCTACACTTTCTTTGTCTGAATTGCTTTTAAGCTTAAAACGTAATTTTTTAAGATTGATAATAAAAAAAGCCACATCTTCGAGCATACCACGCATACTATCAAATTCGTGGGTTACGCCTTCAATATGAATAGCTGTTGGAGCATAACCTATAGTGCTAGTATAAAGCAAACGACGCAAAGGGTGAGCCAAAGTAATTCCATAACCTGTCTCAAAGGGCCAAGCACTGATTTTAGCCACAGTATCGCTGATATTTTCTATTGTAAATTCTGTTGGCGTATAAGCAGATGTTTTAATGTTTTTCATATTTTAGCCCTTATTATTTTGAATAAAGCTCGACGATGTATCTTTCCTCTACTGGAATGACAACTTCTTCTCTTTCAGGATTACGTGTGAAAATTCCAAATCTCTTATCTTTTTCCACATCAACCCACGCAACAATACCTGTTTGTGCTGTAAGTTCCATTGCTCTTGCAATTTGAGGATTGTTTTTGCTTTTTTCAATCACTTCAATCTTAGCTCCAGCCTCCACACGATAACTTGGTATATCCACTCTTTTTCCATTTACTAGAATATGCCCGTGGGTTACAAGCTGTCTCGCAAATCTTCTTGTAGTTGCAAAACCCATTCTATAAACGACATTATCAAGTCTTTGTTCTAAAAGCTGAATGAGTAAAACCCCTGTGTTACCATCTCTTCTTGCTGCTTCGCTAAAAAGTCTTCTAAATTGTTTTTCGCTCACTCCATACATAAATTTAGCTTTTTGTTTTTCTCTAAGTTGGAGTCCGTATTCGCTGATTTTTCCTTTTCTAGCTCCGTGTTGCCCAGGTGCATAAGGACGTTTATCTAAGGCACTTTTGCCAGCGAGTCTTCTTTCACCTTTTAAAGCTAAACTAACACCAAAGCGTCTTTCTAGTTTTTCTACAGGTCCTCTATATCTTGCCATAATTTCTCCTTATATTTAAACACGACGACGTTTAGGTGGTCTGCAACCATTGTGAGGTAAAGGGGTAATGTCTTTGAGGAAAGTTACTTTAATTCCTTCCATAGCTCCCACGCTTTTTACAGCGGTTTCTCTACCACTTCCTGGTCCTTGTACTTTAATGCCTACTTCTTTAATGCCGTGTTCTTTCGCCTTATTTAAAGCATCTTCTACTGCTTGTTGTGCAGCATAAGGGGTGGATTTTTTAGAACCTTTAAAACCAAGTCCTCCTGCACTACTCCAAGCAATAGTATTTCCCATTTCATCAGTAATTGTAACCATAGTATTGTTAAAGGTTGCACTGATATAAACAATACCTTTTGCTATATTTTTTTTAGCAACTTTTTTCTTAACAACTTTTCTTTTTGCCATATTTTAATCCTTTAACACTTCGCCTTATGATTTTGCACCAACGGTTTTTCTTTTACCCTTGCGAGTTCTAGCGTTGGTTTTTGTTTTTTGACCACGCACAGGCAAACCTTTTCTGTGTCTTAATCCTCTGTAATTTCCTAAATCCATAAGAGCTTTTATATCCATAGCTACTTGTTTTCTAAGATCTCCCTCAACCCTGTAATTTTCTTGAATTTCTTTGCGAATAGCTGCAGCTTCATCTTCACTAAGCTCATAAACTCTTTTATCATAAGAAATTCCTGTTTTATCAAGGATTTTTCTCGAAGTAAAAAGCCCTATGCCATAAATATAGGTTAGCCCATATTCTATTCTTTTTTTCTTTGGTAAATCTACCCCTGCAATACGAGCCATATTTATCCTTGTCTTTGTTTGTGTTTTGGATTTTCGCAAATGATGCGAACTATGCCTTTACGGCGAACTACTTTGCATTTGTCGCACATCTTTTTAACCGATGCCCTAACTTTCATACCTTGTTTCTCCTTATGTGTTGAAAATTCCACTTGATTGCGAGTGCATCAGGTTAAGAAACCAACTATTTTCAAAATAAGTGGTGAATTTTGAAAACACTTCTTCGTAGTTTGATGCTAAGGTCGCAAAAACTCTAATTATATCTAATAATAGCTTTTAAATAACTTAGAGTTATTTATATCTAAAAGTAATACGCCCTTTATCAAGACTATAAGGCGTTAATTCGACTTTGACTCTATCTCCAGGCATTATTCTTATATAGTGCATACGCATTTTTCCAGCAATATGACAAAGAATCACGTGCTTGTTATCAAGCTCTACCTTAAAATTTGCATTAGGCAAAGCTTCAACAACATTGCCATCGATTTCAATCACATCATCTTTTGCCAAATTTTTCCTCCTTTAAAAATTTGTTAAAATTATAGGTTCTACAAAAGGCATATGAGAGCCTAAAATTTGGATTTTCTTTTCTTTAAATTCTTTAAAGAATTTTTCTCTTGTTTTAATTGCTTCTTCTTTATCTACATCAAAACTTATAGCAATTTCTGGGCTTTTTATTTGCGCGTCAAAAGCGTGAACCAAATCTGCCCAAAAAGCTAAATTTGTTCCTATCATAATGATATTATGACCCGGGGTGTGTCCATAAGCTTCTAAGGCTCTAAGTCCAGAATCTTGCTCGATAAGCTCTTTATCGTGGCTAAAAAATTCTTTATTTTCAAGCTTTTCTAAGGTTTTTTTGATGTCTTCATTGTCGCTATCAACCCAATAATCATATTCTTGTTTATCCATTAAAATTTTAGCCTTAGGAAAAGGATTTTTTTCACCCATTAAAGCACCGATATGGTCAGGGTGAGCGTGGGTTAAGATGATATAATCAAGCTCTTCGCTTTTTACTTGATTGTCTTCTAAAAAAGCTTCAAGCTTGTCTAAAGTATCTAAATAACCCGTGTCAATGAGGGCTGTGAAATTTGGATTTTTGATTAAAACGACATTATGTTTATTATTTTTTTTATTTTTATAAAGCTCAGAAATAAGTTTTTTATCTTTTTCATTTGTAGGGATTAATCTATCTTTAGGAACAGCATTGTCTTTTAAAGAAGCGACAAAAATTTGATTTTCTCCAACTTTGGTTTTATAGGTATCTGCTCCAAGGACGCCTAAAGTAAGCAAACAAAACGATAATAGCCATTTAAACATAAATTCTCCTAATTTTTTATTTAAGCTAAGAATTATAGTGTAAAAAAATTAATATTCAAATAATTTTTTCGGCTTAATTTTTGATGAAAATTTAATCAAAATAAAATTATAATTTAAAAAATCATTTTATCAATAAAAAATTTTTATAAATTATTTGGATATTTTTGGAGAAAGTATGCCTTTTATCTTAGAACTTTTAAAACAAAATAAATTAAGAATTTTAATTTTTTTATTGCTTAGTTTTTTTGCAAGTGTTTTAGGGGTTTTAACCCTAGTTTTTATCAATGAAGTTTTGCTTAAAAATGCAGAACAAATTCCTATTTTTAATTTTATTATTCTTTTGATTTTGTTTTTTATAAGCACTTCTTTTGTGGAAATTAGTTTGAGTATTTTTGGACAAAATTTTATCTTTAAAATGCAAAGACGCGTTGTAAAACAAATTTTAGATACACCTTTGCTCAAAGTAGAGCAAATCGGTAAAGCAAGACTCTTAGCTTCTTTGAATTCTGATGTAAGGAGTGTATCTTTTGGACTTTTGCGTTTGCCTGAATTTTTACAATCTTTGATTTTAATCCTTTGCACTTGTTTTTATCTTTTTTATCTTTCTCCACAGCTTTTTTTGCTTTGTTTTGTATGGATTTTACTCATTGTAATTAGCAATCATCTTTTAATGTTAAAAGTCTATAAATGTTTTAGAAAGGCAAGGGAAAGTGATGATGCTTTGAATTTAAACTATCAAAATATACTCGAGGGACATAAAGAGCTTATCATCAATACTTTTAGAGCCAAGTATTATTATGAGAGAGAATTTGAACAAAAGGCTGAAGAAAAGAAAATACATAGCATAAAAGGTAATGTTTTAAATAATATTTCAAACAATCTTACTAATGTCGCTCTTCTTGCCTTAGTTGGTGTGCAA
Source organism: Campylobacter sp. (assembly GCA_022511325.1). GTDB lineage: Bacteria > Campylobacterota > Campylobacteria > Campylobacterales > Campylobacteraceae > Campylobacter_D. The sequence goes on from JAFLRU010000007.1 coordinate 5,388, forward strand.
TTTTATTTGGCTTTGTATTTTGAGCTTACAAGCATAGAAAATGCAACTACCATTGCTTTATCCATACTTTTTTTAAGAACTTATTTGGTTTCTATGATGGGTTCAGTTCCAACCTTGATTTTAGCAAAGATTGCACTTGATAAAATCGCAGGATTACAGCTTGATAATTACAAAGAAAATTTTGCTTTGAGTGAAGAAAAAATCAAATGGAATGAAATTCGTTTCGAAAATACAAGCTTTTCCTATCAAAATTTCAAGCTCAATCCTGTAAATTTAAGCCTTAAAAAAGGAGAACTCATCTTTTTAATCGGTAAAAATGGAAGCGGAAAATCCACTTTTTGTATGCTTTTAACAGGGCTTTTTAAGCCAAAATCCGGAGCCATTTATCTTGATGATGAAAAAATTGATGATGAAAATATACAAAAATACCGCTCACTTATTAGTGCTGTATTTAGTGATTTTCATCTTTTCACTCAAACTCTTAAAGATATGGAATTTGCAAAACAAGAAAGGATTGATTTTTGGCTTAAATTTTTAGAGCTTGAGAGCAAAACAAGCGTTGAAAATAATCATATTAGCATTACCAAACTTTCTATGGGGCAAAAAAAGCGTTTGGCTATGTTTATTGCTTTATTAGAGGAGCGTGATATTTTGGTACTTGATGAATGGGCGGCTGACCAAGATCCTGTGTTTCGCCGCTTTTTTTATAAAAGACTTTTGCCTCTTCTTAAAGAGCAAGGTAAAACCATTTTTGCAATCACGCACGATGATTCTTATTTTGATAGTGCAGATAGAATTTTTCTTGCACAAAATGGTGAAATTTCAGAACTTTTGGGTGAAAATATCAAAGAATTAGCTAAAAATTTAGTCGAACATTTTGATTAAAAATATTAAAATATAATAAGTTTAAAAACAACAAGATAAAGTTAAGCTCTTACATATCCCCTTAGGGGGCTTACATTAAATTTCATTTTATCCTATAATGTTAAAAATTTATAGGAGAATTCGTGCTAAAAATACTGATTTTTTTATGTTTTAGTGTCATAAGTCTTTTGGCTCAAAAAGATACGCTCATACTTGCGGTAGAAAATGAAATTCCTCGTATTAATCCGGCTTTTAGCGAGGACCACGATGAAGCCGTTGCTCTTGTATTTTCAGGTTTAACTCGCTTTGATGAGAATTTGAGCTTAAAAGGAGATTTGGCAAAGTCTTGGAAAATAAGCCAAAATGGACTTGTTTATGAGTTTGATTTAAGAGACGATGTTTTGTGGCACGATGGAGTTAAATTTGATGCAAGAGATGTTAAATTTAGTCTTGAAGCCTTTAAAAATCCTAAGAATAATTCAAGTTTAAGAATAAGATTTGAAGAGCTTGAAAAAGTAGAAATTCTAAATCCTTATAAGGTTAAAATCACGCTTAAAAATCCATACCCTGCCTTTTTAGACGCTTTAAGCATAGGCATAATCCCCGCTCATTTGCTTGAAAACAAAGACTTAAATACAGACAAGTTTAACCAAAATCCTATAGGAACAGGTGCTTTTAAATTTGTTCAATGGAAAAAAGGCGAATATATGGAATTTAAGGCAAATGAAAATTATCATTTGGGTAAGGTGCAAACTCAAAGATTGTTTTTAAAACGCATTAATGACCCAAATGTTGCAGCCTTAGCTCTTAAAAATTCTCAAATTGATGCAGCTTTGATTGAAAGTTCTTTGCTTAAAACTTTTAAAGAAGACTCTAAATTTGAAATTTTAAGAGAAAAATCAGCAGATTATAGAGCTTTGATGTTTAATCTTGATAACGAGTTTTTAAAAGATAGAAAGGTTCGTCTTGCCTTGAATTATGCGGTAGATAAAGAAATGATAGTTAAAAATATCTTGCACGATTATGGTTTTAAAGCTTCTCACCCTTTGGAACTTTCTTGGGCAAATCAGGGTGAGTTTAAAACTTTTGATTATAATCCAAAAAAAGCTAGATTTTTGCTTGAAGAAGCAGGATTTAAGAAAAATGAACAAGGATTTTATGAAAAAGATTCTAAGCTTTTAGAATTTGACATTTATGCAATGAGTAATGATCCTTTACGCGTGGTTTTAGCTGGAATTTTGCAAAGCGAGTTTAAAAAAATCGGAGTTAAAACAAATGTGAAAACTAAGCTCGCTGGGAGTTTTGATTATTCTAAAGTGGATAGTTTTTTAATCGGTTGGGGCAGTCCATACGATCCTGATTTTCATACTTTTAATGTTTTTACGAGTTTTAACGATACAAAGTTAAATCCTAAAGGTTGGAATTTCGGGCATTATCATAATGCTAAAGTCGATGAAAGTCTCATTAAAGCTAGAACCTCTTTTAAGCAGGAGGAGCGTTTAAAATATTACAAAGAATTTATTGATGCTATAAATGAAGACCCACCTTTTATTTTTCTTGTATATTTGGATTTTGCTTTAGTGTATGATAAAAATATCAAAGGAATTAAACCTATGATTTTAGGGCATCACGGCGTAGGGTTTTCTTGGAATGTTTATGAATGGAGCAAAGATTAGTGTTAAAGCGAGCTGTGTGGAGTGTATTAATCGCTTGTTTTAGCACTTTTTTATGTTTTGCTTTGCTTCATTATAGTAAAGCCAGTGTAGCTTTTAGCGAAGGTGTAAATACTATAAATCCAGAGATTAAAGAACAAGTTGAAAGAAATTTAAATCTTGATAAACCCTTATTCACTCAATATAAAATTTGGCTTTCAAAGGTTTTAAAAGGGGATTTTGGAGAATCTTTTATAAGCGGAGAAAAAGTTGTAAATTTACTCAAAATGCGTTTATTTAATACTTTGATTTTAACGCTTAGTGCTTTGGGATTTTTGTTTGTCTTTTCTATCATTTTATCCTTGCTTTCTTTGGTCTATAGAGATAAAATTGTTGATAAAATTATTAATTTATTGAGTATAAGCTTTTTTGCCTTGCCTTCTTTTGCTCTTTGCCTTATTTTTATATTGATTTTTGGGGCAATTTTTCAAATTTTACCTGTTTTGGGGACAAGTGATTTAGGTTTTGAGCAAGATTTTTTAAATAGAATTTCACACTTGATTTTACCAATGAGTGTGCTTGTTTTGTCGCATTTGGCAGTTTTTGTGCGTATAGGACGCAATGCTTTGATTGAAAGTTTCGGGCAAAATTTTGTTTTAAATGCCTATGCAAGAGGACTAAGCAAAACAAGAATTTATTTGCATTTTGTGCTTAAATATGCTCTAAATCCTATCATAACTTATTTTGGAGCAAGTGCTTTGAGTTTTATTATGGGAGCTTATGTAATAGAAAGTGTATTTTCATACGCAGGAGTGGGAGAGCTTTTGATAAAAAGCATTATTTTTAAAGACTATCCTGTGGTTTTAGCCCTAATTTTTATTAGTGTTTTGCTTGTGAGTTTTTTTACTTTTTTAGCAGATTTTTTGAATAGGCTCATTAATCCAAGATTAAACAAGGTTTTAAATGTTTAGAATTTATCTTTGTTTTGTTTTTGTGATTTTTTTAGTTTTTGCACCAAGCTTTAGCTCTTATGATCCAAGTATGAGTAATCTTTCAAGTCTTTATAATTCTCCAAATGAGAGTCATTTTTTTGGAACAGATATGTTAGGGCGTGATCTTTTTTCAAGAGTGCTTTATGCTCTTAGAACTTCTGTTTTTATAGGAGTTTGTGCTTCTTTACTTGCTTTAGTTTTTGCTCTTTTGTATGTTTTGCTTGCAAGAATGTTTTTTTATGGTTTTTTTATGAGAATTTTAGATATGTTTTTGGCTGTGCCATCTTTACTTTTGATGATGTTTTTTCAAAGTTTTATAGGCGGAAGTTTTATCAGTATGATTTTAATCATCGCACTTTCACATTATCCTTTTATTGCTAAATTATTTGAAAGTGAATTAAGAGCCTTAGAAAAACTTGAATTTTATGAAGCCGCAATTTTACTTGGAAGTTCTAAAATAAAGGCATTTTTTAAAGAATTACTTCCTCCTTGTTTTTCCCTTCTTTTCCTACTTTTTGTTTTAAATATCATTCACGCTATAAGCACAGAAGCGACTTTGAGTTTTTTTGGTTTGGGACTTGCTTTTGAAATTCCAAGTCTTGGAAATATCCTTAATGAGGCAAGTAAAGCGATTTTCGTAGGAGCGTGGTGGGTTATAGTTTTTCCGCTTTTAGCACTTCTTATACTCATCTTGCCTTTGCTGTGGCTTGGTAATTTTTTGCAAAAGCATTGGGGAATTCATTTATGATTAGGGTTGAAAATTTAAATTTAAGCTTTAAAAACAAAACACTTTTGAAAGACATAAGTTTTATTTTAGAAGAGCGAAAAACCTTAGCGATATTGGGGGAGAGTGGCTCGGGTAAAAGCCTATTAAGTCGTGCATTAATAAGACTTTTTGATAAAAATTATAAACTAAGTGCGAAAAGTTTTTTTGTGGCAAATGAAGAGCCTTTGAAGCTTAAAGAAAAAGATTTGAGAAAATTTAGAAGTAAGGTAGCACTAATTTTACAAGATGCACATTTGAGTTTTTATCCTTTTTTAGATATTGGAAATATGTTTCATATCGTTTTAAAAACTCACACAAAATTAGACACAAAACAAAGAAAACAAAAGGCTTTTGAATGTTTAAAGAATTTAGGATTTAAAGATTTAGACCTTTTGTGGCATTCTTATGCTCATCAATTAAGCGTTGGAATGTTAAGGCGCGTTAATCTCGCCCTTGCTTTAGTTTGTGAGCCTAAATATCTCATTTGCGATGAAATCACTGCTTCTTTAGATAAAGAAAACGAACTTAGAATTTCAAAACTCTTAACAGAATTTAAAAAACAAATGAATTTAATCCTCATCACTCACGATTTAAATTTAGCCAAGAATTTAAGTGATGAAATTTTACTTTTAGACAAAGGAAAGGTTTTGCAAAAATTACCTACGAGTGAATTTTTTCAAACTCCAAGTAGTTGGATTAAAGCTTATAAGGAATTTTATGCTTGAAGTAAAAAATTTAAGTAAAAGTTTCATTGTAAAGAAACATTGGTATTTAAAAGAACAAAGTATTTTAGTTTTTCAAAATCTTAATTTTTCTTTAAATTTGGGGCAAAATTTGGCAATTTTTGGTGAAAGTGGAAGCGGTAAAAGCACCTTAGCTCGAATTTTATGCTCTCTTGAACTTCCAAGCAGTGGAGAAGTATTATATAGAGGAGAAAATTTATATACTCAAAAACAGAAATCAAAAACAAAAATTCAATATCTTTTTCAAGAACAAAAACTTGCTTTAAATCCCTATAAATATATAAAAACTTCGCTTTTTGATGTGTATGATTATTGTGGTTTAAAAAGAGATGAAAAAGAGCTTTTTAATCTTTTTTCATCTTTTGAACTTAACAAGGATTTGCTTGGACTTAAACCCTTGCAATTAAGCGGAGGAGAAGCTGCAAGAATAGGACTTATAAGGGCTTTGATTTTAAAACCCGAATTTTTGATTTTAGATGAGCTTACAAGTTCGCTTGATATTATGAATATAGAAAAAATTTTGGGTTTTTTAAAAAAATATCAAGAAAATAATACCATTTCTTACATTTTTATTACACATCAAGAAGAATTTTTAAAAAATTTCAAATGTGAAAAAATGAAACTTTAAAATTAAAATTTATAGAGTTTTAAACTTTTATAGAAATTTTAAGATAAAATTATGTATATTTTTAATTTTGGTTATTGTATTTTGAAGTTTTTTAAGTTTTAAATAAGGAGAAAAAAGTGTCCCATATAGATACGGCTTATCCATATTTTGGCATTTTTTTAATGTTGGTTTTTTCAAGCGTGATTTTTTTCGCAATCGTTTTTTTAGCTTCAAAAATAGGCAACGCGCTTGCCGCAAAAAACCGCAAAAAATTAGGACTTGGAATTTATGAGTGCGGTCCTATTCCTGTAAAACAAGCTAATAAAATTAATTCTCAATTTTTTATCATCGCACTTATTTTTATACTTTTGGACATTGAGGTCGTGTTTTTATTCCCTTGGGCTTTAATTTTTAAGGATTTAGGTTGGTTTGGACTTTGGGAAGTTTTTATTTTTATTCTACTTTTAGGTGTAGGTTTTTTATACGCCTATAAAAAAGGAGCGTTTAAATGGCAGAGCATCAAGTAGATTATGCTAAAGGTTTGCCCGTGGTTTTAACCACAGTGGATAAACTTGTGCAATGGGGCAGAAGCAATTCTTTATGGGCTTTAACTTATGGACTTGCTTGTTGTGCGATTGAAATGATGGCAGCAGGTGGTTCAAGATATGATTTTGATAGATTTGGAACAATTTTTAGGGCAAGTCCTAGACATTCTGAAGTGATGATTATTGCTGGAACTTTATGTAAAAAACACGCTGAATTTACAAGAAGACTTTATGATCAAATGCCTGATCCTAAATGGGTTATTTCTATGGGAAGTTGTGCAAATACAGGTGGTATGTTCAACACTTATTCTACTGTTCAAGGTGTGGATAGGATTATTCCTGTTGATGTTTATGTTCCCGGCTGTGCCCCAAGACCTGAAAGTTTTCAATTTGCTTTAATGATTTTACAAAAAAAGATTAGAAAGCAAAAAGCAAGTCGCAAAATAGCACCAAAAAGGTTGGTATAATGAGACCTTATAGTGATAAAAAAAATGCTCAACTTCAAAATTATTACAAAGATAGATTTTATCACGCTCCACACACTCCAAAAATTAATGTAGAGGAAAGTGCTTTTAAAGAAGATTTTATGGTGCTTAAGAATGAATTTGAGCTTTTATCTTCTTTTGTTGAACTTGATTTTTGGGTGGTACAGATTAAAAAAGAAGATAATGTTAAAGTCTTACAAATGCTTAAAAAATTAGGTTATGTGGCTTTTACAGAAGCAAGTGCGATTGATTTTGTAGTAGAAAAAAATGGTTTTGAGGTTTTTTATCAGCTTTTAAATCCTAGTAAGAGATTAAGAGTGCGTGTTAGAACTTTTGTGGGAGTTAAGGAAAAATTAGAAAGTGTAAGCTGTGTTTTTAAAGGAGCGAATTGGAGTGAGAGAGAAATTTATGATATGTTTGGAATTTTCATCATCAATCACCCTAATTTAAAACGTATTTTAATGCCTGATGATTGGTTTGGACATCCTTTACTTAAAACTTATCCTTTAAGAGGAGATGAGTTTGCAAGATGGTATGAGATTGATAAAATTTTTGGTAAAGAATATCGTGAAGTTGTAGGAGAAGAACAAAGAGATCCGGGCTTTGTTGATGATAAAGATACTTCAAAATTCTCAAGAATTTACCACGAAACCAAAAAAGGTGAAGCTCCTAGCAAACTTTCTTCTAAACAAGAATATCAAGAAGATGACGGGGTGTTTTTTGTTAAAAAAGTCAAACGCGATCAAGCTCAAATTTTAAAACAAAGGCGTTAAAATGCAAATTCCTAGCAAATTAAAACCTTATTATGAAAATATAGTCTTTGAGCAAGAAGATTCTAAGATGATTATTAACTTGGGTCCTCAGCACCCTTCAGCTCACGGAAATTTGCGTCTGATTTTAGAGCTTGATGGGGAACAAGTTGTTAAAGCACGTCCTTGTATAGGTTATATGCATCGCGGTATGGAAAAAATGGCTGAAAATATGATATATCAAGAGTTTATCCCAACCACCGATAGAATGGATTATATTGCTGCTTCAGCAAATAATTATGCTTATTGTGCTGCAGTTGAAAAGCTTTGCGGACTTGAAATTCCACGTCGTGCAGCTGTAATTCGAATGATGCTTTTAGAACTTAACCGCATTGCATCTCATTTGCTTTGGCTTGCTACACACGCCCTTGATATTGGTGCAATGAGTGTATTTTTGTATTGTTTTAAAGATAGAGAATACGTGCTTGATTTGATTGAGAAATACTGCGGAGCAAGGCTTACACATTCATCAATGAGAATTGGTGGTGTAATGCTTGATTTACCTGAAGGATTTTTAGCTGAACTTTTAGCATTTTGCGAGAATTTTCCAAAATCTGTAAAAGAGTATGAAGACTTGCTTGATGATAATCGTATTTGGCGTTTAAGAACTGAAAATGTCGGAGTTGTTAGTAAAGATAGTGCTTTAAATTGGGGTTGTACAGGAGTAATGTTAAGGGGAAGCGGCATTCAATATGATATTCGTAAAGAAGAACCTTATTTATTATATAATGAAATCGATTTTAGTGTGCCTTATGCGACTCAAGGAGATTCTTATGCAAGATATAAGGTTTATATGCAGGAATTTAGAGAAAGTTTAAAAATACTTAAACAATGTGTTAAGCTTTATAAAGATACTCCACCTGAAATTTTGTGTAATCACCCAGAATATGTGAGTGCATCCAAAGAGCAAATTTTAACTCAAAATTACTCTTTAATGCAACATTTTGTTTTGATTACGCAAGGGCTTAAACCTCCTAAGGGTGAGGTTTATGTTCCAACCGAAAGTCCTAAGGGTGAGCTTGGTTTTTTCATTCATTCAGATGGAAATAGCAGACCTTATAGACTTAAAGCTAGAGCACCAAGTTTTTGGCATTGTGCCTTTTTTGAAGAAATGCTTGTAGGAACTTATTTGGCTGATGTTATAGCCATTATGGGAAATGTAAATCTTGTTTTAGGTGAGATTGATCGATGAGAAGAGTAGATTTAAGAAAAAGTGCAAATTTTTTTGAAGATTTGTCAAAAACAATCAAAGAAGCAAAAATCAACGAAGTTTTGGTTGTGCTTTTTGAAATTGGTGATTTTTCAGCTGTAGAAAAGAGTTTTTCTTTTGTTAAAGAGCAAGGTTGCGAGCTTTTAAATTCTTTGAAATTCAATCAAGTCGATTGGACTATAGTCATTAAAAAGGTTTGAAATGAGTTATGAAAAAGCACTATGTTTTTTAGATATGCCAAGTCTTAAAAATAAAGCTTTATGCGAAAAAATTAAAGGGGATAATATCAATATTTCCTGTCTTGAAGATAAAAAATTTTGTGCAAAATTCTATAAATGCGAGATTGCAAGTATTTCTTTTGTTTTAGCCTTACTTTGTAAATTACAAAATGACGATAAATTTAGTTTGCTTGATGAGGGGTATTTAAGTGCGGAATCTTGCTTTGGCGAAGAGGAAGCTTTGGAAATTTTGACTTTTTTAAAAAATGCAAAATGGTTGATTATGGATACAAATTTAAAATTTCACAAAGATTTTGAGAGTATTAAATATTTTTTAAACTTTTTAAGTCAAGAATTTAAACTTGAAATTATAGATTCTAAAGAGGAAATACAAAATTTTACAAATGCAAAATTTAATGAACTTAAAGAACTTGATAACTATGATGGCTTAGTGCTTTTTAATGCAAAAACCGGAAATAAATTTTTGCAGTGTTCTAAGCAATTTTTGCAGATTGCAAAGTGTAAAGAGGGACAAATTGTAGAAATTAGTGCAAAAAATTTAAATTTTAAAACCAAGCTTTGTTTAGATGAAAATTTACAAGGCACCATAGGATTTTTGGACTTTGAAAATTCAGGTTTTGATTTCATTCAAATTCGCGTAAAGGAAGCAAAATGACAATTACCATTAATGGCAAAGAATGTTTTTTTGAAGAGGGCGAATATATTCTTAATATTGCTAGAAGAAACAATATTTTTATCCCAGCAATTTGTTATTTAAGTGGTTGTAGTCCTACTTTAGCTTGTCGTATGTGTATGGTTGAAGCTGATGGAAAAAAAGTTTATTCTTGTAATACTAAAGCTAAAGATAAAATGGTTGTTGAAAGTGATTTACAAAATTTATGGGATGAGCGTAATGAAATTATGCAAGCTTATTGTATTAATCACCCTTTAGAGTGTGGAGTTTGTGATAAATCAGGAGAGTGTGAGCTTCAAAATTTCACCCATAAGTCAAGAGTAAATATTCAAAATCATTGGATTAAAGATACTCACAAACCTCATAAAAAATGGGGTTTTATTAATTATGATCCTGCACTTTGCATAGTTTGTGAAAGATGTGTTACCGTTTGTAAAGATAAAATTGGTGAAAGTGCTTTAAAAACAACTCCAAGAGGAGGAGATAGCGTTGATAATACTTTTAAGGAAAGTATGGGTAAAGACGCTTATGCAATTTGGACTAAATTTCAAAAAAGTTTGATTGCTCCAGCAAATGGAGATGTTTTAGATTGTTCTTTTTGTGGAGAATGCACTAGTGTTTGTCCTACAGGAGCTTTAGTTGGGGCGAAATTTCAATACACTTCAAACATTTGGGAGCTTAAAAGAATTCCTGCTTCAAACCCGCATTCTAGCGATTGTGAGTTGATGTATTATGATATAAAACAAAGTGGTATTAGTGTGCAAAAACCTAAAATTTATAGAGTGAGCAATGATTTTGCTTTTGCGAGTTTAAATAAAGCTGCAAGATATGGTTATGATACCCAAAATGAGGCAAAAAAAGATGAAAAAGCTTTTAAAAATTTAGTAAATCTTATCAAAAATGGTGAAATTAAAAATATTAAATTTAATAGCTTTATCACAAACGAAGAAGCTTTGATTTTACAGAATCTTAAAAAGAAATTTGATTTAAATCTCATCAATGATGAAGCTTTAGCTTTTAAAACCTTCTTAGAAGAATTTATCAAAAATGCAGGCGAGTTTTATAATGCTACGAGCGAAGATATTGTTAAGAGTGATTTTTTAGTTGTTAGCGGGACTCTTTTAAGATACGATGCACCAACTTTAAGCTATAAGATTAATAATGCTTTGGTGATGAATAAAGGTTCTGGGCTTTATTTTCATCCTTTAGAGGATTTAGGCGTGCAAAAATACTCTAAGAATTTTATTTCTTGTATCCACAAAAGTGGGCAAGAAGAGCAAATTTTATACTTTTTGCTTCAAAAATTTACCCAAGATGAAAAGATAAAAAATGATTTAAGTTCTTTTGTGATTAAAGAATTAAAAGAGATTGAAGAAAGCATTGATGAGGAAGTTACAGAGGAAGTTTTAGAAAAAGATGAAAACGGAAATGAAGTTAAAAAAGAGGTTAAGAAAGTCATCAATAAAAAAATCAAAAAAAATATAGAAGTAAAGCGTTCAGTTTTTGCTAAAAATTTAGGTTTAGATGAGGATAAATTAGAAGAATTGCTTCTTAAGAAAAACAATTTGACTTTGGTAATAGGAAGCGATTTTTATTTCCACAAGGAGGCTTTAAAACTTGCAAAGCTTTTAGCACTTGTGCAAAGAACAACGCCTTTTAAAGTCTTTTTAAATCCTACGCATACGAATACTTTAGGGGTTTCTTTACTTTGTGATTTGGCAAAAAATGCCGAAGGTAAAACCTTAGGATACAACGAAAGAGGAGATTTTAGCTTTTCTTATGAGGAACATAGTGATTTAGCAAGTTCGAGTCTTAATCAACAAGAAGGAACTTTCTTAAATTATGATAAAAGAATTGTTCCTACAAATGCTGTCATAGAATTTGAGGGTTATTTTTTAAATGATTTAGCAAATGCTTTGGGCTTTGATGAACCTTATACTATCTCTTACACTAAAAGGCTTCCTATCAATAAAGGTTTTTCTCCACTTGATTTTGATAGTTTAGAAAACTATTATACAAATGGAGCGGAAAATAAAAGAGGCTATCTTCTAAATTTAGAAGCTTTTAAAACAAAGGCTGAGTTAGAATTCATTCCACCTAAAACAGATATTCAAAATTTAGAGCCTAAAGGAAATGAGATTTTACTTTATAGTGCAAATCCTAGTTATCAATTTGGTAGATTTTCTAATCGTTCTAGTGCCTTAAATGAAGCAATTTTTTTAGGTGTGAGCGAAAGTTTAGCGACAAATTTAGGTTTAGAAGATAAAGAAGTGATTAAGCTTAAACTTAAGGGTAAAGAATTAAGTTTAAGCATTAAGGTAGATAAAAATCTTAAAAGTGGGGCGTATTTGCCGTATTTTGATGAAAAAATTGATACTTTAGAATTTTTTGATGAAAGATTTATCTGTGCTGAAATTTCAAAAATAGGAGCAAACAATGGGTGATTTTGCTTTTTTTGCTTTTGAAACCTTTATAAAATGCTTGATTGTGTTAGCAATTTTTGCATCTTTAGCAGGTTTAGCAACTTATGCAGAAAGAAAGGTTTTGGCTTACTTTCAAAGACGCATTGGTCCTGATATGGTTGGACCTTTTGGTTTAATCCAACTTGTAGCGGATATGATTAAACTTTTTACTAAAGAGGATATTATCCCTTCAAATTCACAAAAAATTATTTTTGCACTTGCTCCTTTAATTGCAGCTATTTGTTCTTTCGTATCTTTAGCAGCTATTCCTATGCTTCCGGAATTTACTCTTTTTGGACACACAATTGAACCTATTATTGCAGATATTAATGTTGCTTTGCTTTTTGTCATCGGTACTTCAGGGCTTTGTTTTTATGCGATATTTTTAGGTGGAATTGCAAGCAATAATAAATATTCTATTATAGGTGGTGCAAGAGCCTTAGTTGCAATCATCTCTTACGAAAGTGTTGGAGCTTTAGCTTTGGTTGCCATTGTTATGCTTACAGGTTCTTTTTCTTTGATAGAAATTAACAATTATCAAAGTGATGGTATTTTTTCTTGGCTGATTTTCAAACAACCTTTAGCTTTTGTGCTTTTTGTGATTGCATTATTTATTGAAACAAATAGAACTCCTCTTTGTTTAAGTGAAAATGAAGCGGACATTGTTGCAGGTTATGGAACAGAATATTCAGGACTTCGTTGGGGTATGTTTTTTATCGGTGAATATACAAGTATGATAGCTGGAGCAATTCTTATTGTGCTTTTATTTTTGGGAGGATTTAATGATTTTTGGATTATTCCGGGTTGGATTATGATGATTTTAAAATCAAGTTTTGTTTTCTTTTGGTATTTTTGGGCAAGAGCTGCTTTTCCACAGCTTCGTCCAGACCAAGTGATGAAAATGTGCTATTTGATTTTAATTCCCTTGGCTGTATTTAATCTTTTATTAACTGCTTTTGCAGTTCTTATTTAAGGGTTTTGTGATGAAAAATTATTATTTAGTTGATGAAAAAAGAAAAAATCCCACTACAGCTTGGCAGAAAATCTCTCAAGCCTTGTGTAGAAGCATCAAACTTGAGCTTTTTGTTGGACTTTTTGTAGTAATGCGTCAAATGCTTACAAGAAACAACAGTGTTACAATTAAATATCCTTTTGAAAAAGTGCATTTAAATGAAAGATACAGAGCAGTTCATAGATTAATGCGTTTTATAGAAAGTGAAAATGAAAGATGTATAGGTTGTGGGCTTTGCGAAAAAATTTGTATTAGTAATTGTATAAGAATGGAAACCTCTTTAGATGAAAATGATCGTAAAAAAGTTGGAAATTATAGCATTAATTTAGGTCGTTGTATTTATTGTGGTTTTTGTGCCGAAGTTTGTCCTGAACTTGCTATTGTTCATGGAAAAGAATATGAAAATGCCGCTGAACAAAGATCATATTTTGGTTACAAGCAAGATTTTCTTACTCCACTAGATAAACTTAAAAATCAAGTTGAATTTGAAGGGGCTGGAAGTCTTAGAAAAGATGCAGATAATTTTGTGAAAAAAACGCCAAATTATTATGATGTTTTAAAGGCTAGAGAATTAGAAAGCAAAGAAAATTTAGAACAAACTGCTAAGGAGAATTCACAATGATAGAAGAATTAGCATTTTATTTTTTTGCCGTGGTAGTTTTAGGTTTTTTCTTAATAGCAGTTTTGAGTAAAAATATGCTTTATGCTCTTTCAGCTTTAGCTGCAGGAATGGTTTTTTTATCAGGGTTTTATTTTCTTTTAGATGCAGAATTTTTAGGTGTGATTCAAATTATTGTTTATAGTGGAGCTGTTTTAGGGCTTTATAGTTTTGCAATGATGTTTTTTGACGCTTCTAAGGAATTTAAAGAGAATTTAAAAGCTAAAAAAAGCTTTTTTACTTTGGTTATTTTGAGTGCAATATTACTTTTAGCAATGTTTAGTGGCTTTAAAATTCAACGTATGAGCACAGATTTGCCCTTACAAGAAATTGCGTTTTTTGATATAAATAAACAACTTGCTCTTGCAATTTTTTCTAAATATCTTTTAGCTTTTGAATTTATTGCACTTTTGCTTTTAATTGCTCTTGTGTGTGCCATAATACTTACTCACAAAGAGCTTCTTAAGGAAAAACAATGATAGAAAAATATTTTATTGTCGCTATTTTGATGTTTGTTGTAGGACTTATAGGAATTTTAAAAAGACAAAATTTGATTATGCTTTTTATTTCAAGTGAAATTTTGCTCAATAGTGCAAATTTGGTTTTAGTAGCTGCTTCGAAAATGCATAATGACTTGAATGGACAAGTCTTTGCACTCTTTGTAATGGGTGTTGCAGCTTGTGAGGTAGCTGTAGGAATTTCTCTTTGTGTGCTTTGGTATAGGAAAAAAGGCACATTAGAACTTAAAAGTCTTAAAGAAGTGGAGGCTTAAAATGCAAAATTTAGCTTTAATTTCACTTTTTAGTCCTTTGGTATCTTTTTTACTTGCTTCGTTTTTTTCTTTAAGTCAAAGGAAAATTATTTTAGGTTATATTTGCTCTTTGTTGATTTTTCTTAGTGCTCTAAGTTCTTTAATTTTACTTTTTAATAATCAAAGTTTTAATATTACACTTTTTGAATGGATTAGTATCATTGGACTTTCTTTTGGTTTTGATATTGATAGCATTTCTTTGGTGATGATGAGTGTTGTAGGAATTGTAGCGACTTTGGTGCATTTTTATAGCATTTTTTATATGAAAGAGGATGAGGGTTTTAATAAATATTTTGCTTATTTAGGCCTTTTTGTATTTTCTATGCTTTTTTTGGTGATGAGTGATAATTTCTTAGGGCTTTTTGTTGGTTGGGAAGGTGTTGGACTTTGTTCTTGGTTGCTTATTGGTTTTTGGTATAAAAACAATAAATATTCCTTTGCCGCAAATGAAGCTTTTATAATGAATAGAATTGCAGATTTAGGAATGCTTTTAGGAATTTTTTGGCTTTATTATCAAGTGGGAACTTTAAAATACGAAGAGGTTTTTGATAAGGCTTCAAGCGTAAATCACTTAGCTTTAGTTTTTATAGCGGCTTGTTTATTCATAGGTGCTATGGGAAAATCCGCTCAATTTCCTTTCCATACTTGGCTTGCAGATGCTATGGCAGGACCTACGCCAGTTTCTGCACTCATTCACGCTGCGACTATGGTTACAGCTGGGGTGTATTTAGTGATTCGTGCAAGTGCAATTTATGATTTAGTTCCTGAAGTAAGTTATATTATCTCGCTTATCGGTGCTTTTGTGGCTCTTTTTGCTGCTTCTATGGCTTTAGTAGCAAATGATTTAAAACGCATTATAGCATATTCTACTCTTTCGCAACTTGGTTATATGTTTGTAGCAGCAGGACTTGGAGCTTACGGAATTGCTTTATTTCACTTAGTAACACACGCCTTTTTTAAATCTTTACTTTTCTTAGGTGCTGGAAATGTTATGCACGCTATGAATGATAATTTAGACATTAAGAAAATGGGTGGGCTTTATAAACCTTTAAAAATCACAGCGATTTTTATGACTGTAGGTTCTTTGGCTTTGGCTGGAATTTATCCTTTTGCAGGATTTTTCTCAAAAGATTTGATTTTAGGTTATTCTTTCATTTCTTTTCATCATGGAATTTTTCTAGTGCTTTTAGTGGCTGCTTTTATGACTGCATTTTATAGTTTTAGACTTTTAATGCTTGTATTTTTTACTCCACAAAGACATTCTTTGCACCCGCACGAAGCGAGTAAAATTGCACTTTTAGCAATGAGTCCTTTAGTGGTTTTAGCTATAGTTTCAGGATTTTTAGAACATAAATTTTTTGAATACTTAGAAACCAAACTTGTTTTTATTAATGCACAAAATACTTTAGTGATGATTTTAGCAAGTGTAGCAGCAATTTTAGGAGTGCTTTTAGCCATATTTGCTTATAAAAAAGCTTGGTTTAAACCTAGTGTAGAACAAAGAAGTATTTATAAGCTTTTGAGTAATGAATATTTTATACCAAAATTATACCAAGAAATTTTAGTGAATGCTTTTGGGAGTTTATGCTCTGTGTTTAGACATTGTGATATTTATATTTTTGATGCTTGTGTTGAAAAGATTTCTTGCTTTGTATCCTCTTTTGCAAAAAATCTTATAATGCCAAATAGCCTTTCTTTAATGCTTAAGTTCTTAGTGGCTGCTTTTGTTATTTTACTTCTTTTAGTGTGGGTGGTTTAATATGCTAAATTATTTGATATTTTTTCCTTTAATTGCTGCGTTTGCAGTGCTTATTTTAAATCGTGGTGGAGTTAAAATTTTTAGCGTGAGTGTAAGCTTAATGATTTTAGCACTTAATGGAAAAATTTTTATAGATTATTTAGATGGAGCAGATTTTAATTTTAGGCTTTCTCTTAGAATTTTAGATTTTTTCAATTATCACATTGGCGTAGATAGCATAGCTTTAACCTTAATGTTACTTTGTTCCTTGATGATTTTTATTTCTTTTTTATTTTTAAAAATCGAAAAAAGAGCTATGGTTTGTGCAATTTTCTTTTTAGAATTTGCAATAATGGGTCTTTTTAGTGCTTTAGATGCTTTGCTTTTTTATGTTTTTTGGGAATTTTCACTTTTACCACTCATTTATATCATTGGTATTTATGGAAAAGATTTTAGAGCTGGGATTAAATTTTTTATCTACGCCTTTTTAGGTTCGATTTTAATGCTTGTTGCAATGATTTATCTTGCATATTTAAATTATAATCTTTTACATATTTGGACTTTTGATTTAGAAATTTGGAAAAATAATGTCTCTGCAGCAAGTTTTAAAGAACAGATTTTTCTTTTTCTTGCCTTTTTTCTTGCCTTTGCTATTAAAGCCCCACTTTTTCCTTTTCACACTTGGGCACCAAAGGTATATGCGACTTCACCCGTTCTAGTTTCTGTAATGCTTGTAGCTTTTAAAATGGCACCTTTTGGATTTTTGCAATTTTGTTTGCCACTTTTTCCTGATGCGAGTGTGTATTTTGCACCGTTAATTGCAGCTTTGTGTATAGTAAGTGTGGTGTATTGTGCTTTGATTGCTTATAAGGCAAAAGATTTAAGAGAACTCATTGCGTATAGTTCTATCTCTCATATAGGTGTTATTGTGCTTGGAATTTTTTCTTTTAATAACTTAGCACTTAGTGGTTCAGTATTTTATATGTTTGCACACGGGCTTGTAACTGGGGCTTTATTTTTAATGGCACAAAGTTTATATGAAAGATATAAAACTACAGATATTAGTTTTTATCATTCTTTAGCTTCAAAAGCTCCGTCTTTTACGATTTTTTTTACTTTGGTGCTTCTTTCAAGCGTGTCTTTACCTTTAACTTTATCTTTTGTAGGTGAATTTTTAGTGCTTTTAGGGGTTGCAAAAGTGAATTTACTCTATAGTTTCTTAGCTGGACTTGTAGTCATTTTGGGTGCGATTTATATGTTAAGTGTTTTTAGACAAATGTTTTTTATGCAAAAAGAAGGAGAAATCACAGGCTTTAAACTTCATTTAAGAGAAATTCTTGCTTTAATTCCTATATGTTTTTTAATTTTTTACTTAGGAATTGCACCAAAGATTTTTTTAGATCCTATACAAAAAAATGTGAATGTTTTGATAGAAATTATGAATTTAAGAGCAGTTGAGCAAAATACTTTGGAGTTTTTATCTAAAATAGGAGAAAGCAATGCTAAATGATTATTTAAATTTGGAACTTTTGAATGTCTCTTTATCGTATCCTTTTTTGTTTTTAATTGCAGTGGCAATCATTCTTCTATTTTGTTCATCTTTTTATAAACTCCACCGCAATTTTTTCATTGGTATTAGTGCTTTATCTTTGATTGTCAGTTTTTTTCTTGTTCTTTATAATCTTAATGAACAAGGCTTTAAAAATGCTTTTTTAGGAACTTTAAACAATGATATTCTTTCTTTTATTGCTTCCTTGGTGATTTTACTTTTTTCTTTTTTGTATCTTTTAATGGAAAAAGAGGAAAATCAAGGTGAATTTTACGCTTTGTTTTTATTTATGATTGCTTCTTTAATACTTATGGTTTCGAGTTCAAATTTAGTTTTGATTTTCATAGGACTCGAAGCTTCATCTTTGGCTCTTTATACTCTTATAGCAATGCGTGGAACTAGGAATTCAATTTCTGCGGCGATTAAATATTTTAGTGTTGCAGCTGTAGGTTCAGGTTTTTTTGTTTTAGCTTGTGCTTTGATTTATATTAAAACAGGAGGACTTGAGTTAAATTTTGATAAAATATCAAATTTACAAAACACAGAACCAGATATTTTGCTTTTATCTGCAGGAGTTTTAATCTTTGTTCTTTGTGCAATTAAACTTTCTTTAGCTCCTTTTCATTTTTGGCTTAGAGATGTTTATTATGCGGCTCATTCGAATTTAGTTGCTTTCATTTCAGTTGTTCCAAAAATTGCTATGTTTGTGGTTGTGATGAGAATTTTTTCCATTTTAATAGCGAGTGGTTTTGAAAATATTGTAACGGTTTTAGTAATTTTTTCGATGCTTGTAGGGGCTTTAGCTTTTTTAACACAAAAAGATGTTAAAAAAATGTTTGCTTATAGTTCAGTGGTAAATTCTTCCTTTGTTTTAGCAAGTATGATTCCTTTACTTGATAGTAATATTGTGTATTCAGAGCTTTATGACTTTTTTGTTGTTTTTTGGTATTGGATTTTGTTTGCTTTTAGTAATTATGGAGTATTTTTAATTTTAAGCACTTATAAAAATACAAGTTTTGAGTCTTTAAAAGGGCTTTTGGCTAAAAAACCCGCTGTAGCAATTTCTTTAGCTATTTGTGTGCTTTCTTTAGCAGGAATTCCTCCTTTTGGTGTATTTTGGGGTAAATTTTTTGTGCTTTATTCTGTAATCGTTGAAGATTATTGGTATTTAGCCATTTTGGTGGCTTTAAGTTCGGTTATTATGCTTTATGGATATTTAAAGGTTATTATTTATGCCTTTTTTATCAAGGGTGAGGGCGAACATAATTTGCGTTTAAATTTTAAACAAAGTTTTATTTTAACACTTTGTGTGTGCGTTAGTATTTTTGCAATATTGTTAATGTTATAAGAGTTTTGCTATAATTGTTTTTATGAAACGAATTTTTATTTTAATTTCTTTGAGTTTTTTAAAACTTTTTGCCTTTG
Organism: Campylobacter sp.; assembly: GCA_022511325.1. Lineage (GTDB taxonomy): Bacteria > Campylobacterota > Campylobacteria > Campylobacterales > Campylobacteraceae > Campylobacter_D. The sequence continues at coordinate 24,628 of JAFLRU010000007.1, forward strand.
AGCTTAACCTTAATACAGGACGTGAGGATAACCAAATTTTTGGCGTTTTGCATATTAAAAATGACCAAGAATTTACTTGTAAGAGTATTCTTGAAGAGGCTAAAACACATTTTGAG
>JAFLRU010000070.1 GCA_022511325.1 Campylobacter sp.
ATATTTTACCACCTGAACCTTTAAACACTCAAGCCTCAAACGATAATAGTTTTGAAAATGTTCCTATCACTCAAAATGAATCTCCAGAAGATCAGTTCGAAGCTCTAAGAAGACAAATTGAAGGTGAAACAAATTCCCAAACAAATGTTGTTCAAAATAATGCTGCGATCCAAGATAACGCTAATTTCACAACACCTAACGAGGAAATTCCAGCTCAACCTGAGCCAGAGCAAATACCTCAACAAACACCACCAGCTCCTAAAGCTGCAGAACCGGCTTCACCTAAGCCACAAGTTCAACCAAGCAAACCTAAAGAACAACCTAAACAAACTCCTAAAGAACAACCAAAAAAGACAGATACAAAAGAGCTTTTTAAAAAGGTTGAGGCAAAAGAAAGCCCAAAAGATGGTTTAGTTCCGGGACTTTATGTGCAAATTTTTTCTGTAAATAATTTAGACCAAAAATCTAAAGAGCTTGCCGAGGTTAAGAAAAAAGGCTATGATTATAAACTTTATAAAACAAGTGTTAATGGCAAAGAGATGACTAAGGTTTTAATCGGTCCTTTTGATAAAAACACTATTGCAAGCGAACTTGAAAAAATTCGCAAAGAAGTTGCAAAAGAAGCGTTTTCTTTCACTTTAAAATGAAGTTTTTTTGTGTTATAGGCAACCCGATTAAGCATTCTAAATCGCCTAGAATTCACAATAATGCTATCGAGTTTTTAGGACTTGATGGCATTTATACACGTTATCATTTGCAAGATGAAAATAAGCTTCGTGATTTATTTTTTGAGCTTAAACTTAGTGGTGCAAACATCACTTTACCTTTTAAAGAAGAAGCCTTAAGAATAGCTGATGTTAAAGATAAATTCGCACAAGAAATTGGCAGTGCGAACACTTTGGTTCTAAAAGATGACAAACTCCACGCTTACAATACCGATGCGACAGGATTTTTAAAAGCTATAGAGGATTTTAAAAATGTCAAAAAAGCTTTGATTTTAGGAGCAGGTGGAACAGCTCGTGCAATTGCATATGCTTTAAAACAAAAAGGGATACAACCTTGCATAGCCAATCGCTCTAAAGAAAGACTCATTCATTTTAAAGAATTTCAAACAAGTCTTTATGAGGATTTAAATGATTTTAACTTTGATTTTATCATCAATACAACTTCGGCAGGTTTAAATGATGAAAATTTACCTTGCAATCAAATTTTATTAGAAAAAATTTTAGCCCACACAAATTATGCTTTTGAGGTTATTTATGGCAAAGAAACGCCTTTTTTAAAACTTTGTAAGCAAAATAAAGTAGAGTATAAAGACGGACTTTTAATGCTATTATGGCAAGGAGTTTTTGCATTTGAACTTTTTTTTAATCTTAAAAACAAGCAAGAAAAAATTAAAACTGCAATGCTTCAAGCCTTAAATTTAAAATAATTTTTTCAAATTTATCTGCAAAATATTAAGTTTATAGAAAATTTACAAAGAATTTGATGAGAATTCTCTTAAAAACTTTGACGCTCGTTTGGATTAAAACCCAAATTTAAAGTTGAAAACAAAGAGGTAAAAAAATAAAATTGAAGTTTTTTAAATATTTATAACTTTTCTTAATACAACCACAAGTGAAATTATTTTTATTTAAATTTAAAAATTTTTAGAGATATTTTATTAATTTAAGAGAGTTTAAGTCCTTAAATGAGTAATTTTGTAACTTAAAAAATACTTTTGAATACAAAAAAATATTTTAAAATGAAATTTTATAAAAATAGTTTATAATTAAGTTCAAAAATTATTTTTTTAAGGATTATTATGACATCACAAGCTAAAAAAGACGCTAAAACGATTTTTAGCGTAGCTAGCGGAAATTTTTTAGAAATGTATGATTTTGCAGTTTATGGGTTTTATGCTGCATTCATCGCTAAAATTTTCTTTCCGGCAGAAAATGAGTTTATTTCTATAATGCAGAGCTTCTTGGCTTTTGGTATGGGATTTTTAATGCGTCCTATTGGAGCTATCGTTCTTGGTGGCTATATGGATAAACACGGCAGAAAAAAAGGACTTGTTTTAACCTTAGGTTTAATGGCATTTGGAACTCTTACCATTGCTTTATGCCCAGGTTATGAAGAAATAGGAATTTTAGCTCCTATTATTGTTGTTATAGGCAGACTTTTGCAAGGTTTTAGTGCGGGAGCTGAAGTAGGAGGTGTAAGTGTGTATCTCTCCGAGATTGCCCCTAAACACCTAAGAGGCTTTTATGTTTCTTTTCAAAGTGGCTCTCAACAAATTGCTACGATTTTTGCAGGGGCTTTGGGCGTCGCTTTGCATTATTTTATCGGCGATATGATTATGGAAACTTGGGGATGGAGAATTCCTTTTATTATAGGCTGTATGATTGTGCCTTTTATTTTTTATATAAGAAGAACCATAGATGAAACTCCTGAATTTCAAGCAAGATCTCATCACGCACCTAAAACTTTTAGTGCTATATTTCAAAATATAAAGGAAAATCTTGCTGTGATTATTTTAGGTATAATGTTTGTAATGATGACAACCGTAACTTTTTATTTTATCACAGCCTACACTCCAACCTTTGCGAACAAGGTTTTGCACTTTAGTAAGCTTGAAAGCTTTTATGTAACCGCTATTGTAGGTGTTAGCAATGCTTTTTGGCTTCCATTTTCAGGATATTTAGGGGATAAAATCGGCAGAAAGCCTATCTTGATTACGATGACGATTTTAGGGTGCATTGGTGCTTATCCAGCCTTACACTTCTTAACGAGTGATGTTACTTTTACAAAATTAATTATAGTTGAGTTGTGGCTAAGTTTTATTTTTGGTGCTTATAATGGAGCTATGGTTTGTGCCTTATCTGAAGTTATGCCAAAAAATGTTAAAGCTTTAGGTTTTTCTTTTTCGTATTCTATAACTGTGGGCTTTTTTGGAGGTTTTACACCAGCAGTGGCGACTTATTTAATTGAAAAGACAGATGATCCAGCTTCACCAGCGTATTGGCTTACTTTTGCAGCAATTTGTTCTTTAATTTCAACCTTAATACTTTTTAGAAAAGGTGGAATCTACGATAAACAACAAAAACAGGAGTAAAAATGCAAAATTATGATTATGATATTGTGGTAATTGGCGGAGGAAACGCAGCTTTATGTGCAGCTATGAGTGCAGCGAGTGAAAATAGAGCTTTAAAAATTGCTTTGCTTGAAAGCTCCCCAAAAGAATGGAGAGGTGGAAATTCGCAGCATACAAGAAATTTGCGTTCTATGCACAATGCTCCAACTGATGTTTTAACAGACGCTTACAGCGAAGATGAATTTTTTGAAGATGTTTTTAAAGTTACTAAGGGACAAACCAATGAAGAATACGCAAGATTTGTAATCTCTCACACCCCAGAAGCTGTGGAATTTGCTAAAAAAAATGGAGTAAGATTTCAACCTTCTATGCGTGGAACTTTGCATTTAGGACGCACAAATGCTTTTTTCTTAGGGGGTGGAAAATCATTAATCAACGCTTATTTTAACACAGCAAAAAATTTAGGCGTTGAAATTTTTTATGAATTTGAAGCACTCGATTTGATTTTTGAAGAAAGCACTTGCAAAGAAGCTTTAGTTTTAGATAAAAAGCAAAATCAACAAGTAAAATTTAGGGCTAAAGTTTTTATCATCGCAAGTGGAGGTTTTGAATCAAATTTAGAATGGCTTGAAGAAGCTTGGGGTCAAAAGGCAAGAAATTTTCTTATTCGTGGAACAAGGTTTAATCAAGGCAAAATGCTTAAAGCCTTACAAAAAAATAAAGCTCAAATCATAGGTGATCCTACCCAAGGACATATGGTAGCCATTGACGCGAGAACTCCTAAATATGATGGAGGTATAGCCTCTCGTGTAGATTGCGTTTCTTTGGGCATAGTGGTAAATAAAAACGCGAAAAGATTTTATGATGAAGGTGAGGATTTTTGGCCTAAAAGATATGCGATTTGGGGACGCCTTGTGGCAAATCAAGAAGATCAAATTGCTTATTCTATCACAGATTCTAAGGTACAAAGCTGTTATATGCCTTCGCTTTTTCCACCTATTGTTGCAAATTCTATTGAAGAATTAGCACAAAAAATAGAACTTAATGGAAACATTCTCAAACAAACCATTGATGAATATAACAAAAGCGTGGTTGATGGGCAGTTTAATCATACTATACAAGATAATTGTTTTACTAAAGGCTTGGAGATTGAAAAAACACATTGGGCTTTGAGGATTGATACTCCACCTTTTTATTGCTACCCTTTAAGACCGGGTGTTACTTTTACTTATATGGGAGTTAAAGTAGATAAAAATGCAAGAGTTTATAAAGATGATGGAACTTTATTTAACAACCTCTTTGCGGCAGGTGAGATTATGGCTGGAAATATTCTCACTCAAGGTTATGTTGCAGGATTTGGTATGAGTATAGGAACGGTTTTTGGAAGATTAGCTGGACAAAATGCTATAAAAGTGATGAAAGGATAGATAATGAAAATAACTCAAATTTATGAAGATGCTATAAAATCTTGTGTGATTTGCAATTCTTGCAGATATTGCGAGGGTTTATGTGCAGTTTTTCCAGCTATGGAGAAAAAGAGAGAATTTAATGTGCAAGATATGGATTATTTGGCGAATTTATGCCATAACTGCTCGGAGTGTTTTTATGATTGTCAATACGCCCCACCACACGAATTTAATGTTTCTATACCAGCACAACTTGCTGCACTTAGAAAACAAAGTTATAAAAAATACGCTTTTCCAAATTTTTTAAGTTTTATTTTTGAAAAAAATGCTTTTATAAGTACTTTAATCTTTGTGGTTCTTTTCTTTTTGGGCTTTTATCTTGCTTTTACGCCTAAGGTTTCGCAAAATGGAGATTTTTTCGAGCTTATGCCTTATACTTATATGACAAGCTTATTTAGTATTGTGGGAATTTTGGTTTTACTCGCTTTAATCGTAGGCATTGTTAAATACGCTAAAGCAATAGAACTTAAAAATGTAAGTTTTTCAGCTTTTATTCAAACTCTTAAAGATGCTTTAAGCCTTAAATATCTTGGGGGACATAAAAGTGAGGGTTGCACCTATCCAAACGAGCAAAGAAGCAATGTGCGTAGGGTTTTTCACCATTTTACAGCTTATGGTTTTATTTTTTGTTTTATTGCTACGACTTTGGGAGCAATTTATCATCATTTTTTGCATATTTACGCACCTTATGATATAACACAGCTTCCTAAGCTTTTTGGTTTTGTAGGTGGAATTTTGCTTTGTATTGGAACCTTAGGATTATTTGCTTTAAAGCTTAGTGCAGATAAAAGACTTATTGATGAAACAAGTGTGCAAATGGATTATGTTTTTATTCTTATGCTTTTTATTGTGAGTTTTACAGGACTTTTACTAATGTTTTTAAGAGAAAGTGAATATCTAGCACCTTTACTTTGGCTACATTTAAGTCTTATTCTCACATTTTTTATACTTTTGCCTTATTCTAAATTTGTGCATATTTTTTATCGTTTTATTGCACTTTTAAAATACAATGTTGAGGAAGAGGAACATTAATTTAACTTAGAGCTAGGCTCTAAGTTATTTTTTACTTTCTTTTGCGGCTTTTCTTACTTCGGTGATGCTTTTACCACCCAAACCATAATCATCAGTAGAAATTTCATCAATGATTACAACAGTTGTTGCTTTGTTTTTATTTAAAACTTTCGCTAATAAATCCGTAACTCCCTCTATAAGTTCTTTTTTTTGTTCTATAGTTGGTTCGCCGTTTTCTTTAGTGATTCTAATATTTACAAAAGGCATATATGCTCCTTAAATCAATTTTTATTCTAATTTTATATTATTTATGTTAAAAATACGCGAAAATTTATTTAAATGA
>JAFLRU010000071.1 GCA_022511325.1 Campylobacter sp.
GAGCTATGGTTTTAATCTCACTTGTAAAACCATAAAAAGGCGAATTTGCAAGTTGTAAAAGTTTGGCTGTAAGCAAAGGGTCTCCAGAAATGATTTCCGCCACTTTTTCAACGACTATGTGAGCTCCAGCTTCATCAATATATTTTTTAAGCTTATTGATTGTATCAGGTAAAGGAGGAAGTTCCTCAACACTTTTGAGCAAAGCTTCGTTCATATCCGTGTTCATTATTTTCCTTTTGCATTATTTACTTTAATGCTATTATAACTAAAAATTCCAAATCCATTTTTAAACATTGACGAAATTTTTAGTTAATAATTTTATAGAGCTTTTTTTGCAGTTTCTGCAATCTTAGCAAAAGCCTTCGTATCGTTCATTGCTAAATCAGCTAAAATTTTTCTATCCAATTCAATGCCAGCTTTTTTAAGTCCGTTGATGAATTTAGAATAACTTAAATCATTGAGTCTGCAAGCTGCATTGATACGAATGATCCAAAGGCGACGAAAATCCCTTTTTTTACGTCTTCTATCGCGGTAAGCATAAACCAAACTTCTTTCTAATTGTTCTTTTGCTTTTCTAAAATGCTTACGACGACCACTATAAAAGCCTCTTGCTAATTTTAGAATTTTTTTGTGTCTTCTGCGTCTTACTACGCCTGTTTTTACTCTTGCCATATCAGTTTCCTTTCACAAATTGGCGTCCAAATTTTGGAACTTTCCCTTAAGTTTATAAGGGGAGTTTGAATGACTTTGTCAAAAACTTAAATTCCTAACATCTTTTCCACAGCTTTAACATTGGTGCTATGCACATATTTGGCTGTGCGAAGTTTGCGCATTCTATTTGAAGGTTTCTTTGTCAAAATATGACTTCTAAAAGCCGAACCTCTTTTGATTTTATTTTTGCCGACTTTGAAACGTTTGAGCGCACTTTTTACACTTTTCATTTTTGGCATAAATTTTCCTTATTTTTTAATGAAAGGCATTATTTTAGCTCAACTTTTCTTTTTTAATGCTTAATTTATTTTTGGCACAGCTTTTGCTTATAAGTTTTTAGCAATATTTAAGAAGAGAGTTTCAATGACATTAAATTCAGTAAATCCTTATCAAAATTTGGCTTTGTTTAATACTTTGCAAGGTTCGAGTTCAAATTTAAATTTAAGTGGCTTGAATGAACAAAACCAAACTCTTGCTTTGCAGTTACAAGATGAAAGTGAATCATCAGCTCTTAATCTATCTACAACTTCTTATGCGAGTGAATTTGGTTTTAGAATTGATGAACAAGGTTTTTTTGACAAAGATTTGAATAAAATCGCTAATTTACCAGAATCTTATGATATTAATATTAAAAGTGTTCGTAGCATAGCAAAAGAATTTATGAAACAAGAGGAAAACATTAATTATAATAAAATGGATTTACCTTATATGCTCAATCGTTATTATAGTGCTTTAAAGTCTTTAAACGCAGAATTTCAAACTCAAGACAATGAGAATTTAAACCGCAGTGAAATTGCTAAATTTGTTAGAGGATACTCAACGAATAATGGAGAATTTTTAGGGGAGATTAATCGCATTTACCAAAATGCAGAGGAACTTAAGAAAGCAAAGGCTCAAAATACAGGTTTAAATACTTTAATGCTTGATAATAAAATCGTTGATTTTGGTTTTGATAAAGCTTTAACAAACACTTCAAATAACCAAATTTTGAAGCCTTATCTTACAAGGGAAGGTGAAGTTTCTAAAAGTGGGCTTTTGATGAATTTTATTTACCAAGATCTTAAAGATAAAAATGAAAGCGAATTTCAATTTTTTATGAAACCTGCAAGTCTTGATTTAAGCTCACACAAGAATTTATATAATATTTTGGAAGGAAAAGAAAATATTGATGATTTTTTGAAGCAAAACAATGAGCAAAGAATGAGCTTTGACTTGTATTTATATGTCAATGGAGTGGATAAAAATACGACTTCGCAAGATAAACTTTCAGTGTTTTATCAACAATATATCAATTATGAAAAAGATTTGGATTTAAGGGATTTTACAAATTCAAGCTCGATTTTTGAACTCTACACTCAAAAAATCAAGCAAGAATTTAACGAAATGAGAGAGGATTATAAAACTCAAAGCGAAGATAAACAAAGAATAGAAAATGCAAATTTAGAACGTGATTCTTCAGTAGAAAAATTCTTAAACCGCCGCCAAAGACAAATGAGTTTAAATAAAATTTTAAATTCGTATTTGAATGTGATGATGTAAATTTTTTTACTTTAATTAATAATGTTCTTATAATTTTTTGGATTTTACACAAAAGCACAATCCCATTTGGGTGGATAAACTTCACACTCAAGAAGAGCTTTTTTCTTTCTTTTTTAAAAGGAATTATAAGCTTTTTTCCTATGAGAGCAATGAAAACTTGACAAAAAATACAGCAGGGTATTTTTTATTTTATAAAAATTCATAATTAAAATTTACCCTCGTTTTTATAAAAATTTAAGTGCTTTTTAATCTAAATTTTATAAATTTATGTATATTATTCTAATTTTAATTAAGGATAAAAAATATCCTAATTAAAAAAGAGTTAAAAACTTGAATTTTTAGATAAATATTGAGGATAAATTTATAATGAAAGTGTATTTAGACAACAATGCGACAACACAGCTTGACCCTAATGCCTATGAATTAATGCTTCCTTTTTTAAATGAATTTTATGGCAATCCAAACAGCCTTCATCAGTGGGGAAGTCAAACTCACCCTGCTTTAAGAGAAGCAATGGATAAGCTTTATGCTGGGCTTGGTGCGAGTGATTTAGATGATATTGTCATCACTTCTTGTGCAACCGAAAGCATTAATTGGGCTTTAAAAAGTGTTTATTTTGATTATATTTTAAATAAAAACCGCGATGAGGTTATCATTTCAAGTGTAGAACACCCTGCTGTAACAGCAGCGGCTATGTTTTTAAAAGATCTTGGAGTTAAGGTTACGCAACTTGATGTGAATGAAGATGGAATTTGCACTCCGCAAGATTTAAGAAAGGCAATCAGTGATAAAACTGCACTTGTAAGCATAATGTGGGCAAATAACGAAACCGGAATGATTTTTGACATTAAAGAAATGGCAGAAATTGCTCACGAATTTGGAGCTTTATTTCACACAGATGCAACTCAAGCTGTAGGCAAGATTAAAGTCAATTTAAGAGCAGTTGATGTTGATTTTGCAAGTTTTTCAGCCCACAAATTCCACGGACCAAAAGGAGTGGGAGGGCTTTTTATCAAAAAAGGTTTAAAACTCACTCCGCTTTTTCACGGCGGAGATCATATGGGCGGACTTAGAAGTGGAACTTTAAATGTGCCTTATATAGTCGCAATGGGAGAGGCTTTAAGAATTGCTGATTCTATGATAAGCTTTGAAGATTCTCATATTAGAAGACTAAGAGATAAGCTTGAAGATGAAATTTTATCCATAAAAGATACTTCGGTTGTAGGAAGCAGAGAAAAACGCGTTCCAAACACCATACTTGCAAGTATTAAAGGGGTTGAGGGCGAAGCAATGCTTTGGGATTTAAACCAAAACAATATCGCGGCAAGCACGGGTTCAGCTTGTGCGAGCGAAAATTTGGAGAGTAATCCTATTATGGAAGCAATAGGGGCTGAAAATGATTTAGCACATACGGCTTTAAGGCTTTCTTTGTCGCGTTTTAATACAGAAGAAGAGATTGATTATGCTGCAGTGCAGATTAAAAATGCTGCAAAGAGATTAAGGGCAATTTCAAGCACCTATGCTTACAATCCAAACCATTATAAATAAAAGGAAAAACTTATGGGAAAAAATAATTTAATTGGGGGTTCAATTTGGGACGAGTATTCTCAAAAAGTCCAAGATAGAATGAATAATCCAAAACATATGGGAGAATTTACAGAAGAGGACGCAAAAAAGGCAAATGCAAAGCTTATTGTAGCAGATTTTGGTGCAGAAAGCTGCGGGGACGCGGTAAGACTTTTTTGGCTTGTCGATGAAAAAACAGATAAAATTATCAATGCAAAATTTAAAAGTTTTGGCTGTGGCACAGCTATTGCAAGTAGCGATACTATGGTGGATTTGTGTATAGGAAAAACCGTTGATGAGGCAGTGAAAATCACAAATTTAGATGTTGAATTTGCTATGCGAGATAATCCAGAAACTCCAGCTGTACCACCACAAAAAATGCATTGTTCAGTTATGGCTTATGATGTGATTAAACAAGCAGCTGCTCATTATAAAGGAGTAAATCCTGAAAGTTTTGAAGACCAAATTATGGTTTGTGAATGTGCAAGGGTAAGTCTTGGAACCATTAAAGAGGTTATAAGGCTTAATGATTTGCGTTCTGTTGAAGAAATCACACAATACACAAAAGCAGGTGCTTTTTGTAAATCCTGTGTGAAACCGGGAGGACACGAAAAAAGAGAGCATTATCTTGTGGATATTCTTGCACAAACGAGAGCTGAAATGGATAGAGAAAGACTTAAAAACTCTACCAAAAGCGATGTGGCTTTTGATGAAATGACTTTGGTAGGACAATTAAAAGCTGTAGAGAGCATATTAGATGAGCAAATTCGTCCTATGCTTCACAATGACGGCGGAGATTTAGAGGTTATTGATATACAAAAGGCTGAAGGAGCAGCGATTGATGTATATATACGCTATCTTGGAGCTTGTAGTGGCTGCTCAAGCGGAAGTGGGGCAACCCTTTATGCTATTGAGACTATTTTACAAGAAGAATTAAGTCCAAATATACGCGTAATGCCGGTTTAAATACATTTTAAAATATTATAAAATTCCGGCGAATCAAAATTTGGTGGAAAAGGCACTTGAGCGGTGAAGTCTTTATAGGTATTTCCCGGAAGTTTATCGATAATTTCTATGGTATAAGAAAAGCTTGTGTTTTGCATTTTCGCACTTCTTATATTTTTATTTTCGAAAATTTCCCCACCCACTTGTTTTTTATTGCTTATAGTTAAAAAGAAATAACATTTTCTTATATCAAATTTAGTAAGATTTTGCACCCTTCCATTTATAACCAAGCTTTCTCGTCTTAAATCTCTTGTATAAACAAGCTTAGTTAAAGAAGCTTGAATAATAAAGCTATTAATGGTTAAAAATAAAGAATAAGTTAAGATTGCTGTAAAAATCACATTGATTGTATAAGAGATTAAAGCGACTTCTTTTTGTTTAATTTTAAGAAAAATAATCACGCAAATCAAAGAAAAGCAGATGATTAAAATAATAAGCGTGAGATAATGAAAAATTGTAAATTGCATTTAAAAACACTCTGAACTTAAGCCGATGGTGTAATTATTTTCATAAGTAAAATCTTCAAAAGAAATCCTTTGACTTTGAGTTTGGTCTTTTTTGAGTTCTTTAAGTTCTCTACTTTTTTTCCTATAAGGTAAAAATTTATTTTTATATTCGGTTAGGAAATTATCTCCGGGTAATTTATCTTTAAAAATTTTAGCTGTAACCTTACATTCTTTAAAATCTCTTTTTGAAGTATTAGTAATGCTAAAATCCACAGCCAAGGCATTTGAAGTTTTTAAAAGTTTTTCGTCGGTTATAAGAGTTTTTCTACTTCTTGCATATGAATCTATAAATTTATAACCATAAATATAAATTAAAGAACAAGCAATAATATCAATCGCAATAATAAACAACCCAATAACAGGCTTATATCTTAAAAAAACGCATAAAAGCAAAATAGAGGTGAAAAGAAAAAA
>JAFLRU010000072.1 GCA_022511325.1 Campylobacter sp.
ACATAGCCAAGCGGTAAGGCATGGGCCTGCAAAGCCTTGATTCCCCAGTTCGAATCTGGGTGTCGCCTCCATTTTTTCAATAGTTTTTTCGGGAGATGGCTGAGTGGTCGAAAGCGGCGGTCTTGAAAACCGTTGAGGGTAACACCTCCGGGGGTTCGAATCCCTCTCTCCCGGCCACTGCAAATTCTTAATTAAGCAGAAAACTTGTAAATCTCTAAAATTTAGCTTTAAGATAAATTTAGTGAGTTCTTTTTTGTTTATGCAAAAATGTTTTTCACAAAGTCTTGTATTTCAAAATATCATTGCACCTATTGTTGGGGCAACTTCAGTTCAGCACATACAAGAAGCGGTGAGTGCTTTGGATATAACTTTGAGCGAGGAGGAAACAAAGCTCTTAAAACTCCTTATGTTCCACATATTAAAACGGGATTGTTTTAGATTGTTTTTGAAAACATAAAAAATGATTTGAAATTTGGGTTTAAAAATGTATTAAAATTAAATTTTAAGAATAAAAAGCCTAGAAAACTCTAGGCTTTAACGCAATATTTCGAAAAGATTCAAACTCTATATCGGCTAAAAACAAAATACTTTAATCTTTTAATTTATCATTTTGTCTCATAAAAAATACAGCTCAAAAAATATAAAACGCTTTTAATTTCATTAAAAATATTTTTTGAATTCAAACACAATGTTACTAAATTACCCAAAAATGAATATTCTTTAGTTTAAAACTTTGATTTATAAGTGATAATATTTTAAAATATTAAAAACACACTTAAGGGGAATTGAATGTGGCAACAAAATTATGATCCGCTTGGAAGCATTTGGCTTAGTGCGATTTTTGCATTTTTACCTATCATTTGTTTTTTAGTTTGTTTGGTTTTCTTTAAGCTTAAAGGCTATCAAGCAGGATTTTTAACCGTGATTTTAGCAAGTGTGATTGCATTATTTACTTATGATATGCCTTTTTCTTTAATCGGTGCAAGTTTTGTTTATGGCTTTGCTCAAGGAATGTGGCCTATTGCGTGGATTATCATCGCAGCAATTTTTCTTTATAAACTTTCAGTTAAATCAGGAACTTTTGAAATCATCAAACAAAGTGTAATAAGCATTACACCTGATCATAGAATTCAAGTTATACTCATCGGTTTTTGTTTTGGTTCATTCTTAGAGGGTGCTATTGGTTTTGGAGGACCTGTTGCGATTACAGCAGCTTTGCTTGTGGGTTTGGGGTTGCGTCCTTTACAAGCTGCGGGACTTTGTTTGATTGCAAATACAGCTCCTGTTGCATTTGGAGCGGTAGGAATTCCTATCATAGCAATATGTAAAAGCGTTGGTATAGAATCAGAAGCTGTTTCTGCAATGGTTGGACGAATGCTCGTGCCTTTAAGTCTTACTATCCCTTTTTTCATCGTGTTTTTAATGGACGGACTTAAAGGAATTAAAGAAACTTTTCCAGCTATCTTTGTAGCTGCGTTAAGTTTTACAGCAACGCAGTTTTTAAGCTCAAATTTTTTAGGAGCCGAACTTCCTGACATTGTTTCTGCAATAGTTTCTTTAATTTGCACAACAATATTTTTGAAATTTTGGAAACCAAGCCATATTTTTAGATTTGATAAAGAAAGTGATTTTACCCAAGAAAAACAGCTTGAATTCAAAGAAATTTTAAAAGCTTGGATTCCGTTTATCTTACTCATCGTTTGTATTATCGTTTGGACTCAGCCTTGGTTTAAAGATTTATTTGTAAAAGGAAGCCTTTTTGATTATACTCAAATCACCATAGCAGCTACAAATATACAAAATAGCATTGTTGATAGCACAGGAAAAGATGTGAGCCTTAATTTGCCGATTAATTTTATCGCTAATCAAGCAGGCACAGCCATACTTTTGGCAGCATTCTTAAGCATTTGGATTTTAAAAATTAAGGCTCAAGATGCTGCAGAATGTTTTTGGGCAACTTTAAAAGAAATGGCAATTCCTTGTATTACCATAGGACTTGTGGTTGCTTTTGCTTTTATTTCAAGAAATAGTGGTATGAGCACGACTTTAGGACTTGCTTTTGCACAAACAGGTGATGCCTTTTCTTTCTTCTCTCCTTTTATAGGTTGGATAGGCGTTTTCCTAACGGGTTCAGATACAAGTTCAAATTTGCTTTTTGGAACCTTACAACAAGCAAGTGCTAGACATTTAGGCATTAGCGAAACTTTATTTTTAGCTGCAAATTCTGTGGGTGGAGTTGTTGGAAAGATGATTTCTCCTCAAAGTATAGCTATAGCTTGTGCTGCTGTGGGGCTTGTAGGTAAAGAATCTGAACTTTTTAAATTTACGTTAAAATATTCGGTAGCTTTTATTATTTTAATAGGAATTTGGACTTGTATTATAGCTTTCTTTTTAAGCGGAATCATTCCAGATGCTGTGTTAGCAAATCATTGATAAACCTTGCTTTGCAGGGTTTTTGCAAATTAAATTACAAGGAAAAAGATGAAAAAAATATATTTTTATGCAACCTGTTTAGGAACAGCTGCTATGCAAGAAACCATAATAAATGCTATCAAACTTTTAACGCGTGAAGGGGTTGAGGTGATTTTCAAAAAAAATCAAACTTGTTGTTCTCAACCTTCTTTTAACTCGGGTTATTTTAAAGAAAGCAAAGAAATTGCTCTTTATAATGTGAATTTATTTGAAGAGGATTATCCTATCGTCGTTCCAAGTGGTTCTTGTGCGGGAATGATGAGCCACGATTATAAAGAGCTTTTTAAAAAAGATAAAGAATTTGAAAAAATTAAAGCTTTTAGTGAAAGAATTATAGAGCTTTCGCAATATTTAGATAAGGTTTTAAATGTAAATTATGAGGATAAAGGCGAACCTATAAAAATAACTTGGCATTCAAACTGCCACGCTCTAAGAGTTCAAAAAAGCATAGACTCTTGCAAAAATCTCATCAAAAGGCTTAAAAATGTCGAACTCATTGAACTTGAATACGAAGAAGAATGCTGTGGTTTTGGTGGAACTTTTTGCGTTAAAGAACCTGAAATTTCAAATGCTATGGTAAGAACAAAGATTAAAGATATTCAAAATACGGGGGTAAAATATCTTATCAGTGCTGATGGAGGTTGTCTTTTAAACATAGCTGGAACAATGAAAAAAATGGGACTTGATATAAAAGGGGTGCATTTGTATGACTTTTTATTTAAACGCCTTGAAGGAGAAAGATTATGAGTGAAAAAATACCCCACGAACAAATGGTTCATACCAAACTTAATGATACTCAAATGCGTGAAAATTTGATGAATGCTATGCACACCTTGCAAAAAAATCGTCTTAAGGTTATAGAGGATAAATTTGAAGATTGGCAGGGTTTAAGAACTAAGGCTAGGAACGCAAAAAATAATGCTTTGATGAGTTTAAAAGAAAGACTTTTAGAATTTGAAAAAAATGCTGTGAAAAATGGTATGAAAGTGCATTGGGCAAGCAGTGATGAAGATGCTTGTGAAATCATTTATGAACTGATGAAAGAAAAGCAAATTACAAAAATTCTCAAAGGCAAATCAATGGCAAGTGAGGAAATAGGGCTCAATCACTACTTAGAAAAAAAAGGTATAAAAGCCATAGAAACAGACTTAGGAGAGCTTATTTTACAGCTAAATGGTGAAAGTCCTGTGCATATTGTTGTGCCGGCTATTCATAGGAATCGCAACGAAGTGGGGCAAATTTTCAAAGAAAAACTTGGAGCAAAGCTTGAGAGCGAGCCTGAAAAACTCAATGCGATTGCAAGAGAGCATTTAAGAACTGAATTTGAGGGTTTAAAACTCGGGCTTAGCGGAGTTAATTTTGCAATGTCTAAAGAGGGAGCTTTTTGGCTCATTGAAAATGAGGGAAATGGTAGAATGTGTACTACAGCTCCGGACATTCATATTGCACTTTGTGGTATAGAAAAAGTTATGCAAAGTTTTGAAGACGCTGCAACTATGGTTTCTTTACTCACTCCTTCTGCTACGGGACAATTTATCCCAACTTATAATAATATCATTTCATCTCCACGAAAAGATGAAGATTTAGATGGTCCTAAAGAAGTTCATATCATACTTTTTGACCATAATAGAAGCAAGATGCTTGCTAATGAGGATTATTATGAGGCTTTAAGATGTATCCGTTGTGGAGCTTGTATGAATTTTTGTCCTGTTTATACTCAAATTGGCGGACACGCTTATCAAACAACCTATCCCGGACCTATTGGTGAAGTCATTAGCCCAAATCTTTTTGGAATTGATAAAACAGGAGATATTTTGAGTTTTTGTTCGCTTTGTGGCAGATGTTCTGAAGTTTGTCCGGTTAAAATTCCTTTGGCTGAACTGATTAGAAAATTAAGGGCTAATAAAATAGGACAAGGACAAACTTCGGCTTTAGGAATGGAATCTACTCACAAAAATTCCCTTGAAGCCTTTGTTTTCAGACAATTTAAAAATTTAGCAACACAAGGAGAAAAATGGCGTTTTTCACTTTCAAAGGCTCATTATTTTAATTATTTCATTCAAAATTTCAAACATTCTTTGCCTGTGATTAAAAAATGGAGTGCTTTTAAAGAAATGCCACAAATTAAAAAAGATTTGTATCAAGAAGTTCAAAATATGCAAGGAGTGGTCTATGAGTAAGATTGATGAAATTTCAGCTAGAAGCAAGGAAATTATATTAGCCAAACTTGATAATGCTTTTAAACAAGAGGATTTTTCTTACAAAGAAAGTATTGATCCAGTAGAGCATATAGCATCTTCAAAACTCAGCATTTTAGAAGAAATGAAGCAAAAAATGGCAGATAATAAATACATCGTCGAAGAAGCTTCTAAGCAGAATTTAGAAGAAAAAATCAACGAAATTGCAACACATTATGGTTATGAAAAGCTGATTTACCCTGCAAATTTGGGTTTAGATTTAGAAAAGATTAAAGCTAAGCAAAAAATTTGCTTCGATAAAGAAATTGAACATTTAAGAAGCGAAGTTTTTCACAGCGATTTTTCTATCATCAATGCAAGGGCTGGGATTAGCTCACACGGAGTTGCACTTGTTCTTTCATCAAAAGAACAACCAAGAATGCTTTCTTTAGCTCCTAAACTTTGCATTATGCTACTTAAAAAAGAAAATATATTAAGAAGTCTTAGCGAGGCTTTAATTTTGGTTAAAAAAGAAAATGAAATTTTACCGAGTAATATTTTATTCATTGCAGGTCCTTCAAGAACTGCAGATATAGAGCTTATAACCGTTTTTGGAGTTCACGGACCTCAAAAAGTTCATATAATTTTGTATTAATTTATTTTTTTTTAAGGATATAATGATATAATCAAAGACTTTAATGTATGTCGAAAAACTTTAAATTTAAGGAAAGGCAGTGGAAAAGTTAATCCCTGTTTGGGATGATAAATATAAAATAAATAGTGACGAAGTAGACTTTCAGCATCAAGAGCTTTTTAAACTTGGAGCAAGAGCCGAAGAAGCGTTTTTTAGTTTTGTTACTCGTGATGAAATTAAAAAAATTCTAATGGAATTGTTTCATTATATGAAAGAGCATTTTGAAAGCGAAGAAAAATATATGAAAGAGATTAATTATCCTTATTTTAAAGCTCATAGAAACATGCATAAAATGATTATAAG
>JAFLRU010000073.1 GCA_022511325.1 Campylobacter sp.
CTGTGTTCTTGTATTTTTCTTAGCATTTCTTTATCGAGGTTTAAAAACCCGCCCTTTTCCTCTAAATTAGCGATTTGAGCGTCAATTCTGTTTAACATAGCCTCTCTTGCTTCTGTTACACCTGCAACTATTTCATCTTGTTCTCTAAAGCCTAAGCCGTAATTTTCTCTCGCTCTTTTGCGTGTTTCATTTGTAGCCTTACCATTATCCATAGTATCAGCAATATTAGCCATTAATTGCTCATTTGCAACATTAAGCTTTTTCCTATCATCGCTTAAACTCCACCAACCACCTGTTTTTTGATTGAGATAATTAGATATTCCGTTCCAAGTCCCCGCTAAATCACTGCGTTTTAAAACTTCATCACTATTATCTAAAGCATTAATCATTTTTGCAATTTCGTCGCTTGTTTTTCCAAGATTTGTATGTTTTACATCTGCTTGTAATTTGGCTTTAATATTCAAATTTGCAAAATTCACACCCATATATTTATTTGCAAGATAAGCGTCGTATGCACTCAAAGTTCCGTCTTTGATTTTATTATCAAGGTAAGGAATACCTGTTAATGCGATATTGCTTTCATCATTACTTTGCGGCTCTTTGTTTTGTTCTAAGCTTTGATTTGCATTTTGCGGATTTTCTGCGTTTTGTTCCTCTTGTGGTTCATAATCTTTAATATATTTTTCAAAATCCATTTTACACTACCTTAAACACTCTTTGTTGCACGGCGTCTTTTTTCTCTAAGTCGCTGCCCTCGCTTAAAAGCTTATTTCTTAATTCTTTAGCTTTTAAATCGTTCAAAATCCCTAAATTTTCGTTTATAATGCTAAGTTCAATTTTTAAACTCATCGAAGTTAAAACTAAATCTTGCTTAAACTCGTAATTTGTAAGCTTTTTAGTCGCTAAAATCTGTTCTAAAAGCGTTTTATTCATATTTAAAAGCGAAGCTTCTATCATATCTTTTGTATTTCTTTGGCTAAAATCGCTTTTAATAACACTTTCTAAGCTTTGTTTTAAAAGCTCTTTGGCTCTTAAATCATTTAAAAAATATTCAAGCAAGTTCTTAGCTAAAGCGTCTTTTTGCTTTTCAAACTCGCTTTTTTCTAAGTTTTTTAACTGCTCTTTGAAAACTTTTTTAAGCAGATTTTCGCTAATTTCACACAGATTAAGGCTTTTTAAAAGCTCTTCTAAATCCTTTTCAAAGTCTTTTAAATCTGTGTTCGCTTGTTTTTTATAATTTTCTAAAATTGCAGTGTATCTTTCCTTGCTAAATTCCTTTTCCAAAGCCTCTTTTAAAGCCTTTTGATTGAAAAATTCTAATTTATCTTTGTTTTCATCAAAAAGCAAAGAAAAATCTACTTTAGCACTCAAAGTTCTATAAAACTCCTCTTTGTTTTGCTCGTAAAGCTCTTTTAAACTATTTTGATTAATGCTTTGCATATTCTCTTTAAGCTTGTTTTCCTCGCTTTGAAAAGTGGATTTTAAGCTTTCTTCTAAAGCCTTTTTTAAAGCTTCAAAATTTGAGCTTAAAGCTTCTTGTATTTTTGAGCTACTTAGCTTTTCTTTGGCTTCATCTAAAAGACTTTGCAAAGTATTGATTTGCTTCTCTATTTGCTCTAAATTTTCATTTTCATAAGTCATTTTTTCCCTTTAAAAAACTTTTTCAAATCCTTAAAAAAAGAATTTAAAAAAGCTTTTAGCTGTTATTTTTAAAATAGCAGCTAAAAGATAAAATCACTCTTTCGATGAGGCAATGCCAATCACTGCAAAATCAGTATTTGAATAAGGACTTAAAAAGCCTTCATTGCTTTCAAATCTTGCTTTTGAAATCGCCATAAGTCTATCACAACCGCAGATGATTTTACGCCCTGCGTCTTGTGCTTCATCGATATAAAAGCTCACGCTATCACTTCCAGCCATTACTAAAGCCGAAGCACCTATAAGATAGCCCATTGAAACGGGTTGATTATCCGCATAAGAGCTAGGCGGTGTAAGCTTTGAAAAGTTTTGTGCGTCAATGTGAGCTTTAAACTCACTATCACTTATTTCACTATTGATTAAGCCCACTTGTAAGCGTGTCCAAACGCCCATATCAATAACAGGACATTCATCAATGATACCGATTAAACCAGTGAAAAGATTGTTTTTTTCTCCACGAATGCCGATTTTTTGCATTGTAATCCAATCAGGGTCGTTTTTGAGCTGATTTGCTTGATAAGTATCTAGCAAGATGATATAAGAATGATTTTCAACGCTTATCCCGCCGACTGAATGCGATGTGCTTCGTATCGGTTTGATAGGGAATGCGTCTTTATTCTTATAGTTAAGCCCACTTCTAGCCATAAAAATTGCTCTACGCAATGCTTTAACATTGCAAACATCACCTTTTGCAATTTTTTTACTTGCGTTTTGTGTGTTTTCTTCACTTGAAACATCTTTGAAACCCTCTCCGCCTCCGTCGCAAACGACAATATTACTTAAATCATTAAGCAAAGCCGTAGAAAAAAAGCGGTCTCTTTTATCAGCTATCCAGTCCGTTAAACTATCGACACTTTCTTTTACAAAGTCTATCATTTCAATTTTAGAATATTGTTTAATCGGACTTTTTAAAGAATTTCCTATCACTTGCGGATAAATGGTTTGGCTTAAAATTTCGAGGTTATCGAAATTTGTATCAAAATCCGCATTTCCCTTAACTCCGTCCCCTGTGAGTTGAGCTTTTAATCTTGGTCTATAAGGCTGACTATCCTTAACTTGATAAGTTCTTATTCCTCTATCTTGCCCTCGTCCAGTGAAAGCTGTAAAAGGACTTTTCGCCCAACTTGCTTTTTCAATTACCCTAGAAATTTCAGTGCTTACATTAGGATTTTCAGCCCAAGAAGCGATATTGATTTGATTGAGTTCATTTAATGGCATTTTTCATCTCCTTAAAATTCTGTCATAATTTGGCTAGGTAAAAAATAAAGTGCTTTAATTATCACTTTACCACTGCTAAAACTTCCACTTGTAAGCTTAATGCTTAAAGTATCGTTTTCTTTTGTGCTTGTGTGAATTGAAGAGCTTAAAAATCTTTTTTCAATTTCACTACTATCTAAAGCAGTATTTTCAAAAAACTTAACTCCAGCTCCACTTAAAGCCACTTCTACTTCTCCTTTTCCCTCGCTATCCTCAACCTCAAGCTTTACATCGATAATATTTGCACCTTTTGGAATGAGTATATAATCTTTAGCAGTCCCGCTAAGTGCATTAAGTTCTACACTTGAAACCGCTAAATAACTTATATGATGAACCCTTTGTTGCATTGTTTTCTCCTTATTTTTGTTTTAAAAACTATTTTAAGATTTAACACTTTCAATAACGATTAAAAGTTCCGTCCTCGCTATTTTGTGCGTTTAAATCAGCATTTGCACCCTCAAGTCTTTGCGGTAAAGCGTCTTTTTGTGGCTGTGTATCACCATTTGCTTTTTGATATTCAGCAAACAAAGCTTCAAAAAAAGCATTTGGCTCAAGTTTATCAAGCTCTTTTTTTACACGAGGGCTTAAATCGTTTTGATAAAATTCCATTAACTCATCGATATTTATATCAGGGTGGTTTTTTTGGAATTCTTGCTGTGCTTTTTCGATTTGCGAAAAATTCTTTTTTAAACCAATTCCTTGCCTTAAATTCTCCGCTTGTCCTTGCTTTTCTCTTATTTCCTGCAAAAAATCATTTTGCCAAACCAGAACATTTTTAAAGAACTCTTCTTTGTTTTCAAAAAATAGCTCTTCCATTTTCTCATCAACTTTGCCCGCTGCAAATTTAGCAAAATCACTTTCTAAGCTTTGCGAAGCTTGATTTATCTCTTCTTCCAAAGCTTGAAGTTTTGCCTCGTCCTCATCGGTTGCATAAGGGTCTATAAAATCGCCGTTTGGATTATCAGGCATTTTTTTCTCCTTTATAAATTTTAATTTTCGAGTGTATTTTAAAAAAAAGAGGAATTCAAAAAAAGGGTTAAAAGGTGTAAAGTGTGGTTTTGTAGTGGTTTAAATAGATTTTAAACCTATTTTTCTAAGATTTAAAGGGCTTTAAAATTAAAAGCTTTAGCTTTAAGTTTATTTTGTGATTAACGGCTTTGAATGCAAAGGCTTTTAAATCCCCTTGCCTATCCTGCGAAAGCAAGGGTTGAAAAGATTTAAGCTTAAAGCTTTTTGCGTTTAAGGCTAAACTAAGCAGGATAAGCTATAATTTTTAAGGTTTTTTTGTTAGGCTTATCTTAGTTTTTGATAACTAGGATAAGCACAATTAAAAGCAAAATCAAAATTTGAATTTCAATCATAACTTTTAACCCCCTAACTCCAGCCCTTAGCTTTTAGTTTAGGTTTATCCTTTAACACAAAGAAATTATAGCAAAGTTTTGCTTAATTCTTGCTTATATTTTGATAATGATTATTATTTATCAAATATTTATGCTTATTGTGTATAATAACAAGCAAAACCCTAAAAAAACCAATATGCTTGCTATGAAATAAAATAAAAAAAGTTTTTTGAAAGAACTTTTTTTGCCTAAAAATACATTCACAGCATATTCAACTGAAGTTAAAATTAAAGCGATTGAAATTAAAGGTGTTAAAATCAAACCGCAAAGCAATATTTTAATCATTTTTTTATACTCCGTAAATTTTCAAATTTTCGTTTGCTTCGTAAAAATTCGATAGTTTTTCTTGTCTGTTTTTTTCAAAAAAAGATTTTTTTAAATCATTTTCATTGTCTTTTAAAAACTCTATTAAAGCTTCAAAAAACGCTATTTCTCTTTGTAAATTTTGCTTAACTTTTGCGTGGTTTGTAAAGTAATAATTATGAAAATGAACCCTTTTTAAATACTCTTTTAAAAAGCAAAGATAAGCTTTTAAGCCTTGTATATCGTATTTTGGATTAAATACCTTGCCCTGTTTTTTTGTGTAGTGTCTATAAGCGGATATAAACTCCCCAAAAACCTTACAATTATAAGTAAAAAGCTGTGTTTGCGGATTATAGCCTATTTTAAAAATAAATTTTTCATTATCCACTTCAAAAGAAAAAAACAAATAAGCTCTTTGTCTTGTTTTTTTCTCAAATTTTAAAAATTCTAATTTCATTTTTTTAAATTCTCCATTGTATCGTTTTCTTTTGTGTGCGTTCTTTTGTGATGAGTGTTTGGCTTTCTTTTGGCGGTGCTATAACTTCATTGTGATTTAAAGCCGAAGCTATGCAGTCTATGCAATCATCTTTTCTAAAAGGCTTTTCGGGATTAAAGCTCAAAAGCTCTTTTTTGATTTGAGCTAAGCCGTAGGCTTTATTAAGAAAAACTAAATATCCAGTGTTATAATAGGGCTTTAAAGCCTTGATTTTTTCTACTTTAGAGATTTTGCGGCTTGGCGTATAAACTTTAATGGTATTTGCGATAAGCTCTTTATTTGCACTTTTTAAGGTTTCATTTACTCTAACAATTTCTTTTAAAAGGAGGCGATGTAAAGTCAAACCTCCGCCGTCGCTTTCAATGAAACATTTAGCTTTTGGATAAGTGATAAAAGTTTCGATTAAATGATTAATCGTGTTTTCCTCGTCCCAAATTCCATAAAAACAATTTTTAACTACATATCTAA
>JAFLRU010000074.1 GCA_022511325.1 Campylobacter sp.
TAAACAAAGTATTTTAAATTTCTTAAACCGCGAAAAAATCGTTGCTTCTAATAAACTTGCCATTGATGTGCAAAAAGGGGTTTTAAATCAAACGCGTAAAAAATATAAAATCATTGATGGAGGCGTAAGAGAAGCTCCGTTTTGGGTTTTGGTTGGAGCTGGTATGCCTGCAATTTTGATTGAAATTGGTTATATTACGCACCCAAATGAAGGAAAAAGAATTGCAAATAAAAGCTTTCAAGAAATTTTAGCTAAAGGCGTAGTTGATGGGGTTGAAAACTATTTTTATAATAACCGATAAAGTTTTTGTATAAATTTTTTTAACAAAGTTAGTTTCTTTGCAAAAATTCTTAATTTAAGATGTCAAAGGTTTAGTTGGTGAAGAAAGCTCAGCTAATTTTTAAAAACAATACCCCTTTTTCTTTAGATTTTGATGATTTTTATTTTAACTCAAATGATGGCATAAATGAGAGTAAATATGTTTATACTGAAGCTTTTGAATGGAATGAAAATGATGAATTTATAATTGCTGAACTTGGTTTTGGTATTGGTTTAAATTTCTTTTTAACCTTGCAAAGATTCCTTAAGTCAAACAAAGCTCCTAAAAGACTTTTCTATGTTAGTGTAGAGGGTTTTTATATTGAAAAAGATGAGCTAAGACAATGTTATAAAAAGCTTGGAATTTATGAAGAATTTAAAGAGTATTTAGAGGAATTTTTAAATTTTTATCCCAAACGCAAAGAGGGATATTATCGTTTTTATTTTAAAAATTGTTTTTTAGACCTTATTTTTGGTGATGTGAGTGTTTTAAAAAAACTTGAATTTAAGGCAGATATTTGGTATTTAGATGGCTTTTCACCCAGTAAAAATAAAGAAATGTTTGATGAAACTTTAATGCCTCATCTTGCAAGACTTTCAAAAGAAAATGCAAGAATTTTAACTTTTTCAGCTTCAAGTTTCTTACAAAAAAATCTTAAAAATTATGGTTTTATCCTAGAAAAAGTGCAAGGCTTTAAAAAAAGAGAAATGCTAAGAGCAAAAGTCCAAAAAAATGAAGAATTTTTAGATAAAGAAGCGTATTTTTCAAGAGTGATTAAACCAGTGTTTAATAAAAAAATTGCTATCATAGGAGCTGGAATTTGTGCAGCAACTTTAGCTTATGAACTTTCTTTAAGAGGTTTTGATATTAGTGTTTTTGAAAAAAATTCCAGCTTAGCAGAAGGTGCAAGCGGTAATGAGTGCGGAATTTTAAGCTCTCTTATTTTAAAGCCAGAAGTTGCTTTGGGAGAGTTTTCCCAAAATGCTTTCATTGAAGCAAGTCGTTTTTATAAAAAAGTTTTAAATTTAAAATTAAATGGAGTCTTTGAATTTGCTCATAACTTAGCAATGGAGCAAAGATTTTTAGCTCAAAGTCAAAATGTCTTATTTGAAATCAATCAAAAACAAGCTTTTTTAGAAGATGGAGGAGTAATTTTTCCTAAGAAAATCGTTAAAAAATTATTTGAGCTTAGCAAAGTAAAACTCTATTTTGACTATGAATTTAGGGATTTTGAATATAAAAATGAACAATTTATCTTAACTTTTAAAAATGGTTTGAAAAAAGAAAATTTTGGAATTTTAATCTATGCAATGGGTGCAGATACCAAAGATTTTATAAATTATGAAGCTATGCATTTAAGTAAAGTTCGCGGACAAGTAACGCATCTTAAGCCTTTTTTAAATACGAAATTTCCTCTTTCTTCTAAGGCTTATATTTGTCCGCCAAATGATAATTTACAAGTTATTGGTGCAAGTTACGATAGACTCAATTCTAATCCCAAAGCTCAAAGCAAAGACGATGAGGAAAATTTAAAAAACATTAAAGAATTTTTAAAAGGTGATGAAAAACTTGAGATTAAGGGTTCAAAAGTAGGATTTAGGTCTTATTCAAGTGATAGATTTGCCATAGTTGGAGCCGCTTATGATGAGGAGTTTTACAAGCAAAATTACAAGGCTTTGTTATGGACTAAAAATAAAAAGCAAAGCAAAGCTCAAAATATCCCTCATTTATATATCAATTTCGCACATGGCTCAAGAGCTTTTAGCACAAGTATTTTGGCGGCTCGTTATCTTTGTGCTTTGATTAATGATGAGCCTTTGGGAATTTTTAAGGATTTTGTGCCTTGTATTCACCCTGCAAGATTTTTAATACGAAAACTCAAAAAAGGTTTATGAAAATGCTTTAAATCCCTATTTTAAAGGCATCAATTTTTTTTAATTTTATTTTTATTTTTTTATTATATTATTACAAAGAATAATTTTCAACATAATAAACAAGGAGAAGTAATGGTTGATTATACCCAGATTAAGTCTCGCTTAGCAGAGCTTGAAAAACTTCCTTCTTTAAAAGCTGATAATTCTATCTCACAAGCTTTAGAGAAAGCGGGTTTTACTCGAAGAGATTTTATGAAATGGGCAGGAGCTATGACTGCTTTTTTAGCGTTACCTGCTAGTTTAACACCTGTGGTGGCAAGAGCGGCTGAGCTTGCAGATAGATTGCCTGTAGTTTGGCTTCATATGGCTGAATGCACTGGCTGTTCTGAAAGCTTATTAAGAAGTGATACTCCAACGATTGATAGTTTAATTTTCGACTATATTTCTTTAGAATATCACGAAACAGTGATGGCTGCAAGTGGTTGGCAAGCTGAAGAAAATTTAGAAAATGCCATAGAAAAATATAAAGGTAATTATGTTTTAATGGTTGAAGGTGGAATTCCTATGGGAGACACTGAACATTTCTTAACTGTTGGACCGCACGGAAAATCAGGTTATGAAATTTCTAAATTAGCAAGCGAAAATGCTAAAGCTATACTTGCGATTGGAACCTGTTCTTCTTTTGGAGGAATTCAAGCAGCAAGACCAAATCCAAGCAATGCTCAACCTTTAAGTAAGGTTACAAATAAAACCGTGATTAATGTTCCGGGTTGCCCTCCAAGTGAAAAAAATATAGTGGGTAATGTATTGCAACTTTTATTATTTGGCGAACTTCCAAGCCTTGATGTGTATAATAGACCAAAATGGGCTTATGGACTTAGAATTCACGACCTTTGCGAAAGAAGGGGACATTTTGATGCAGGTGAATTTGTGCAAGCTTTTGGCGATGAGGGAGCTAAAAAAGGATATTGTCTTTATAAAGTAGGCTGTAAAGGACCTTATACTTTTAACAACTGTTCAAGAGAAAGATTTAACCAACATACTTCTTGGCCTATCCAAGCAGGACACGGATGTATAGGCTGTTCTGAACCAAATTTTTGGGATACAATGCAACCTTTTGAAAAACCTATGGCAGAGCGTCAGTTTGATACAGTTTTTGGACTTGGTGCAGATAGTATTTCGGATAAAATCGGCATCGGTGTGCTTTGTCTTACCGGCGTTGCCATTGCAGCACACGCTGTTATAGCTGCTACACAAAAAGATAAGGAATAAAAATGAGTCAAAAAATTATCGTAGATCCTATTACAAGGATTGAAGGACACTTAAGAATCGAAGTTGTTGTTGATGAAAACAATGTTGTGAAGGAAGCTTATTCGGGTTCAACTTTATGGCGTGGTATTGAAGTGATTGTTAAAGGAAGAGACCCAAGAGATGTGGGTTTTATGACTCAAAGAATTTGTGGAGTTTGCACCTTTTCTCACTATAAAGCAGGAATTGTAGCTGTTGAAAATGCTTTAGGCATTACTCCACCACTTAATGCGCAGCTTACACGAACTTTGATGAATGCAGCTTTATTTTTACACGATCATATCGTGCATTTTTATCAACTTCACGCACTTGATTGGGTGGATATAGTAAGTGCCTTAAGTGCAGATGTAAAAAAAGCAAGTGATATGGCTTTCTTATATACGCCAAATCCTTATGCCACAGGTGCAGATAAACTTTTAGAAGTTCAGCAAAAAGTTAAGGCTTTTGTAGAAAAAGGAAATTTAGGACCTTTTGCAAATGCTTATTATGGGCATTCAACTTATCATTTAACCCCAGAACAAAATCTCATTGCTCTTTCACACTATCTTGAATGTTTAAGAATTCAAAGAGTGATTGCCCAATGTATGGCAATTTTTGGAGCAAAAAATCCTCATCCACAAAGCTTAACTGTTGGAGGAGTAACTTGTGTAATGGATCTTTTATCTCCTGCAAGAATGGGTGAGTATTTAACAAAATTCCAAGAAGTAGAAGATTTTGTGAATCGTGCTTACTATCCAGATTTAATAATGGCTGGAAAAGCTTATGCAAATGAAGCAAGTGTTCTAAATGATGTGGGTGTTTCAAATCTCTTTACTTTTCAAGAATTTCAACTTGGTAGAGATGAATGGCTTTTTGAAAGTGGTATCATTAAAAATGGTGATGTTAGTAAAGTTTATGAAGTGGAAGAAGATAAAATCACAGAAGAAGCTACGCATTCTTGGTATGCAGATAATGAACCTTTACATCCTTATGATGGTAAGACAAATCCGAATTACACAGGCTTAATTGATGGAGAAAGCATTGATCATCACGGACAAAGTGTAAAAACTAAAGTTTTTGATACTAAGGGCAAATACAGCTGGATTAAAGCTCCTAGATATGATGGAGAGCCTATGCAAGTAGGACCTTTGGCAAATATCGTCGTTAATTACGCAAAAGGCAATCCAAATGTTGTTCCTGTAGTAGATAATTTCTTAAAAGAAACAGGACTTCCTTTAAAGGCAGTATTTAGCACACTAGGTAGAACTGCGGCACGTTGTTTGGAAGCAAAAATTGTAGCGGATAATACTATAAAAGCTTTCAATAATTTGATAGAAAATTTAAAAGTCGATGAAAGCACTTGTGCTCCTTATGTGATTGACACAAACAAAGAATACAAAGGTCGCTATATAGGAAATGTTCCTCGCGGAACTTTAAGCCATTGGTGTCGCATTAAAAATGGTGTGATTGAAAATTGGCAAGCTGTGGTGCCTTCAACTTGGAATGCAAGTCCAAAAGACTCAAAAGGTGTTGGCGGAAGCTATGAAGAATGTTTGATTGGTCTTAAGATTGCTGATGTGAAACAACCACTTGAAATCATTAGAAAAATTCACTCTTACGATCCTTGTATAGCTTGTTCGGTTCACGTTATGGATACTAAGGGAAATAATTTGAGCGAATACAAAGTCAATGTGAATTTATAAAAGGAGGCTTTTATGCAAAGTGGAAGAAACTTAGATCAAAAATTGCAAAGAAAAGCTGAATATGAATTTAGTATAGGTTTACGTTTAGCGCATTGGATTAGAGCTATTTCTATCGTAATTTTAGTAGGAACAGGTTTTTATCTTTCTTATGTGTTTCAATCCCCTATACAAACAGCAGAGCCGACAAATTTTATGCAAGCAAAATATCGCCTTGTTCATCAAGCTGTGGGTTTTATACTTATAGCTTGTATTATTTTCAAACTTTATCTCTTTCTTTTTGATAAAGTAAGCGGCAAGGAAAGAATAAGCATACTTGATGTTTTTAATATCAAACTTTGGATAGGACAACTTAAATTTTATATGTTT
>JAFLRU010000075.1 GCA_022511325.1 Campylobacter sp.
ATACCAGCAATGTTAAATATATGACAGGTATGTTTAATGGGGCAAAATCTTTTAATCAACCTCTAAATAAATGGAATGTAAGCTCAGTTACTAATATGAGTGATATGTTTTTTGATGCGGAATCTTTTAATCAAAACCTAAATGATTGGAATGTAAGTTCTGTTAAAAATATGCGAGGTATGTTTTTTAGGGCAAAAAAATTCAATCAACCTTTAGATAAATGGGATACAAGTAAAGTTACAAATATGGAAGTTATGTTTTATAGGGCAGAATCTTTCAATCAAAATATAAATGATTGGAACACAAGTTCAGTTGGATTTATGTATAGAGTATTTAATAATTCCCCTTTACAAAAAAATCCACCTAAATGGTATAAAAATAACTTTTGAAAGATTTTAATTCAAGGCAGTAATTTTGCCTTGAATTTAATGATTTTTTTGGCAGTCTAAAGTAAAAATCACTCAAGTTTGAGTTTCCAACCTAAAAATGCACATAAAAGCGAAAGTATAAGGATAAGATTAAAATATAATTCCATAAAACCCACAAGACTTATAGAACTTGCACTATACAAAAACCCACCCATAGCACTATACATACAAATAAGGCTTAAAGTCCCACTTTCTGCCATTCTTTTACAAGGACAAATTTTATAGAATTTTTTTTCATTGAAAGAGGGAGTTTCTTCGCCTTTTTTTCTTAAGATTAGCCCTAAAAACGAAAAAGCATTTATAAAAATAAAATAGTAAAACAAAAATTCATTGAGACTCAAAACAAATCCTTAGAAATATCTAAGCCAACTTGGCAAGTGTTTTTGCTCTTCTTTTAAGCTTGTTTCATCGCCGTGTCCGGGTAAAAGACGATAATCTTCTTCATAAGTCATAATTTTTTCTAAGCTTTGCTTCATCAAATCTCCGTCAGAATAAGGTAAATCCCATCTTCCTATGCTCTTAAGAAATAAAAAATCCCCACTAAACATCAAATTTTCACCCACAAGCTCTATCATTGTGCAACCGGGCGTATGTCCGGGTAAAAAATGAAATTTAAATTTTGTTCCAAAAAGATTGATTTCGTTTTCATTTTCGATTAAAAAATCTGCCTCGTGTTTTTCAAAACCTTGATTGTAAGGATCATTAAGAAAAAATTCATCATTTTTGTGGATATAAAGAGGGATATTAAATTCCTTTTTGATTTTAGCATTGTCCCATACGTGGTCAAAATGTCCGTGAGTATTAAGTATAGCTAAAGGTTTTTTTGCGTGAGTTTTTACAAAATCATAGGCTCTAACACCCGGGTCTATGATGAATTCACCTTGCGTCGTGCTTAGTATATAACAATTAGTTTCATACGCTCCACAAGCTTGTTTTAAGATTTGCATTCTTTTCCTTAATGTTTTTGCTATTATATATTTTTTTGTTAAATTTTTGATTTGATTTTTAATACTTTAATTTTTCTAAACTAAATTTTGATTATAATTTCAAAAAGAGTATTTAAGGTAAATTTTTATGGACTATGAAAAACTTTTAGAAGCTTTATGTGAATTTATTAAAAAAAATGTTCAAAATGCTAAAGTAAAAGGTGTAGTTTTAGGATTAAGTGGAGGCATTGATTCTGCTGTGGTGGCTCATCTTTGCAAAAAAGCATTAAATGATAAAATTTTCGCACTTTTAATGCCAAGTGCCTCATCAAACAAAGACAATCTTAAAGACGCTTTGAAGCTTTGCGAAGAACTTGAAATCGAATATAAAATTGTGCCTATACAAGAAATTTTAAATGCTTTTTTAAAAGAATGCGAACAAACAGATAAAATTCGAGTAGGTAATCTTGCTGCACGCATTCGTATGAGTTTGCTTTATGATTTTTCTATGCTTAAAAATTCTTTGGTAGTTGGAACTTCAAACAAAAGTGAGTTACTTTTGGGTTATGGCACAATTTATGGAGATTTAGCCTGTGCGTTTAATCCTATCGGGGATTTGTATAAAAGTGAAATTTATGAACTTGCAAGGCATTTAAATGTGAATGAAAATTTCATAAAAAAAGCTCCTTCAGCGGATTTGTGGGAGGGACAAAGTGATGAAAAAGACCTTGGTTTTTCTTATGATGAGATTGATAGAGGTTTAAAAGCCTTAGAAAAAGATGATGACAAAGAGCTTTTAAAACTTAATGAAAAATTGATACAAATGCTTAAAAATAGAATTCAAAAAAATGCTTTTAAAAGAAAAATGCCCGAAATTTTCTCTCTTAAGAAGTTTTGATGACTTGGCTGGATAAGTATTTTTTTAAACCAAATTTCTTGCAAAAATGCCTTGCTTTTGGACTCTTACCCTTAAGTTTGATTTATATTTTATCTGCGATTTTAAATTCTCATTTTAGGAAAAAAGTGGATTTTAAAAAGCCTATTATTAGCGTTGGAAATTTGAGTTTTGGTGGAAATGGTAAAACCCCATTTTGCAAGGCTTTGGCAAGAGAATTTGAAGGAAGTTTTATTGTGCTTAGAGGTTATAAAAGAAAAAGCAAAGGAATGGTGATTGTAAAAAATGGCGACAAAGCTCTTTGTAGCGTTAAAGAAAGCGGCGATGAAGCTATGGAATACGCTTATGAAGAGAGCGTTAAAGGCGTGATTGTGAGTGAAAATAGAGAGCTTGCAATTGCAAAAGCTTTCGAACTTGGAGCTAAAATAGTGATTTTAGATGATGCTTTTTCTAAATTCCATATTAAAAAATTTGATGTTTTGCTTGAAAGTAAGCTAAAACCCTATTTTAACTTTGTTTTACCAAGTGGAGCATATCGTTTGCCAAAATTTTATGAAAAAAAGGCTGATTTTCTCGCCTTAGAAGGACGCGATTTTTATAGATATTCTTTTACAAAAGAAAATCCTAAGGCTGTTCTTGTAACTGCTATTGCTAAGCCTTTTAGGCTTTATGAGCATTTTATTAAGGCGAGGGCTTGTTATTTTTTTAAGGACCATTATGAGTTTAAAAAAGAGGAGTTAGAGGCTTTACTTAAGAAACATAATTGTGATACACTAATGCTAACTTTTAAAGATTTTGTCAAGGTTAAAGATTTTGGCTTTAAATGTCAAGTAATTGAGCTAAATATCGAGCTTGAAGAGAATTTAAAAGAAGAATTAAAAAAATATATAAGGAGTTTTCGTGCTTTTGGTGGAGAGTAGAAATTCAAATAATAAAGTAGATTTTAAAGAAGCGATTTTACACCCAAGTGCTAAAGAAGGGGGACTTTACACCCCGCTAAAACTGCCAAAATTTAATGGTTTAAAATATGCAAATTTGAGCTATAAAGATTTTGCCTTAGAGCTTATTAAGAGTTTTGAATTTGGCTATGAGGAGCTTTTTAAAAAGGCTTTACAAAGCTATGAAAACTTTGATGATAAGCAAAGTCCTATTTTTTTAAGAAAGATTGAAGACAAACTTTTTATTAATGAACTTTACCACGGACCTACAAGAGCTTTTAAAGATATGGCTTTACAGCCTTTTGGAGTGCTTTTGAATGAATTTTCTAAGGATAAAAAAGTTTTGATTATCTGTGCTACAAGTGGCGATACAGGACCTGCAACTTTAAAAAGCTTTGAAAATTCAAAAAATATCAAGGTTGTTTGTATGTATCCACAAGGTGGAACAAGTGCTATACAAGCTTTGCAAATGAGAGCTTTAGATAAAGGAAATTTGAGAATTTTTGCTATTAAAGGTGATTTTGATGATGCACAAAATACTCTTAAAAATTTGTTAGCAAAGACTGAATTTAAAGAAAAATTAGACAAGCTAGGGTATGAACTTTGTGCAGCGAATTCGGTAAATTTTGGTAGAATTTTGTTTCAAATCATTTATCATTATTATGCAACGCTTCAAGTAGGAAAAGGCTCTAAGCTTGATATTATCATACCAAGTGGGAATTTTGGCAATGCTTTGGGAGCGTATTATGCTAAAAAAATGGGTGCAAATATCTCTAGGATTAAGATTGCTTCAAATGCAAATAATGTTTTAAGTGAGCTTTTTACAAAAGGGGAATACGATTTAAGAGGCAAAAGCCTTAAAAAAACAATTTCACCAGCTATGGATATACTTATTTCTTCTAATGTTGAGCGTTTATTTTTTGATAAATTTGGAGACAAACGCACTAAAGAGCTAATGAATTTGCTTAAAAATGAAAAATATTTTTGTCTTAAAAAAGAGGAATTAGAGGCTTTAAAAGAGGAATTTGATGCGGATTTTTGTGATGATGATTTGTGTATGAAATTCATAAAACAAAGCAAAGTTTTGATTGACCCGCATACTGCGACTTGTTTTAAACTCGTGGATAAAAACCAAATGAGTATTATCACTTCGACTGCAGAATGGACGAAATTTACTCCAAGTATGATGAAAGCGTTGTATAATAAGGAGTGTGAAAACGAGAAAGAGGATTTGCTAAAAATTGCTAAAGCTTATAATTTCGAGCTTAAAAAAGAACTTTTAGAGCTTTTTCATTTTGAAAGCAAGGCTTCTAAAACTTATGAGATTAGTTCAATAGAAAACGAAATTTTAGAATGGATTAAACAATGATTATTATACCAGCAAGACTTAAATCTACGCGTTTTGCAGAAAAAATTTTGTGTGAGATTAAAGGTGTACCTATGTTTATTGCAACAGCAAAGCAAGTTTCAAGTGTTGATGAAGTTTGTATCGCTGTTGATGATGAAAGAGTTTTAAAGATTGCTAAGGATTTTAATTTTAAAGCTGTTTTAACTAGAACTAATCACGAAAGCGGCACAGATAGAATCAATGAAGCATGTGAAATTTTAAAGCTTAAAGACGATGAACTTGTCATCAATGTTCAAGCTGATGAACCTTTTATAGAAAGTGAAAATCTTGCTAAATTTAGGGATTTTAGCAAGGATTGTTTGGATAAAGATGCTTTTATGGCGAGTTGTTATAAAAAAATCACTTCTAAAGCGGCACAAGATCCAAATCTTGTCAAAGTAGTATGCGATAATAAAGGCTTTGCTTTGTATTTTTCAAGGGCGAAAATTCCTTATGAAAGAGAGGAATATGCCGAAAATTTCAAAGGGCATTTAGGGATTTATGCTTATAGCGTTAAGGCTTTAAGGGAGTTTTGCAAACTTAAGAACTCAAATTTAGAAAAGGCTGAAAAACTCGAGCAATTAAGAGCTATAGAAAATGGCAAGAAAATCAAAATGCTTGAAATTTCAACCCAAAGTATAGGAATTGATACAAAAGAGGATTATGAAAAAGCTTTGAAAATTTTTAGTTTTTAGAATTATCAAGCTTATTTAGCTTAAAATTTATCGTAAATTAAAAGGCTGGGATTCAAAATGCAAAGCTTTGGGTAAATCAAGCTTAAATTCTTTTAAATCTTTTTTGGGAGCTATGATTAAAGCATATCCACCTTGATTATATCTGTCCCAAACGCTGAAAAATTCTCTTTTAGAACTTATGTATTCTCCATAACTTG
>JAFLRU010000076.1 GCA_022511325.1 Campylobacter sp.
TGGTTTGTAAATTTAAAAATAAGAAGACCTAAAAATTTAGGTAAAAAGGAGATTTTAAATCTCCTTAAACACTAAAAACTTATTTAAGTTCTGCTTTAGCACCAGCTCCTTCAAGTTGCTTTTTAGCCTCTTCAGCTTCGGCTTTAGGCATACCTTCTTTCAAAGTAGAAGGAGTTTGTTCCACAGCATCTTTTGCTTCTTTAAGTCCAAGTCCTGTTAAAGAACGAACGATTTTAATCACTTCAATTTTCTTAGCACCACTATCTGTTAGAACAAGACTAAATTCTGTTTTTTCTTCAGTAGCTGCAGCACCACCGCCACCGCCACCGCCACCTGCTACAACAACAGGAGCTGCAGAAACACCAAATTTTTCTTCAAATTCTTTTACAAGTTCTGATAACTCAAGAACACTTAAATTCGAAATATACTCTAATACATCTTCTTTAGTAATTGCCATTTTTTATCCTTTATTATTCTGATTCTTTTTTATTTTTAAGTGCATTTAAACCTATTACAAAATTCGTAATAGGTGCATTCCAAACTTGCAAAAGCATAGCAAGCAACTCGTTACGCGAAGGCATTTTAGCAAGAGCTTTAACCTTAGTAACATCTGAAACTTCGCCTTCTATAATGGCAGTTTTAATTTGAAAAAGTTCATTATCTTCTTCAAATTTAGCAGCCACTTTTGAAACACTAAGTTGGTCTTCTCCCCAAAGATAAATATTTGTATCTTTGAGTTCTAAACCTTTCTTATCGGAATTTTCAAGCGCAATACGAGCTAAAGTATTTTTAATAATTTGGACTTTAACATTATTTTCTCTTGCGTTATTTCTTAACTCTTCAAGCTTTTTAGTGCTAAGTCCCTTGTAATTACAAACTACAATAGCTTCACTCGCTTTAAAACCCTCTTCAAGTTTTGCAACGATTTGGGTTTTTTCGCTTCTAGTCATACTTTCTCCTTTCCGATTGAGATTTCAAGCAGAGCGGAATCGTCCAATTAAGCTTACGCCTCGGCTATCTTCAATCTAAAATAAACATCTCAAAGAAAAAAATTCACTGAGATGTTTATTTTAAGAGCTGCGGGTTTCGCAACTCTTATTTCATATCCAAAAGTTCTTGAGTTTCAAGTCTTAAAGATGGACTCATTGTTAAAGATAAAGCTGCATTTTTAATGTATCTTCCTTTTGCTGCGGCAGGTTTATGTTTGTTGATTGCTTTAATAAAAGTCGAAACATTATCCCAAAGCTGTTCTTTAGAAAAACTTACTTTACCAAGTCCTGCGTGTATATTACCTTGTTTATCAACACGGAAATTCACCTGCCCACTTTTAGCATTACTTACTGCTGCAGCTACATCCATAGTTACAGTTCCAGTTTTTGGATTTGGCATTAAGCCTTTTGGTCCTAAAATCCTACCTACTTTACCTACGAGTCCCATTAAATTTGGAGTAGCAATTAAAACATCAAAATTAATATTTCCCTTTTGAATGTCTTCAACCAAATCATCACTTCCAACAATGTCTGCTCCAGCATTTTTAGCCTCATCAACTTTAGCATCTTTTGCAATCACAGCTACACGAACTTTTTTTCCTGTTCCTGAAGGCAATACAACTGAGCCTCGCACCATTTGGTCTGCGTGTCTTGGATCCACATTAAGTTTAAGAGCAAGCTCAACTGTTTCATCAAATTTAGCTGAAGCTAAAGTCTTTACAACCTCAATCGCCTCATTCAAAGCATAATTTTTATTTGAATCAATTTTTTTTGATAATTCTTTTAATCTTTTTGTTATTTTAGCCATTTTTTTCTCTCCGCATTTTAAAGTGCTGCCACTTTTACCTAGTGGTAAAGGAATATCAATCTACAATTTCAACACCCATAGAACGAGCTGAACCTGCAATAATCTTCGCTGCTTGTTCTTTGTCCTTAGTGTTTAAATCTGCAAGTTTTTTCTCAACAATATCCAAAACTTGAGCACGCGTTAATTTGCCTACTTTGTTTTTAAGAGGATTATCCGCACCTTTACTAATCCCAGCTGCCTTTTTAATTAAATCCGTAGCAGGAGGTTGTTTTGTAATAAAAGTAAAACTTTTATCTGCATAAACAGTGATAACAACAGGGATATTAAAACCTGCCATATCTTTTGTTCTTTCATTAAAAGCTTTACAAAACTCCATAATATTTACACCTTGTTGTCCCAAAGCTGGACCAACAGGAGGTGATGGATTCGCCTTTGTGGCTGCGATTTGCAATTTGATTTCTCCTACAACTTTTTTAGCCATACAAATTCTCCTTAATTAATTTTAAATAATTTTCTCAACTTGAGAATATAAAATTTCTACCGGAGTTGAGCGTCCAAAAATAGAAACATTAAGTTTTAATAAACCTCGTACCATATCATACTCTTCTACCATACCAGTAAAATTCGCAAAAGGTCCTTCAGTGATTCTAACATTTTCCCCTGATTCAAAAGAAATTTTAGGTTTAGGAGCGGCTTTATTGTGAGCTTTCTCCAAAATCAGATTAATATCTTTTTCACTCAAAGGAGTAGGTTTTTTAGACTCTCCAATAAAACGACCTACTTTTGGAAGTGATTGAATACGATGCCAAAGCTCTGTATTTAAATCAAGATTTGCAAAAACATATCCTGAATACAAACTTCTTTCACTAATCTTTTCTTTTCCATTTTTAAATTCAATCACATCTTCAGTTGGAACAAGGATTTCTTTAAGCCTTTCTTCAATTCCATTATCTTTGACTAAATTTTCAATAGCCCTTTTCACAGCCATTTCGCTTCCAGCATAAGTTTGGATTGCATACCACTTATGAGTATTCATTATACTTTCCTTTTATATCACCAAAGAAACAATGGAAGACATAATCCAATCCACCAAAGCCAAAAATAAAGAAATCACAGCAACCACTATAAAAACAGCAAGATAAGCGTTTCTTACTTGTTCTTTTAAAGGAAAAATTACTTTCCCTAATTCGATTTTTGATAATTTAAAATAAGTTATTAATTTTTCCATTTTTCAACCTTAAATTATGGCAGGGCAAGAGGGATTCGAACCCCCAACCATCGGATTTGGAATCCGGCGCTCTACCGTTGGAGCTATTGCCCTAAGGCATAAAGCTTAACTTTTTAACTTAACTTCTTTATGAAGTGTATGTTTTTTAAGTCTTGGGCAATATTTTTTTAGTTCTAGCTTTTCAGTTGTATTTTTACTATTTTTATAAGTGCTATAATTAATATCCCCACACTCTTCGCATTTTAAACCAACTTTAACTCTCATTGATTTTTCCTTTTAAAATTTAAGCCAAGTTAAACTTGGCTTTTAATTTATTTAATAATCTTAGAAACAACACCTGAACCAACAGTTTTACCACCCTCACGAATCGCAAAACGTGTTCCTTCTTCAAGAGCTACTGGAGCTATAAGACTTACAGTAATTCTAACATTTTCACCCGGCATAACCATTTCTGTGCCTTCAGCAAGTTTAATAGAACCTGTAACATCAGTTGTTCTAACATAAAATTGTGGTCTGTAATTATTAAAGAATGGAGTATGACGACCACCTTCATCTTTGTTTAGAATATAAACTTCTGCTTCAAAATCTGTATGAGGAGTGATTGATTTTGGTTTAGCAAGAACCATACCACGGATAACCTCTTCTTTTTTAGTTCCGCGAAGTAAAACACCAACATTATCTCCAGCCTCACCTTGATCCATTTCTTTTCTAAACATTTCAACACCTGTAACCGTAGTGGTTTGAGTATCTCTAATCCCTACAATTTCAATGGTATCACCAACTTTAACCTTACCTTTTTCAATTCTACCTGTAACAACAGTTCCACGACCTGAAATTGAAAAAACATCTTCAATAGGCATTAAGAAATCTTTTTCAGTATCGCGAGTTGGAGTTGGAATATAGCTATCAACCGCAGCCATAAGATCTAAAACTTTTGCAGACCATTCTCCATCTTGTCCAGCTTTAGCTTCTTCTAAAGCTTTAAGAGCAGAACCTGAAATGATAGGAGTATCATCACCCGGAAAATCATAAGAACTTAGTAATTCTCTAATTTCCATTTCAACAAGCTCCAAAAGTTCAGCATCATCAACCATATCAGCCTTATTCATAAAAACAACGATATAAGGAACGCCCACTTGACGTGAAAGAAGAATATGCTCTCTTGTTTGAGGCATAGGACCATCTGCAGCAGAAACAACAAGAATTGCTCCGTCCATTTGAGCCGCACCTGTAATCATATTTTTTACATAGTCAGCGTGTCCCGGACAATCCACGTGTGCATAGTGGCGATTGTCTGTTTCATACTCAATGTGAGAAGTAGCAATCGTAATACCACGTTCTTTTTCTTCAGGAGCATTATCGATATTATCATAATCTTTAAGCTCTGCTAAACCTTTTCTTGATAAAACAGCAGAAATCGCAGCTGTCAAAGTAGTTTTACCGTGGTCAACGTGACCGATAGTACCGATATTTACGTGTGGCTTGTTACGAGAAAATTTTTCTTTAGCCATTTTAATCCTCCGTATAAAATTTAAATTTCAAGCAAAGCAAGTCTATATCTATAAAAATAATTTTTTTCAACCTAATGGAGCTCATAGCGGGAATTGAACCCGCGACCTCTCCCTTACCAAGGGAGTGCTCTACCTCTGAGCCATACGAGCGCTCAGAAAAATTATAAACAAACACAGACAACTTAGAGAGACTTGTAAGAATACAGCTCCCAGTCTAAATTTGGAGCGGGAAACGGGACTCGAACCCGCGACCCTCAGCTTGGAAGGCTGATGCTCTAGCCAACTGAGCTATTCCCGCAATGGTGGTGAGTCGTGGATTCGAACCACGGAAGGCGAAAGCCAGCAGATTTACAGTCTGCCCTCGTTGGCCACTTGAGTAACTCACCTAAAATTACTTTTATCTGGTCAAACACTGCTAAACTATGGAGCTGGTTAAGGGACTTGAACCCCCGACCTGCTGCTTACAAGGCAGCTGCTCTACCAACTGAGCTAAACCAGCACACAAAAATAAAGCTTATATTATATCTTAAAAAAAAGCCTTTGTCAAGAATTTTAACTCATTTTACCTTATATCTAGTTATAATAATTTAAAATTTTATTTTTTCATAAAAACAATCCAAAAATATAGTAAAAAATTATGCTCTATCTTGATTTTGTAAATAATTTTTTAATTAAACTTAGCTAAAATTTAAGAAAAAATATTTTAAACTTTTGGAGAACATTATGAAAATCTTATTTTTTTTAGCTTTTTTCGCGGTGGAGCTTTTTTGTTTCAATTTAAAATTTAAAAATTTTTCAAGTGATTTTACCCAAAATGTGAGTTCTAAAAATTCAAAAATCACTTATAGCGGACATTTTGTTTTAA
>JAFLRU010000077.1 GCA_022511325.1 Campylobacter sp.
TCTGCAATTTATTCACCTTCAAAATACGGCTTTATCAAAGAACTTGTAGGTAAAGACTTGCTCACTTTAGGAAACGGAGTGATTAATGCTATAAGTATTATAGCTATCCTAGCTGGAATGTGTGTTTTTTCTTTAGGTTTTGAAATGCTTTATAATGAGAGTTTAACAACAAGTGAAGAAACCTTGATAAACATTGCACCACTTGGGCTTTTGCTTGTTCTTTTTGCATTTTTTGAGCTTGTTTTAGCCCATCGTTTGCCTAAACTAAGAGAAGAAAATAAAGAAATAAAATTTCATACCAAAGATTATCTCAAAGGCAAACTTTTAACTCACAATTTAAAACTCATTTTTCAAAACAAAATCATTTGGCTTTGTATAGTAGGAATTACCCTATTTTGGTCAATCTCTCAACTTTACCTTGTTGCTTTTCCTGTTTATACTAAAAATATTTTATTTGAAGATAACACCTTTTTTGTGCAACTTTGTATGGGAATTTCAGGCATTGGAGTGATTATTGGTTCTTTAATTGCGGGTAAATTTTCTAAAAATTATATTGAACTTGGTTTTATTCCACTTGGAGTTTTAGGAATTTTAGTAATTTCCTTACTTATGCCCTATTTTACAAGCTTAGTATTTTATGGTTTGCTTTTTTTCTTATTTGGACTTTGTGGGGCATTTTTTATCGTTCCGCTTAATGCTCTTATACAATTTCACGCTAGAGAAAATGAGCTTGGAAAAATCTTAGCAGGAAATAATTTTGTTCAAAATATTTGTATGTTAAGCTTTTTAGTTTTAACAACATTTTTTTCTTATTTTGAGCTTAATATCATCTATCTTTTTTATTTTATAAGCTTTGTAGTCTTTATTGGTGCGATATATATCATCTTAAAACTTCCTTTTTCTTTGATTCGTATTCTTATTCAATTTGCTTTTTTTCAACGTTACAAACTGCTCGTAGAAGGCTTTGAAAATATCCCTGAAAAGGGTGGAGCTTTGCTTTTGGGTAACCACATTTCTTTTATAGACTGGGCAATCATTCAAATGGCTGTTCCAAGACATATTCATTTTGCTATGGAAAGAAGCATTTATTCCAAATGGTATATCAAATTTTTCCTTGATAAATTTGGAGTTATTCCCATTTCAGCTGCGGGTAGTAAAACAAGTTTTGAGCTTATTGCTAATACGATTAAAAAAGGTGAGCTTGTTTGTCTCTTTCCAGAAGGTATGATTTCAAGGCACGGGCAGCTTAATGAATTCAAAGGCGGTTTTGAGCATATTTGCTCCCAACTTGAGCCAAGTGATGGAGTGATTTTACCTTTTTATATTCGTGGGCTTTGGGGAAGTGCTTTTTCAAGAAGTGATGAGGAATTTTCTTCGCGTCATAGAAGCTTAAGTAAAAGAAATATAGCCATAGCCTTTGGTAAAAGTATGAGTTTAAGCTCAAAAAAAGAAGAAGTTAAAGCTAAAGTTTTTGAGCTTTCTTTTATGGCGTGGAAATCCCAATGCGAAGCAATGCAAACCCTAGCTCGTTCTTTTATAAGCAGTGCGAAAAAAAAGCTCTCCGCCATTGCTTTAATTGACCCAATTGCTGGAGCCATTACTTATAGAAAAATGCTAAGTTTAAGCCTTATTTTAAGCAAGGTCATCAAAGAAAATTCTCATAAATTTAAGATTGAAGTTCAAAGAGGCTCTTATTCACCTAAAGAAGAATGTATAGGTATCTTACTTCCAGCCTCCTTTGCTTCTTCACTTTGTAATCTCGCCACACTCTTAGCGGGTAAAGTCGTTGTCAATCTTAATTTTACTGCAGGAGAAAAAAATATCACAGCCGCAATAGAAAGTGCAAATATAAGACAAATTTACACTTCAAGGAAATTCTTAGATAAACTTAAAAGCAAGGGAATTGATTTAAATTTTGCTCCAAATATCAATGTGCTTTTTATGGAAGATATAGTAGAACTTTTCAAAAAACAAAAAAGTAAAATTCTAGCTTATATGGCTTTAGTAAGTCTTTTACCAAGTTTTATGCTCAAAGCCGTTTTTTCACCTTCTAAAAACAATCTTGCCATAGCTGCTATACTTTTTAGCAGTGGAAGTGAGGGAACTCCAAAAGGCATAATGCTTAATAATCGCAATATTTTAAGCAATATTGCTCAAATTTCAGATGTGCTTTGTGCGAAAGATAGTGATGTGATTTTATCTTCCTTACCACCTTTTCACGCTTTTGGCTTAACCGTTACAACCTTTTTGCCACTTTTGGAATCCATAAAAAGCGTAACTTTTGCCGACCCAACCGACGCTTTAGGAATTGCAAAAGCTGTTTTAAAAAACAATATTACCATAATGTGCGGCACTTCAACCTTTCTTGGAATTTACGCAAGAAATAAAAAACTTGACGCATTAATGTTTGAAAGTTTAAGAATCGTAGTTTGCGGAGCTGAAAAGCTCAAAAATGAAGTGCGAACCGCTTTTGAGATGAAATTTAAGAAAAGCATTTTTGAAGGATACGGAGCCACTGAAACCACCCCGGTTGCAAGTGTGAATTTGCCAAATAAATTTGACCCTGATTATTGGCTTTTACATCGTGCAAACAAAGAAGGAAGTGTAGGAATGCCATTACCTGGAACTGCGGTTAGAATTGTTGATCCAAATACTTATGAGAGTTTAAAATGCAATGAAGATGGACTTATACTCATAGGCGGACACCAAGTTATGGTGGGCTATCTTAATAATAAAGAAAAAACCGATGAAATCATCAAAGAAATAGACTCCATTCGTTGGTATAATACGGGCGATAAAGGACATTTAGATGAGGACGGCTTTTTATACATAATTGACCGCTATTCTCGTTTTGCTAAAATCGGTGGTGAGATGATTTCTTTAGGAGCTTTAGAAGAAGAACTTGCAAAATTTCTTAATACAGAAGTTGTGAAATTTTGTGCTGTATCCTTGGAGGACGAGAAAAAAGGTGAAAAGATAGTCTTACTCGTAGAATGTGAAAATGAACATTTTGAAGGCATTATTAAAGCAATTAAAGATTCAAATATGCCTGCACTTTTTAAGCCGAGTGAATTTATCAAAGTTGAAAAAATTCCACTTTTGGGTTCAGGTAAGGTTGATTTTAAAGGAGCAAAAGAACTTGCTAAAAATTCTCTACAAACCTAAAAATTTCAAAAGCACAGGCATACTTATAAAGGTAAAAAGTGTGCCTAAGGCTACAACGCTTACGGCTAAATTTGAATCAAGTTTTGCTTTCATCACCATAACACTGGCTAAAATCATCGTAGGAGTAGCACAAGCAATAATGCTCACAATCACTTCTTGTTTAAACTCAAAATCAAAAAATTTCAAAATGATAATGAAAAATAAAGGTGCGAGTATCATTTTAGCTACAATTACAAGTACCGCCGACTTATAAGAAGTTTTAATGGCTTTAAAACTAAGTCCTAAACCTATAGCAAAAAGTGCAATGGCTGTTGTGCTGTTTCCTAAGAGTCTAATGGGTGCAAAAATCACTTCACCAAGTTCAAAAAATCTGCAAAAAAACGCAAAGAGCAAAGCCAAAAAAGGTGGAAAAGTAAAAATCTTTTTGATATTTTCTTTCAAACTTGCCTTATTTTCACTTGCCAAAGAAAGTATCAAACTTCCAAATAAAGAAACGGGTAAAGTCGTAGCTAAAATATCATAAAATACTAGCACACTAAGGGCTTGAGTATCTTCATAAACCCCAGCAATAATAGGCAAACCTATGAAAAGATTATTGCTAAAACAAGCAAGTAAAAACATACTCACTAAAGTTGCTTTTGCAAAATGAAAAAAATAACCCAAAATAAAAATCACAAATGCTGCTAAAACACAACTTAAAAGCCCTAAAAGACCAAGCATTATCAAAGAAAAATCAAAATTAAGATGATAAACCTTGTCAAAGATTAAACAAGGCATAGCAAAAAATACAACAAAATTAAGCAAAGTTCTAGCTTGCTTTTGCTTTAAAACCCCGATTTTTTTAGCTAAATAGCCTCCAAAAAGCAAAACAAATAAAGTAAATAAAGGTGTAAAAATCAACATTTTTTAAACACTCAAATCATTCAAAATATTTTAATTCTCTCATTTTTTCATAAATTTTAGCTGTAGCCGCTCCTGAAGTTACGCTTCTTCCTCCGTGTTCAACTAAAACGGTTACAACATATCTAGGATTTGCATAAGGTGCATAGCTCGTCATCCAAGTGTGCGACCTTGAGTAATATTCTAAATTTGCTTCAATAACTTTATTTTTATCTTTTTGGGAAAAACCTATAACTTGGGCAGTTCCTGTTTTCGCAGCCACTTTGATAGGAAGGTTATTAAGATAGCGAAAAGCTGTTCCGCCTTGCTCGTTTGCAACCGCATACATTGCATCGCGTATATAAGGGAGCTGACTTTGTTCAAAAAGCGTAAAAACCTCATCATTTGAATTAGGTATGCTCGTTGAGTTATCATCTTCAATTTTTCTTAAAAAATGCGGGGTTACTCCTGCACCTTTAGCAATTTGAGCTGTGTATTTAGCAATTTGCATAGGAGTAACCAAAAAATCACCCTGTCCTATGGCTGTATTTAGGGTTTCACCTTGAGACCAACCCTTTTTAAATCTTTGCATTTTCCATTCTCTGCTTGGAACTATACCTACAAATTCATTAGGCAAATCCACGCCTGTTTTTGCACCAAATCCAATGCGTCCAAAGGTTGAGCTAATTCTATCAATGCCAACCCTTAAACCTCCTTCATAAAAATACACATCGCAACTTTGTTTAATACCATTTTTTAAATCCACATAACCGTGTCCGGTTCTATTCCAACATCTAAATTTTCTATTACCTAATTCAACTTCACCCTTGCAAAGAAAACTCGTAGAGGGATTAATAAGCTTTGAGTTTAAAAAAGACAAGCCCATACCCATTTTTACAACCGAACCCGGAGGGAAAAGCCCATTGACAAGCTTATTGGTAAAAGGGTGGTCAGGGCTATTTGAAAGCTCACTCCATTCTTTGTTTGAAATTCCACTCACAAAAGGATTTAAATCGTATTCAGGGAAACTTCCCGCTGCTAAAATTTCACCATTTTCAATATCCATCACCACAACTGCACCCGTGTTATCACTAAAAAGCTCACTTAAAAAGGTTTGAAGTCTCATATCTATGCTAAGTTCTACATCTTTAACGACTGGTGGGGTGTAAGAAAGCTGTTCAATTTCTTGGTTTAAGGCATTGATTTTATATTTTCGCTCTCCTTTTTCTCCTTGTAAAACTTCATTATAATACCGCTC
The DNA here is from genome assembly GCA_022511325.1 of Campylobacter sp. Classification (GTDB taxonomy): domain Bacteria; phylum Campylobacterota; class Campylobacteria; order Campylobacterales; family Campylobacteraceae; genus Campylobacter_D. Next base: position 5,303 of record JAFLRU010000077.1, read on the forward strand.
TATCCCGCTTCTTCCTATATAATTAGTAAGTCTTGCAATCTCATTTTCACTCACATCTTGCACATTTGCCTTACCCACATAGCCAATAATATGCGAAG
>JAFLRU010000078.1 GCA_022511325.1 Campylobacter sp.
CCGCAGACTAGGGCAAGTTGTTTCATATCTTTTTCAAAACTCACCAAATCGGTGTATTCCTCATCAGCAAGTTGGGAAAAATGATTGCAACAAAAACAATTAAGATTGCAGTGTTCTACCAAATGAATATCTATAAAAGAAAGACTAACTTGTGGAGTAAGCTTTCTCAATGAATTTTTAAGTTCGTTATTTTCTCGTTTTAAAGAATTAAAATTTTCTTTTATATGAGTTATTTGTCCTCTAAGTTCTTGTATAGAATTTTGCATTTTTCTATGCTGTGCTCTGTTTTTAAAAAGAGACATTATCCATTGTTTTTTATCTTGGTAAAAACTCATAATTATCCTTATTTTATATCTGTTTTTAAAATTTTCTAAAATTCAAACATAAAAATAAGATTTAACAAAACTATACTAAATGCACTTTGCTTTTTGCTTCGTATTTTTTAATCTCATCTTGATGTTTTAAAGTTAAGTCAATTTTATCCAAGCCATTTAACAAACAATTTTTATGAAATTCATCAACCACAAAGTTAAATTCTTTGCCAAAGGCTAAGACTTTATTATCTTTGAGTGAAATTTCTATGTTTTTGTCCAAACTTTCATTAAGTTTTTCTAAAAGCCATTCAACCTCATCTTCTTTTAAAACCACGACAAGCAAGCCATTTCCTAAGGCATTGTTCTTAAAAATATCTGCAAAAGACGGAGCTATTACAGCTTTAATGCCAAAATCCATCAAAGCCCAAGGAGCGTGTTCTCTTGATGAACCGCAACCAAAATTATCTCTTGCAACCAAGATTGAAGCGGATTTAAATTCTTTTTGATTGAGTTTAAATTCAGGATTTAAAACGCTTTCTTTATCATCTAAATAACGCAAATCGTGAAATAAATGTTTTCCAAAACCCTGCTTTGAAACCGAAAGCAAAAATTGTTTTGGGATAATTTGGTCTGTATCGATATTTGCATATTCTAAAGGACAAGCTATGCCTTTATGAGTGATAAATTTTTCCATTTAAGCTCCTAAATACTTTCTTGCATCACAAATTTTTCCCTCAATTGCAGCAGCGGCAGCTGAAGCAGGAGACATTAAGTGTGTAATTGAACCCTTACCTTGTCTGCCGATGAAATTGCGATTTGAAGTTGAGGCAACCCTTTGCCCGCTTCCAGCTTTATCATCATTCATTCCAAGACACATTGAACAACCCGGAAGCCTCCATTCAAAACCCGCTTCTATAAAAATTTTATCTAAACCTTCTTTTTGGGCTTGTTCTCTAACCCACATAGAACCAGGAACCGCCAAAGCTTTAATACGAGGATTGATTTTTTTACCTTTTAAAATTTCAGCTGCGATTCTAAAATCCTCAATGCGTCCATTCGTGCAAGAACCTATAAAAACTATATCAATTTCTACTCCTGCAATATTTTGCCCCTCTTTAAGTTTTACATAATCTAAAGCATCTTTTAAGGATTTTTTATCCACTTCATTATCAAAATCCCCTTCTTTTGGAATGCTTTTGCTCACTCCTACAACTTGAGCAGGGTTCGTTCCATAAGTAATTTGTGGTTCAAGCTTACTTGCGTCAATTTCTACAACTTTATCAAATTTTGCATCTTCATCACTTTTTAATTCACGCCAAAGTTTGACTTGTTTTTCAAATTCCTCACCTTTTGGTGCGAATTCTCTATTTTTTATGTATTCAAAAGTTATCTCATCAGGAGCTATCATACCGACTTTTGCACCAAGCTCTATGCTCATATTTGAAAGAGTCATACGAGCCTCCATTGATAAAGCTTTAATAGCCTCGCCGCAAAACTCAATGCAATATCCTGTGCCCCCTCCCGTTCCAAGTTTTCCTATAATATAAAGAATCAAATCTTTAGCATAAACCCCTTTTTGAAGCTTGCCCTTACATTCGATTTTCATCGTTTTAAGTTTGGCTTGTTTAAGTGTTTGGGTTGCCATTACGTGTTCTACTTCTGAAGTGCCAATTCCAAAAGCTAAAGCTCCAAAAGCTCCGTGTGTAGCTGTGTGAGAATCCCCACATACTAAAGTCGTTCCGGGCAAGGTCCAACCAAGTTGAGGTCCTATGATATGGACTATTCCTTGATTTTTATCTCCTAAACCAAAGAGTTTTACTCCAAATTCTTTAGTATTTTGCATTAAAGTTGTAATTTGTTCTTTTGCCATTGCAGAACAAGCTTCTAAATCAGAACTTTGCGTGGAAACATCGTGGTCAATCGTGGCTAGGGTTAAATCTGCTCTAGCCATTTTACGCCCACTAAGTTTAAGCCCGCTAAAAGCTTGTGGGCTTGTTACTTCGTGTATGAGGTGTCTGTCTATATAAAGAGTTGGAATTTCGTTATTTGCTTCAAAAACAATATGATTTTCATAAACCTTTTCGTATAAAGTTTTACCCATTAATTTTGCTCCAAAATTTTTAAAATACTATCACCCATTTCATCGGTGGTAAGATATGAATTTGCATTTAAATCTTTTGTAAAATTACCCTGTTCTAAAGTTTTACAAACTGCTTCATCGATTTCATCAGCTGCTTTAGTCTCGTTTAAAGAATACCTTAACATCAAAGCTGCACTTAAAATTTGTGCAATAGGATTAGCAATATTTAAATGTGCAATATCAGGAGCTGAACCTCCTGCAGGTTCGTAAAGTCCAAAATTCTTTTCATTTAAACTTGCCGAAGAGAGCATACCCATAGAACCTGTAATCATCGCCATTTCATCAGAAAGTATATCGCCAAAAAGATTTGAACAAAGCATTACATCAAATTGCGAAGGGTTTTTAACCAGCTGCATTGCCGCATTATCCACATACATATGTGTAAGACTTACATCTTTATAATCCCTTGCGAGTTCATCTACAATTCTACGCCATAAAATAGAGCTTTGCAAAACATTCGCTTTATCGACAGAAACAAGATTTTTTCTTCTAAGTCTTGCACTTTCAAAAGCTATACGAGCAATTCTTTTAATCTCGTTTTCTCTGTAAAACTCCGTATCAAAGGCATAAAATTCATCATTTTTTTTCTCAATCCCTCTTGGTTCCCCAAAATAAATTCCGCTTGTAAGCTCTCTAACGCATAAAATATCCATTCCTTTAGAGATGATTTCATTTTTTAAGGGCGATAGATGCTCTAAACCTGCGTAAATTTTTGCGGGACGAAAATTTGCAAATAAATTAAAATGCTTTCTTAGAGGAAGTAAAGAAGCTCTTTCAGGTCTTTGCTCTATCGGTAAATTATCCCATTTAGGACCCCCAACCGAACCAAACAAAATCGCGTCTGAGTTTTCACAAAGCTTTAAAGTTTCATCACTTAAAGCCACTCCGTAAGCATCAATAGATGCTCCTCCTATTTTTGCTTCACTAAATTTAAGTTCAAAATGATGTTTTTTGGCGATGAAAGCCAAAATTTTAAGAGCTTCTTTCATCACCAAAGGTCCTATACCGTCCCCCGCTAGGACGGCTATCTTATAGGAACTCACCCTGCATTCCTCTTTGCATCTTCTATGATTAAATATCTATGAATTGCATTAAAAACACTTACAAAAGCTTCAGCTGAAGCTTCTATAACATCGGTAGATAAGCCTTTGCCGTGAAATTTTCTGCCTTTAAATTCAACATCAACATCAACTTGTCCCTGCGCATCGACACCTGAACCCTTAGCACTGATATTATAGTTTTTAAGCAAACATTCTATCTTTGTAAGTCTTGTGATACAATTAAACACAGCTTCCACAGGTCCATTTCCTGTGCTTGATTCTGTTTTTAACTCTCCATTAATACTCATTTGAACCGAAGCTGTAGGAATCACACCCTTAGCCCCACTAATAACATTGAGATTTTCAAGCACAAAGCCGGTTTGCTCTTCTTTATCTTGACTTAAAAACATCAAAGCTTCTAAATCATAATCATACACCTGCCCCTTTTTATCCGCAAGTTTTAAAAATCTTGCATAAACATCATCTAAATCATAAGTATTTGCAGCATATCCGAGATTATCAAGGCAAATTTTAATCATATGGCGTCCGCTTCTTGCTGTCATTAACATTCTATTATCGTTAATTCCTATGCTTTGCGGAGTCATTATCTCATAAGTTTCGCGGTTTTTAAGCACACCATCTTGATGAATTCCTGAACTATGAGAAAAAGCATTGCTTCCTACTATGGCTTTATGCGAAGGCACAGGCTCGTTACAAATGGCTGCAACAAGTTTTGAGGTTTTAGCAATGTTTTCGTGGATAATATCCGTATAAAGTCCGTCTAAAAACTGCGACCTTGTTTTAATCGCCATAACCACTTCTTCAAGAGCACAATTTCCAGCCCTTTCTCCAAGCCCATTCATCGCACATTCAATCTGTCTAGCTCCTTGCATTATAGCACTAAGGCTATTGCCTGTTGCCATACCCAAATCATTATGACAATGCACAGAAATCACAGCTTTATCGATATTTGGAACGCGATTAAATAGAGTTTTGATGATTTCTCCATACTCATAAGGCAAAGTATAACCCACAGTATCAGGGATATTAATCGTTTTCGCTCCCGCTTCTATAGCTTTTTCAACAACTTTGCAAAGATTATCAATAGGGGTTCTACCCGCATCTTCGCAAGAAAACTCCACATCATCAGTATAATTTCTCGCCCTTTTTATAGCCCTTTGTGCCATAGCTAAAACTTCATTAAAATCTTTTCTTAACTTATCCTTCATATGCAAATCAGAAGTTGCTACAAAGGTATGGATTCTAAAACGCGAAGCCACTTTTAAAGCTTCATAACAAGCATCTATATCTTTATCTACAACACGACTTAAAGCACAAACTATGGAATTTTTGACATTTTTTGCTATGCTTTGAACCGAGTTAAAATCTCCCGGCGAAGAAACAGGAAAACCCGCTTCTATAACATCAACACCTAAATTTTCCAGAGCAAGAGCGATTTGTAGTTTTTGGTTGAGGCTTAGAGATTGCTGTAAAGCTTGTTCTCCGTCCCTTAAAGTAGAATCAAAAATCATAACTTTTTTATCTTTCATCTTTTGCTCCTTGTGTTTTGAAATTTTTAAATCCAAATCGTCCTCAATTAATATGAATTTAATCTTTGATTGTATTAATAATAAACTGAATTTTTACTAAAATTTTAAATAAATTTATGCTTTTTTAAGCTTTTGGGTAATTTCGTAAAAATTATAAAATCTAAGCTTTTAAATTTTAAACTCAATGCAAATTTTATTAATTTTACTCAATTTAAAAATCTTTTAAATTTTTGCTTAATTTATTTATGCAAAAGCTTAGTTGTTTTAAACAAATTCATTTAAGACTTGACTTTAGAAGCAAGTTCGATGAGATTACCATCGG
>JAFLRU010000079.1 GCA_022511325.1 Campylobacter sp.
TGCTTTTTTATTTGTTCTTTTAAGCCTTTATAAAAAATTTATCTTAATCAATCTTTGCTTTGTTCTCATTGTGATATTTTGTTCAGTATTTAAAGCTCCCATTATAGTAATGTTATGGTTTTGTTTTGTCTTTGTTTTTATGTGGTTTATTTTTAAATTGCCTTTATTGTATAAATTTTTCTTTTCTTTTGGTTATTTAATGTTTGCTTTGTATAGCATTATCATTTTTGCATTTGCAACAGGGTTGATTCATATAGGCTAATATTTTATAAGTAATTAAATCGTAGTTTGTGGAGATTTTACTCTTTAAAATTCTAAAATGCCTAAGATTAAAGATTAAAAAATACTTTGTAAAAGTAAAATTTAAGCTTTATATTGTTTAAAATCTAATCCTAAAAAATTATAGGATTAGAAAAAATTAATGTCTTGCAAGATAATTTGTGTCAAAATTGTTGTTGATAAAATCCGCATTTTCCATCATCGACAAATGAAAATCCTTAGTCGTTTTAATCCCACCTACAATGAGTTCATCTAAAGCAACTTTCATTTTAGAAATAGCTTTGTGCCTATCTTCAGCCCAAACTACGAGTTTTCCTATCATTGAGTCATAATAAGGAGGCACGCTATAATCTTGATAGCAATGGCTTTCCATTCTCACATTGCGTCCTGCTGGAGGAACATATTTTGTGATTTTTCCCGGACTTGGTAGAAAAGTTTTTGGATCTTCAGCTGTGATTCTGCATTCTATGGAATGCCCTTTAAGTTTAATGCTCTCTTGAGAAGGTAAGGTACAACCCTCGGCAACCTTAATCATCTGTTCGATAATATCAATTCCACTTACCATTTCACTCACGCAATGTTCTACTTGCAAACGCGTATTCATCTCTATAAAATAAAAATCCAAATTCTTATCCACTAAAAATTCAAAAGTTCCAGCACCCTCATAACCTATAGCCTTAGCGGCTTTTATAGCTGTTTCATGGAGTCTCTCACGAGTTTTTGGATCAAGCAAAATTGCAGGACTTTCTTCGATGAGTTTTTGATGTCTTCTTTGCATAGAGCAATCTCTTTCACCGATATGAATCACATTTCCAAAACTATCACCTATAACTTGAACTTCGATATGGCGAGGATTTTGTATGAATTTTTCCATATACATTGTGCCATCGCCAAAGGCTGTCATTGCTTCGCTTTCAGCTGACCAATATGCTTTTTCCAAGTCTTTTTCGTTTTCAACCACACGCATACCGCGTCCTCCACCACCTGCAGCAGCTTTTAAAATGATAGGATAGCCTATTTCTTTAGCAAGTTTTTTTGCCGCATTTGCGCCCGATAAAGCTCCATCACTTCCGGGAATCACGGGTACTCCTGCTCTTTGCATTACTTGCTTTGCTTTGCTTTTATCACTCATTAAAGCCATAGCTTCAACTGAAGGACCTATAAATTTTATATTATGCTTGGCACAAATTTCAACGAAATTTTGATTTTCGCTCAAAAAACCATAGCCTGGAAAAATTGCGTCTGCTTCAGCAATTTCTGTCGCACTAATAATTGCTGGGATATTAAGATAACTTTCAGAGCTTCTTGCTTTGCCGATACAAATACTTGCATCCGCGTATTTTAAATAAAGTGCATCTTTATCGGCTTCAGAATACACGCAAATAGCCTTTTTACCCATTTCTTTAATAGTTCTTAAAGCACGAAGAGCTATTTCTCCGCGATTTGCGATTAAAATGCTTTTAATTTCCATTAAATTTTCTCCACTACAAACAAAGGCATACCAAATTCAACAGGTTGTCCATCAGCAACTAAAACTTCGCTAATACGACAATTAAATTCCGCTTCAATTTCATTCATAATTTTCATCGCTTCAATAATAGCAATCACATCGCCTTTTTTTACTGAAGAACCTACCTTAACAAAAGGTGTAGCACCCGGACTTGGAGCTTGATAAAAAGTTCCTACCATAGGGCTATCAATCGTAGGTTTATTAGAATGTGAGTTATTATGTTGGGCTTCATTGACAACATTGACATTTATAGGTTGCGGAGGAATCGCAGCGGGTGCAGGTTGCGGAGGAATCGCAGCGGGTGCAGAATTTCTTTCAAGTTCAATCTCAAAGCCCTTTTCATCTTTAATTTTAATTTTACTAATGTTCGTTTGTGCAAATAAATCGACTAAGTCTTTAATTTCTTGTTTTGTCATAAAAATTTCTCCTAATTTTAGAAACTTAATTTGTTATTATATAGAAAAACCTAAAATTTAACTTTAAAAATGCGAATTTTTAAGCCAAAATTTATAAATACTCGTAAATTTTTGTTATAATTTTTAAAATTTTTTTAAAATAAGGCAAAATAATGGGACTTAAAGCAGATAATTGGATAAGAAAAATGGCAAAAGAATTTAATATGATAGAGCCTTTTTGTGAAGCAAATATAGGCAAAGGAGTTGTAAGTTACGGACTTTCAAGCTATGGTTATGATATAAGAGTGGGTAGAGAATTTAAAATTTTTACTAATGTAAATTCAACTGTTGTGGATCCAAAAAATTTTCTTGAAGAAAATGTGGTTGATTTTATCGGTGATGTTTGCATAGTCCCTGCGAATTCTTTTGCTTTGGCAAGAACAATAGAATATTTTAAAATGCCTGATGATGTTTTAGCGATTTGTCTTGGCAAAAGCACTTATGCAAGGTGTGGGATTATCGTTAATGTAACCCCATTTGAACCGGGTTTTGAAGGACATATCACCATAGAAATTTCAAACACAACTCCGCTTCCTGCTAAAATTTATGCGAATGAAGGTATAGCGCAAGTATTGTTTTTACAAGGTGATGAGCCTTGCGATACTACTTATAAAGATAAAAAAGGTAAATATCAAGCTCAAACAGGTATCACTTTACCTCGAATTTTGAAGTGATATTTTAAAGAAGTCGAAGTATAAAATATACTAGAACGATGAAAAAACATCTCTCATTATCAATTAATAACTTTCATAATTTCAATATTGAAGAATTAGCAAAAAGATTCAAATAAATCACCATTTTAAAGTAAAGACGCTTCCCTTATTTTCATTTGAAGTGCAAGAAATTGTGATTTTATTTTCATCACAAATTCTTTTGACTAAAGAAAGTCCTATTCCAAAGCCGCCTTGGTCTGTGTTAAATCTCGTATAACGTTCAAAAATATTTTTTAAATTTTCTTTAGAAATTCCACAACCACTATCACTAATCTTTAGGGAATTTTCTTTAAGTTCTATAATGATTTTTCCACTTTTTTTGTTGTATTTGATTGCATTGCTTAAAAGATTATCAAAAAGCTTTGAAATTTGAATTTTACTTGCAAATATGCTACTTTTTTCATCTAAATTGCTTTTAAGTTCTAATTTTTTTTGCTCAAAAAAAGGCTTAAAATACTCGAGTCTTTCTAAAATTAAATTTTTTAATGCGATTTGCTCTTTTTCGTCTTTAAGTGTGTGTGAAAAATTATAAAAGACTAAATCTGAATAAACCTGACTTAGGGTTTTTGCAGCAAGTTTAATGCGAGAAAATTTGATATTAGAAAGATTTTGTTTTTCAAGTTGTTCCACACTCATTAAAATTACACTTAGAGGCGTGTTAATCTCGTGCGTAGAGTCTTTGATGAAACGATTAAGCGTTTTGATTTTATCTTCTAAAGGCTTAAGAGAAATTCGTACCAAAAAATACGCAACCAAACCAAATAAAACAAAAGCAAGCAAAGCAAAACCAAAAACCTTAATTCTTATAAAAAATAAATCCTTACTAACATCATTTCCTTGTATGATAATTTGAAGTTCATTGTCTGAGTTTTCGTTTAAATTTTCTTGCTCTGTGTATCTTAAAAAATAATCATTTGAATTGATAGGAGCTATGATAAAAACTTTATTTTCATAAATTCCTCTACGCTTTAATCTTTCTTTTTTATCCTTTTTATCAACAAAATTTGAGACTTTAAATTCAAAATCCAAATGAGAGAAAAATATTTCATTTTTATTAAAAATTGCGAATTTTAAATTTGAACCCGTAGCGATATTGTTAGCACTTTGTTCTATAGGTATGAAGCGAGAATTAAGAATGCTTGTTATGATATTTCTACGAAGTTCTCTTAACTCATAAGTTTTTGTGTTTATAAGTTCCTCTTCAAGTTTTTCGTACCATAAACTAAAAAAGACAATTAGAAAAATGCCTGTTGTCGTTAAATAAATAAGCAGAATTTGGCGAATGACTTTTTTAGCTTCCAACATAGCAATAACCTCTGCCTCTTTGATTTGTGATTTTTTCCTTGCCTAAAATTTTGCGTAAATCTTTAATATAAGCTCTAAGGCTTAATTCACTTGGTTCCTCGCCGTATTCCCACAACTCTTCAAAAATTTTTTCTGTGCTTAAAAAGTGGTTCTTATTTTGTAAAAGAAGACTCAAAAGTCTGATTTCTTTTTTTGGCAAAGAAAGAACTTCATCGAAACGATAAAGAATTTGCGAAGTTAAAGAGAATTTAAACCCTTCGCCTAAATCTTCAAAATCTTCTTTTTTATGAGAGAAACCTCGTTTGAGTAAGGATTTTACACGAAGTCCAAGTTCGGCTAACTCAAAAGGTTTTCGTATATAATCATCACAACCTGCATTAAAACCTTGTTTTAAATCATCGGTAGTATTGAGTGAAGTGATGAAAATCGCAGGAGTGTTTTTACCTAAAGTTCTAAGTTCTTTAAGTAAAGAAAAACCATCTCCTAAAGGAACTTTTACATCTAAAATCCAAAGCTCAAAATGCTTTTCATAAGCAAGATTTAAAGCTTCTTTAGCATTGTCGCAAACGCTAACTTCATAACCTTCATCGCTTAAATATTCCTCAATAATTTCGCATAAACTTAAGTCATCTTCAAGGAGTAGAATTTTCATTGCTTTTATTTCCTTTTTATTTAATACTTTGATTTATATTTATCTAAAAAACTTATATAATATGAACCATAATTAAATTTTTATTTAATTTTATTTTATTATAATAAACCACAAAATTTACTTATTTATTAAAAGGATTTGAAATGCTTCCAACTTGGAACAATAGTTATAGTGTTTTTAACTCTAAGGTTGATGAACAGCACAAAAAACTTTTCGAGCTATGTGCTAAGCTTGAGGTAATGTTTGACAGACCTGTGAATAAAGATGAGATTAAAGCTTTGTTGGCTGAATTTTTCAATTATATGAAATATCATTTTAATGATGAGGAAAAATATATGGAACTTATTGGCTATCCAGAGCTTGGA
>JAFLRU010000008.1 GCA_022511325.1 Campylobacter sp.
TGATTTAAAAAACTTGTAAGCATTACAATACATTCTGTATCATTTGGAATAGGCTTGCGATTAACCCTATTTTCATTTCTTGCGTCCCAATGCTCGACTTTTTTAGCCCCTAAATCATATAAAACTGCCTTAATAGGTGTAATTTCATCTGCACCAATAACTAAAACTGACATATTTTTCCTTATTTATTTTTGATAATTATTATTATATTATAAAAAACTAAAAATATTTTGAAATTTATTATCATATTTTAAAAATTTAGAAATAATCTTTTTTTATATTTATAAAAAACTTGTAAAACTAAGGTTTAATCTTACATAAAATAAAGATTGTAAAATTTCGCAGATAAATTTTTTATAGATAAATTTTGATTGTTTTATTAAATTATTTGTCTAAAAGCCAAAACAAGTTTTTGATAAATCTTTTTTATATCGCTGCCACAAACCCTTGTTTGTGCAATTGTAGTAATAAAATTTGTATCTCCAGCCCAACGCGGCACAAGATGATAATGACAATGCGGTGCTATACCGGCTCCAGCCTCTTTGCCTAAATTCATACCAATATTTACGCCTTTAGCTTTAAGATGAGTTTTTAGAATTTTCACGGCCTCTCTTACAAAATAACTCATTTCTTGCCAAGTTTCATCACTTAAATTTTCGATATTTTCCTCGTGTATATAAGGAATAATCATAAAATGCCCGGGTGTATAAGGATAAAGATTCATCACTCCAAAACAATGTTTTGCTCTAAAAATCACTCCGAGTTCTTCATCACTTTTAAGCTTATTTGCACAATCACAAAAAGGACAAACGCTTTTTTCTTGCTTCAAATATTCTTCCCTCCAAGGTGCATATAAATGCTGCATTTTTAGCCTTTAACAAATTCTTTCAAAGCTTTGCCTTCATCCTCTTGACGCATAAAATACTCTCCAATTAAAAAGGCATCAACTCCTAAATTTTGCAGATGCTTGATAAAATCTTTATTATCCAAACCACTTTCTGCAACAATGATTTTTGAATTTGGAATTTGCGGTATAAGTTTTTCACAAAGCTCCATATGCATAGAAAAATCATTTAAATCTCTATGATTAATCCCTATGATATCAGCTCCAGCCAAAATAGCCTTACTCAAATCCTCTTTATCGTGAATTTCAACCAAAGATTCAAGCCCCAAATGTCTTGCAAACTCAAGCAGTTTTTTAAGTTCTTTTGCACTTAAAATTTTTGCAATCAAAAGAACAAAATCTGCCCCATAAACCAAAGCTTCTAAAAGCTGATATTCATCGAAAATAAAATCTTTTCTTAAAAGCGGAATTTGGGTATATCTGCGAATAATACTTAAATTTTCAAGCTCACCTTGAAAAAAGAAAGGCTCTGTTAATACAGAAATAGCCGCTGCACCATTTTTTTCATAATTTAAAGCAATACTTAAAGGATCAAAATCACTTCTAATCACTCCTTTACTAGGACTTGCTTTTTTTACTTCAGCAATGATTTTAATTTCTTTTTCCTTTCTTTTAAGAGCTTTGCAAACATCTTTTGGAAAAAAAGGATTTGCTGCTAAAGACCTTCCTAACATATCATAAGGCAAAGTTTTCTTTCTTTTTTCCAATTCTTCTTTGGTTTTTGCAAAAATCTTATCTAAAATCATTGACTCAAACACTCTTTGATAGCTTTGATATGAGTCTTACTCTCTTGAGAATTTGAAAATTCCTCATCACTAAAAGTTTGTTTTAAAAGCTCCCAAGCCTTTTGACAATCCCCTAATTTATAATATCCCCAAGCTAAGGAATCAATATAATAAAAATTATTAGGCTCTTTTTCTAAGGCAAGTTCTACGAGCCTCATTCCTTTTTTAACATCTAAATCATAATCTATGAGTAAATATCCATAATAATTTAAATACAAAGGTTCTGAATTTTCATCTATACCTTCTTCAAATTTTTTTGCAATTTGACTAATTTTCTCAGGATTAAGCTGATTTTTAAAATTAGCTTCTTCAAATTCAATAACTGCCAAACGCAATAAGTATTTTTTATCTTTATCTTGTTCATACATTTTAAGAGTTAGTTTTTTTGCTTCTTCAAATTGATTCAAACTTTGATATAAAAAAATTTTAACATCGTCTTTAACATCATATTTCAATGCTAATTGCAAAGCTTCTTCTTTTTGATTTTGTAAATTTAAAAGTTCAATCAAAGCAAGGATAAAATCTTTATTATGGCTTGTTTCATAAAGGGAAATATAAATATCCTTTAAAGCTTTGATATTTCTTTCACCATTATAGATTTGAGCAAGTAAAAGACAAGTTTTTAGGGTGCAGCCATTAGTTTTTTTAAAATTTTCAAGCAAAATTTTGATATTTTTTGCATCATTAAAACTTGCGTAAAGTCCTATAATTTTGAATAAAAGATCTTCGTTTTGAAAATGTTTGTAAGCAAGGCGGTAATATTTAATCGCGTTTTTTGGTTCATTTTTTGCAACCAAAACATCTGCGTAAAGCTCTAAATCTCTTGGGTCGTTGCTTTTTTTAGCCAAAAGTTCTTTGGCAAGCTTTTCAGCTCTTGCAAGATTAAAATTTTGCAAAGAATAAAGCACACTAAGACGTTTAAGATTATCATTTTGATTAAGATAAGGTTTAGCTAAATTATCCAATTCACTTGCTTTATCAAGATTATTAGCTAAGGTTAAAAAATACGCATTTTCCAAAAAACTCGTAATATTATAGTCCTTAAAAAGAGCTAAAAATTCATCTCTAGCTTGTTCATACTCATTAAAATGACTATAGGTTAAAGCTTGCATCAGCCTTGAGTCAAATTCATTACTTTTTTGTTCTTTATAGTCTTTATAAACAACAATGGTCTTCTTATCCACACAAGCACTCAAAAAGATACCAAAAATTAAGATAAATAACAAATTCCTATACATTCTTTTTTTAATTCCTCTTTATGAGTTTTATAATATTTCCAAAAAGGAAAAGTTCGGCATTGACTTGGTCTGTATTTATAAATTTTACAATTTTTTTTAACTTGGTCAAAAAAAATACAGGCATAGCCTCCCTCGAATTCTAACTCCTTAAAACTTGTCCTAAAACCCACTTTTCTTAAAAATTTAGAAGAAAATTCTTGCTCATCTAAATTTAAATGTTGCCTTAAAAGCTCTAATTCTTCTTTATTTGCAAAAATATTTCCACTCTCACCTATACAACATTTTCCGCCGCATTCCTTGCAAGCTTTTTCATCAAAAGCGTAAGCAAAACCCTCTTTAAATATCATAACTTTTTATCCTAAACCTAGAGCAAATTTTTTGCATTTCATCACTTAAATTCGAATTTTTTTGCATTAACAAGGGAGGTAAAACTTCACAAGAATTTTTAACTCCCTTTCGAGCTTCAATCAAAATGAGTCTTGCTTTTTGGTTTTTTGTGCTATAAACAAAGCGAATTTTAGTAAGTTTTAGCTTTTTATTTTCTAAAATAGCACAAATTTTAGGTAAAGCTAAAGCTTCATAAGCAAAATAAAATACTCCTCTTGGTTTTAAAAGTGAATTTGCTTTAGAAATCAGTTCATCAAGGGGTAAAAAGCTTTGAAATTTACTTATATTTTCGTGTTCTTTTGTACCCATTTTAGCTCCATCTCTGTAAAATGGCGGATTTGAAACTAAAAAATCAAATTTTTTTTCACTTAAAAAGGTTCTAAAATCTGAATGAAAAACCTGTGCATTAATATGATTTTGTTTTAAATTGCGTTTGATTAAATCAATATTTTTTTCTTGAATATCAAGAAGATTTAAACTTAAATTTGGAATAAAACTCTTGAGCAAAATTCCTATAATACCGCAACCCGCACCAACATCTAAAAGTTCATTTTTAACTCCACAATTTAAAGCAAAATCACTTAAAATCAAAGAATCACTATTATAACGATAAGTTTGTTTATACTGAGCAAATTCTAAAATTTTCAAAATCAAACTTTAATGGGTTGGGATTTTAATACGTTTTTGTGAAGACTCTTGTGTAGTGGTATTATTAAAATCTTTAGGATTTTTCTTATCTGTAAATTCTAAAAAATTTTGAGCAAAAAGCACATTTAAAAAAGCTAACAATAAAAAAATTCTAAACATTTCTACCTCCCAAAAGGTTTTGAGTGATTAGCTTTTTTTAAATGGTGTCCCCGGCGAGATTCGAACTCACGGCCTTAAAATTAGGAATTTTACGCTCTATCCTGCTGAGCTACGAGGACAGCAAAAGGTGGAAAATCCACCTTAAAGCTTAACCATTTCTTTTTTTGATAATCTCTTCAGAAACATTTTTAGGAACTTCATCATAATGATCAAATTCCATAGAATAGGTTGCTCTACCTTGAGTTTGACTTCTAAGATCAGTAGAATAACCAAACATTTCAGCTAAAGGACAAAAGGCTGTGATGATTTTATTTCCACCTCTTTCATCCATAGAATTAACTTGTCCTCTTCTTTTATTTAAATCGCCTATAACATCACCCATATAATCCTCTGGGGTTTCAACTTCAACTTTCATCATAGGCTCAAGTATAACTGCACCTGCTTTTCTTGCACCCTCTTTAAAACCCATAGAAGCAGCAAGTTTAAAAGCCATTTCTGAAGAATCCACTTCGTGATAACTTCCATCATAAACCGTAACTTTAACATCTTCAACAGGATAACCAGCCAAAACACCATTTTGTAGAGCTTCTTGGACACCTTTATCCACAGCTGGAATATATTCTTTAGGAATTACTCCACCTTTAATATCATTGACAAATTCATAGCCACTTCCAGGCTCTAAAGGTTCAAGACGCAAAAAGACGTGTCCGTATTGACCACGACCGCCAGATTGCTTAGCGTATTTGTATTCTTGCTCAACAACTTTCCTAATGGTTTCGCGGTATGCAACTTGAGGTTGTCCTACTTCAGCTTCAACCTTGAATTCTCTTAGCATTCTATCTACGATAATTTCTAAGTGAAGTTCTCCCATACCTGAAATAATAGTTTGTCCACTTTCTTCATCTGTGCTTACTCTAAAAGAAGGATCTTCTTGGGCAAGTTTATTAAGAGCAATAGACATTTTCTCTTGGTCTGCTTTAGTTTTTGGCTCCACAGCAACAGAAATAACAGGATCTGGAAAATCCATTCTTTCCAAAATTACCTTATCTTTTTCGCTTGCTAAAGTATCTCCTGTCAAAGTATCTTTAAGTCCTACTACTGCACCGATTTCTCCTGCATAAAGCACCTTAATATCTTCTCTTTTGTTAGAATGCATTTTAAGAAGACGTCCTATTCTTTCTTTTTTATCTTTAGTAGAATTATACGCATAAGAACCGCTTTCTAAACTTCCTCTATACACACGCACGAAAGTAAGCTGCCCTACAAAAGGATCCGTCATAATCTTAAATGCAAGAGCTGCAAATTCTCCATCATCAGTTGATTTTACGGAAACTTCTTTGCCATCTTCATATTCACCCTTGATATTTGCAACTTCATCAGGGGCTGGCAAATACGCTACAACTGCGTCAAGTAAAGGTTGCACTCCTTTATTTTTAAAAGCTGTTCCACAAAGCATAGGAATTATCGAAAGGTTCAAACAACCTGCTTTAATACCTGTTTTAATTTCCTCAACGCTTAGTTCTTCTCCACCTAAATATTTTTCCATAAGTTCATCTGAAGTTTCAGAAACTGCTTCTATCATTTTTGTGCGGTATTCTTCAGCCTTATCTTTAAGTTCGGCTGGAATTTCTTTTTCTACATAATCTGTTGGTTTAGTATCATCTTCCCAAATTAAAGCTTTCATTGTAACCAAATCAACCACACCCTTGAAATTATCTTCCGCACCGATAGGAATTTGAATTGGCACTGCATTAGCTTTTAAACGATTGCGAATTTGGTCTTCAACACTATAAAAATTGGCTCCCACTCTGTCCATTTTATTGACAAAAACTATTCTTGGAACACCATATTTATTTGCTTGTCTCCAAACGGTTTCAGATTGAGGTTGCACCCCACCAACAGAACAAAATACAGCCACAGCTCCATCTAAAACACGCATTGATCTTTCGACTTCGATTGTAAAATCCACGTGTCCTGGAGTGTCTATAAGATTGATTTGATGATTTTTCCAAAAACAAGTTGTTGCAGCTGAAGTAATAGTAATACCTCTTTCTTTTTCTTGTTCCATCCAGTCCATAGTTGCTGCACCATCGTGAACTTCACCAATCTTATGACTCATTCCTGTAAAAAACAAGATTCTTTCACTTGTTGTAGTTTTTCCCGCATCAATATGAGCGGCAATACCGATATTTCTAACCTTTTTTAAAGGAG
Source organism: Campylobacter sp. (assembly GCA_022511325.1). GTDB lineage: Bacteria > Campylobacterota > Campylobacteria > Campylobacterales > Campylobacteraceae > Campylobacter_D. Next base: position 6,333 of record JAFLRU010000008.1, read on the forward strand.
TAGTTCTTGACATCTTTTCTCCTTCTTACCAACGATAATGAGCAAAAGCTTTATTTGCTTCAGCCATTTTATAGGTATCTTCTTTCTTTTTAAAAGACGCACCCTTAGAATTTGCAGCATCTAAAAGTTCTGCGGAGAGTTTTTCTATCATTGTTCTTTCACTTCTTTTTCTTGCAAAAGAGATAATCCAACGAATTGCCAAAGCTTGTTGTCTCATAGGACGCACCTCAACAGGAACCTGATAAGTTGCCCCACCCACACGACGCGACTTAACTTCTAAAATAGGTTTAACATTTTCTATTGCTTCATTGAAAATATCAATACCCTTTTTTTCGCCACCTTTTTTATCGATAGCTTCTAAAGCTCCATACATAATCTTTGTTGCTGTGCTTTTTTTGCCATCATACATTAAAGAATTAATAAATTTTGTAATGATTTTGTTACCATAAATCGGGTCAGGTAAAACTTCTCTGACCAAAGCCTTTCTTCTTCTCATAATCTTTCCTTCAAATTTAAAATTTTACTCAAGCTCAATCAAAACAAGGATTTGCCTGTATAAAAACTATTTTTTCGCTGGTGCAGCCGCTGCTCCCGCTTTAGGTTTTTTAGCACCATATTTAGAACGAGAAACCGTTCTTTTTGCAACTCCTGCAGTATCAAGAGCACCACGCACAATGTGATATTTCACACCTGGTAAATCTTTTACCCTACCTCCACGCACTAGAACAATGCTGTGTTCTTGAAGGTTATGACCTTCACCTCCAATATAGCTAATGACTTCAAAACCACTTGTAAGTCTTACTTTAGCAACCTTTCTCAAAGCGGAATTTGGTTTTTTAGGTGTTGTTGTATAAACCCTAGTGCAAACTCCTCTTCTTTGCGGACAATTCTTAAGAGCTGGAGATTTAGACTTTTCTAAAACCTTTTTACGCTCTTTTCTAACCAATTGATTTATGGTTGGCACAATCATTCCTTTCTTTAAAATGTAATAAAATTTGGATAATATCTAAAATTTACTTACAAAAACATAAACCAAAAGACTTATTTTAATCTTTCCTAAATATTTTATCAATCTTAAATTAAAATAACAAAAATTACCCCATTCAAAATGAACAGGGTAGAGTTAAAAGCGGATTTGCGAATTTATTGTTTATTTGTATTATATTGAACATAAACCACGTGAGTAGCTAGATACTCCTCAAGTCCATGTTTTCCATCGGCTCCACCTATTCCACTTTTTCTAAATCCTGCATGAAAACCTTGCATAGCTTCAAAATTTTCGCGATTTATATAAGTTTCTCCAAATTTGAGTTCCCTACTTGCTCTCATTGCAATATCTAAATTTTGAGTATAAATAGAACTTGTAAGTCCATATTCACAATCATTTGCCATATCAATAGCCTCATCAAGTGTATCAAATTTCACAAGCGGCAAAAGTGGTGCAAAAATTTCTTTTTGCATAATTTCATCTTCGTGTTTAACATTTGTAAGAACGGTTGCAGGAAAATAATACCCGCTTGTATCAACGATTTTTCCACCACATTCGATTACAGCTCCTTTTTTAACAGCCCTATCTAACATAGCTAAAGCGTTATCTACTCCCGCTTGATTGATAAGCGGTCCCATATCAAAATCGCCTTTCATTGTATTTCCTACACTCACTTTGCTCATAGCCTTAGTAAATTTATCTACAAATTCATCATAAATATCTTTATGGATATAAGCACGCTCTGCACAATTACAAACTTGACCATTATTGCAAATTCTACTCGCCTTTATAGCCTCAACAGCTAAATCAATGTCAGCATCTTTACACACTATGGCAGGAGCTTTACCGCCAAGTTCTAATGAAACCTTGATGATGTTTTTAGCTGCTGCTTGCATAACCTTAGCCCCTGCTTCTACACTTCCTGTAAGACTTACCATTCCTATATTTTCATTGCTTGCTAATTCTGTTCCTACAACGCTTCCTTTACCTGCAACCAAATTAAACACACCTTTAGGCAAAGAACTTTGTGCGACTAGTTTAGCAAATTCAAAGGCATTATTTGGAGTATCACTGCTTGGTTTTATAACAATAGTATTACCTGTAAGTAAAGCGGGTGCCATTTTTCTAGCAATTAGAAAAAACGGGAAATTCCAAGGTAAAATTCCACTCACTACACCAATAGCACTTTTATAAAGATAAATGTGTTCATTTGCTCTATCACTTTGTATAATCTCACCTTCATAACGTCTAGCCCATTCAGCCATATAATCCATATAATCAGCCGTAAAATGAATCTCAACACTAGCAAGTGCCCTAACTTTTCCTTGCTCTGCCATCAAAACATCTGTAAGAAATTCAGCGTTTTTACGGATTAAACTTGCTATCTCTCTTAAATACTTTGCTCTTTCAATTGCTGGTTTTGCTTCCCAAGATTTTTGTGCCTTTTTAGCCGCTTCAATGGCTCTTTGTGTATCCTCTAAAGATGCACTTGCTACTTTTGAAATCACTTCTTTTGTAGCAGGATTTAAAACCTCTATAAATTCACCATTATGAGGCACAAATTCTCCGTCAATAAAATTATAATAACTGGTCATTTTTTCTCCTTTTTAATCTAAATGAAATACTTCTTCCATATCAAGCCATTTTTGTCCGCTATTGCCTAAGGAAATTTGGCAAGGGTCTGTTACTTTCCACCATTTTTGGGTGTTTTCATCTCTTGCCATTTTTGCCATATCCGCTTCAAAATCAGCACCAATATACTCAAAATACGCAAACAAATACTCATCAAAAAGATAAATAGAATAATTGCGTATATTACATTCTTTAATCATCTCACAAACCCCATCATAAGGCTTTTTGTGAAGTTTTTTGTATTCTTCTATTTTTTCTTTTTTGATTTTAATAATTTGACCATATCTTTGCACTTACCCTCCTTTATAAATTTTATACGCATTTTTATAAAATATAAAATCTAAATTTTTAAAAACTTTACTTTCTGTGATTAAATTTGCCCAAGTCTTTGGACTTAAATTTGATACGGGATAATTGCTACCAAACAAAAATTTATCTTCATTAAAATGATATTTTAAAAATGAAAAAAGCTCAAAAATAAACTCTTTAGGACTTTGCAACGAAAAATCATCAGGAGCTGAAAGTTTAATCCATAAATTTGGAAAATTTTTTAAAGCTTCTAAGTCTTTTTTATACTCATTAAAATGTGTTATTTTAGGACTTCCCATATGATTTAAAACAATTTTTAAATTAGGATTTTCACTCAAAAATTTTTTTAACATATCAAGCTCTTCATTTTTTAAACAAGCTTCAAAAACTATATTTGAATTTGTTAAAACTTGCAAAAGTTCTTTAAAATCTGGCTCAAAAAGCCTCTTAGCTCCTTTAACGCTAGTATGCATCACTTCTCTAAAAGCACAAAGTTCCTCTTTGTATTTTAAATCAGCCAAACAGAGTAAAATTCCATAAAGCTTTTTTAATTTTAATGCAAAAAGAGCTTCTTTGTCTTTATCATCACTATTTGTTTCAACATACATAGCTCCTAGAAATTCAAAATCCTCATATTCTTTTTTTGCTTTTAAATAATCATAATTTTGATGGAGTTTTTTATGATTATTTACCCAAGAAATGGATACTTCTTCTAAATTCCAAAGGTGTAAATGAGAATCAAAAATTTTTTGCATTTTTACACCTTTATTTTAGACCCAAAAAAGCCATACCAAGATACATACAAAAATAAAGGGGCTAAACTTAAATAACCCATTCCTGTCCCAAAAGAATCATTAATCCTTCCTACAATCACAGGCATAATTGCACCTCCTACTATGCTCATCACAAGTAAAGAGCCTCCTAGTTTTATTTGATTTAAAGGTAAATTCTTAGTGGCAACTGCAAAAATAGTAGGAAAAGAAATAGACATAAAGAAAAATACTCCTATGAGTAAAACTATGCTTAAAAAGCCACTTGCAAAATAAAGTCCTATACACAATAACACATTAATGAAAGAATATAAACCTAAAATACTCTCTCCTTTAAATTTTTTCATCAAAGGAGTAGAGACAATGCGTCCTACCATAAAAGCTATCAAAGCTATAGAAAAATAATAAGCTCCTTGTTCGTCTTTTAATCCCTCGTTGTGTTCGACAATATAATTAATAAAAAATGCACCCGCACTAACTTGATTAGCAATATATAAAAATTGTGCTAAAAGTCCTAGATTAAAATGTCTGTGTTTAAAAACATCTATAGATTTAGAATCATCTTTTTTATCATAATCACTGCTTACAGCTGCTCCTTCTGGAATTTTATTTAAAACAAAAGCAATCAAAATCAAAACAACAATAACAGCAATACCTACATATACAAGTTGAACATTACCCATATTTGCTGCTAAAGCCGCTTCGATTTGTTCTTTACTTGCATTTTCTCCTTGTTTAGTGATTGATAAAAATAAAGCTCCACCTATAATAGGTCCTAAAAACTGACCCAAACCATTAAAACTTTGAGCAGCATTGATTCTAAAACTCGCATTTTTTTCATCTCCAAGTTTCGTCATATAAGGATTTGCACTCGTTTCTAAAGAACCAATACCACAAGCTAATACAAAAAATGCAAATAAGAAAAACCCGAAAGAAGCTAAATTTGTAGCCGGTATAATCAGTAAAGCTCCTATTGCATAAAGTGCTAGCCCAAAAATAATACCCCATTTATAAGAATATTTATTTGCTATATAACCTGCAGGTAAGGCTATGATAAAATAAGCTCCAAAATAAACAAGTTGCAAAAATCCACTTTCGTGTTGGGTAATATGAAGGTGATTTTGAAAATTCTTGTTCATAACATCAATAAGTCCATAGCTTAGTCCCCATAAAAAGAAAAGTGAGGTAACCAAAACAATAGCGATTTTAATATTTTTTGAATTTGTATTCATATTTTCTCCTTTAAATTTCGTCCCAATTTAATGCTCTATCTAAGTGAATATAGCCTCCATCAGGACTAAGAATTTCTCCTGTGGTGTGCGAAGCAAGAGGGCTTAAAGTAAAAACTGCTGTATTTGCAATCTCCTCTATGGTTGTAAAGCGATGTCCCAAAGGAATGGCTTTAGCGATTTTTTCATATTGCTCTTTAGGATTAGGAAAATTTGAAAGCCATCTTTCATAAAGAGGAGTCATCACTTCAGCCGGAGCAATGGCATTAACACGCACATTATCTTTAGCGAAGGCACAAGCCCATTCTCTAGTAAATCCCATTTGTGCAGCTTTAGCTGAAGCGTAAGCACTAGTTCTACCCTGCCCTGTAATCCCTGTTTTACTTACTATATTTAAAATACTGCCTTGTTCTTTTTTGATATGAGGCAAACATTCTTTAGTCATCGTGTAGTAATGAAAAAGATTGTTTTCATAAGATTTTATCAAATCTTGTGTGCTAGTATTTTCAATATGTAAATTGTCATTTGATCCTGCATTATTAACAAGGGCATAAATTCCGCCATATTGATTTGCCACTTGCTCTACAAATTTCGCAATTAATTCATAGTTTTTTAAATCAATCTCATAGAAACTATAGTTTTTACACAAAGTTTTTAACTCATCATTATTTTCCTTTGGTAAGCTTCTTGAAAAAATTACAGGAATTCCACCTTCAATTGCCCACAATTTGGCAATCCCATAACCAATTCCTTTTCCTCCACCTGTTATAATGCAAATTTTATTTTTAATCTTTAAATCCATTCATTCTCCTTTAAATTTACTTTTAAAATTAACAAGTTGTAGCAAGTCTCCAAACGGAAAAATCATTTTGCTCATTAATTTCAGCTTTGACAAGCTCTCCTTGTGAAATTTTCACGATTAATTCTATAAGTTCATCACGCACTTCTTCTTTTGTTTTCAAACCATCAATAATACTACCTGCGTTAATGTCAATCGCATCATTCATATTTTCATAACAAAAAGTATTAGAACTCATCTTAATTGTAGGTACTATGGCTGAACCTGTAGGAGTTCCTCTACCTGTAGTAAATACACAAAGATTTGCTCCACCTGCAACCATAGCACTAAGTTGTTCTATGTCATTACCCGGAGTATTCATAAAAGTAAGTCCTTTAGAAAGCACAGGCTTTGCATAATCAATCACATCCATTAAAGTTCTAGTTCCTGCCTTATAAACACAACCCAAAGACTTTTCTTCTATAGTGCTAAGCCCTCCTGCAATATTTCCCGGACTCGGATTTGCTCCGCGTATATCTGCGTGAAAAGATTTAACTAAATTTTCATAACCCAAAATCTTCTCATAAACTTTTTGAGCTACTGCCTCATTCTTTGCTCTCTTAGCAAGTATAGCTTCACAACCTATAAGTTCGGTAGTTTCAGCCAAAATAACAGCTCCACCCTCATCAATAACAAAATCACTTAAACTTCCTAAAGCTGGATTCGCACTAAGCCCACTATAACTATCACTCCCTCCACATTCAGTTCCTAAAATCAAATCACTAAAATCCCCTTCGCTTTTTTGCATTTTTGAAGCTTCTTCTAACATTGATTTGACTATACTTATACCTTTATGGATAGTGTTTGCTGTCCCACCGCATTCTTGAATAACCAAAAATTCAACCCTCTTATAAGGCGTTGCCTCTTTAATCTTTTGTGCGACTACTTTAGCTTGTATCACCTCACAACCAAGCCCTACAATTAAAACTCCAAAAACATTAGGATTGCTTCCGTGTCCGATTAAAACATCTCTCGTTTGCAAGGCATCAAATTCAAGCTGTGAACAGCCGTGCTGATGATTGATATAAACAGCACCTTCACACTTTCTAGCTATATTTTCACAAACTTTATTTGCACAATGCACGCTTGGTATCACAATGACTTTATTTCTTAAGCCAAATTTATTATCTTCTCTTCTATAACCCATTAATTTTATCATTTTTACTCCTTATCTCCGCGTCCTCTTATACCCGAAGTATTATGGATATGCACCCATTCTCCAGCACTAATATCACAACTTGCACTTGCAATCACTTCAGCATATTTAACAACCGCCTTATCTTTTTTAATGTCTTTTAGTGCAAATTTATGCCCGCTTGCAATATCTTCTTGCAATTTAATATTTGCTATTTTTTCTCCTTTTTTTAAATCACGCAAAGCAGTAGCAACATTATCCTTTTCATTCACTATAATAAAATCTTTCATAATGCTTTTATACTCCTTTATTAATATATGTTTTTGCCCATTTAGAATAATATGAAGTTAAAATCGGTACAATAAAAGCTGTAATAACAACACAAGTGCTTACCAAAACAGTGGCATAAGTTGCTTGTTCTTTAAACTCTGGATCAAGCTGTGCAATTAACATTGGAGTTGCAGCTGCTGCTCCTGCGGTACTTGATGCTGCAATTCCTGCTGTGCCATTTCCCTTTGCTAACAATATATCTGCTAAAATAAGAAAAAATCCTGTAAAAATAATCACAGAAAATGCTAAAATAAGTCCAGCAATTCCTGCTTCAAGTATAGAGTTCAAACTTATAGTGCTGCCTAAAGAAAAACCTAAAAAAATAATCATAGGTTCATTAAGTTTTATTAAAAATGTTCTAAATTCTTCATCTAAATTGCCCAAAATGAAACCCAATAAAAAAGGCAATACCAAACCTATAAAATTTTGTATAGGAAAACTAGCTAGTCCAGTTGTTCCCAAAATTATCATCGTAAATAAGGGACCACTCTCTATCATAAGCAATAAACTAGCTCCAGCCTCTTCAGTAGTTCCATATTGTTTTGTCAAAGCGGTATATAATCCTGCATTTGTCATATCCATTGCTGCTACAACAGCTAAAGCACTAAAACCTAAAAATAAACCTTCACTCACCATACCTTGTGGAACTAATTTTTGCATAATTAAACAAGCCAAATAAGCCGCAAACATTTTTGTTACTAGCAAAACTCCTGATTTCTTAAGCACTACTAAAGTAGCTTTTAGCTTTATACTTGCTCCAATACCAACAAACCAAACTGCTAAAATTACAATAGAACCGGTTCCTAAAGCATTTGTAAAAGGACCAAAATACGCTAAAATATTTGGCAAAAAAGTATGGATAATAGCTCCTATGAGCATAGGTATTAACATCATTCCACCGGGTGTTTTTTCAAGAAAAGCTTTTATCTTCATATCAAACTCCTTATAATTTCACACCTATTTCTTTTTCTATGCTTTTAATGAGCTTTTTAGCTTCATCAAAACGGATATTTAATTCTTCTTTTGTAGTTTTTGATAAAGGATGCACACTAGTATTTGCAAATTCAAATCCTCTAGCTTTTAAAAGCAAAGCAAAACCCATAGGAAAAGCCATACTCATACCAAATCTAATAGCTTTTAATAAGCTTTTTTGTATCAGTAAAGCTCTTTCATAATTTTTAGTTCTCATTGATTTATAAATTTCACTCATAAGCTCTGGAAAAATTCCACTTATAGTTGTCATACAACCTTTAGCCCCAGCAAATAAAGCTCCTGCGTAAAATTCCTCTCTTCCAACAAAAACATCAAAATCAGTAGAAACAATATCTAAGATATGATTTAAGAGTAAAGCATCTCCACTACTATCTTTAATGCCTACAACATTATCGAGCTTTGAAACTCTTTCTATAAATCCCAAACTAAGTGGAGGTGCAAAAAGTGGGATATTATAAACATATAAAGGAAGTTTAACCTTAGAGGTTAAATCTTTGACATATTCAAAAAGTGCATCCTCGCTCAATTTATAATAATAAGGCATAGCAAGCAACAAAGCATCTAAACCTAATTCATAAGCTTTTTGAGCTAAAATAAAAGTATTTTCATAAATCGTTGAAGCAATTCCTGTAATTACAGGAACTCGATTTTTAGCCACCTCTTTTGTAAGTTTCATTAATTTAACTTGTTCTTCAACACTTAAAGCTTGAGAATCCCCTGCACTACCATTGCAAAACAACCCATTTAACCCTTTAGAAATTCCAAATTCACAATAACGAACGAATTCTTCCTCATTAATACTTCTGTCATTATTATATGGGGTAAGCAAAGCAGGTAAAGTTCCTTGTAAAATTCCCATTTTATTCTCCTAATTTTGTATATACAAAAATATATTTATATACGAAAAATATAGCAAATTTTGTTTAAAAATACAAATTTAACAGACAATAAATTTATCGTCATTTTCAAGGTAAATATACTTAAAATACCTAAAATTCATATTTTAAGTGAAATATAAAATAAATATTTTTTTATTTAATTATGTTACGAAAAGTAAAAAATATGATAAAATTCTATAGAAGCAATCACAAGGATAATGAATGAATATGCACCAACCGACTTTAAGAGTTTTAAATATTTTAGAACTCCTTGCAAATTCAAAAGAAAATCTCACTTTAAGCCTTATATCAAAAAAATTAAACATTCCAGTGGGGACTCTTAGCCCTATTTTGCAAACTCTGCAAGAAAAACAATACATAAAATGCAATCTAAAAGATAAAAGTTATTACTTAGATTTTAAAATTCTAGCATTAGGGTGCAATATAAAAAGTGAAAATAGTGTGCTTGAACTTATCAAAAAACATATGAAAAATATCAGAAATTTAACCAATCAAACCTGTCAAATGGGAATTTTAAAAGAAGGCAATGTGCTCTATTTGGAAAAAATTAGTGGTAATAATCAAGTGCAATTAAAATCTTTTGTAGGTACTTCGTATCCTGCTTATGCTACTTCTTTAGGTAAAGCTTTATTAGCAAATAAAAGTAAAACTGAATTAAAAAAATTATACCCACAAAATTTTAAAAAAATCACTGAAAAAACTTTAAATAATATAGACGAACTTTACGAAGAATTAAAAGGAATAAAAAAACACAAAATTGCTTTAGAAAGCGGAGAAATGAATCCGCAAATTGAATGTATGGCTATAGGCATAGAGCATAGGAATAAAATTATAGCTGCTGTTAGCATCTCTTATTTAGCTTTTTATTCCAATGAAAATTTTAGAGAAAAAAATAAAAAAATTTTAAAAGAAGAAAAAAAGAAAATAGAGGAAGCAATCAACCTTAACTTCCCAGATTTAGAAGAAATTTATTAAAATATAGCCCAAAAAAGGGCTATAAAAATTATTCTCGCTCTTTAATCTTAAATTTTTGTTCGCTATAAAGTCCTGTTCCAACAGGAATTATACGACCTAAAATCACATTTTCTTTCAAATCCTCTAAATAATCAAACTTACCTGCTATACTTGCTTCAGTTAAAACCTTAGTGGTTTCTTGGAAAGATGCTGCTGAAATCACACTATCACTTCCAATAGCAGCTCTAGTAACACCGAGTAATACAGGTTCAGCAATAGCTGGTTCGCCTCCCATACGGATAATTCTCTCATTTTCTTCTATGAATTTACGTCTTGAGATTAAATCTCCCTCAATGAATTTAGTGTTTCCACTATCTATAACTCTAACTTGTCTTAGCATTTGCGAAACAATCACTTCTATGTGTTTATCAGAAATTACAACTCCTTGTCCTCTATAAACTTGCTGAATTTCAGAGATTAAATAGTGATGTAAGGCTTTTTCACCCAAAATTTTAAGCACATCGTGGCTTGAAACAACGCCGTCAGTAAGTTTTTCCCCTGCGTGAATGAATTCTCCGTCCCTTACTTGAATGTGTTTTGATTTATCAATCAAATATTCCGCACTTGTTCCATCTTCAGCTTGTATGATAATCCTTTCTTTTGAGCGTAAAGGTTTATCAAAACGCACTATACCATCAATTTCAGCAATCACTGCAGCATTTTTTGGTTTTCTTGCTTCAAATAACTCTGAAACTCTTGGAAGACCACCTGTAATGTCTTTAGATTTTGCAACTGCTTTTGGGGTTTTAGCCAAAATATCTGCTTGCTCAACCTTACTACCATCTTGAACAAAAATAACGGTTTTTGGCTCAAGCTGATAACGCACGAATTTATCGCCTTTTCCTGATATAAGCAAGGTTGGTCTAACCCCACTTGGTAAATACTCATTAATTACCAAAGAGCGTCTGCCGGTTGCTTCATCGATTTGTTCATCTGCACTATATCCTGCCTCAATATCTTCAAAGCTTACAACACCTGAAATTTCAGCAATGATAGTATTGTTATAAGCATCCCATTCTCCAATGATAGTTTTTTCTTTTTTAGAAGCACTCGCGATAATGGTATTTGGGTCATCAATATAAGAACTATCATTAAATTCTATCTTAGATTCTCTTGGAATATAATGCCTTTTTGCTTCCCTATCATTTTCATCAGCAATCACAACGAAAAAGCCTTTTTCTTTGACTATATCGCCTTTTTTAACATTTTTTATCCTATCAAGTCCATCGCCTTTTAGTATATAAAATTTCAAAGTGCCTTTTTCGCCTGCTTTGATATTTTGCACAACAGGATCTCCATCTTGAACCAAAATTTCACTCGCAAATGGAATACGATTTGGTATATTCCAACCTTCTTTAATCACCTCTACTATACTTTCATCTTCATTCACTTCGCTTCCATTTGGATAAGGCAAATAAAATTTTCCATCAATACTTCCACTTACCCCTGCAAGTTCATTTGGTTTAGCCAAATCATATTTTCTTAAAATAAATTTACTTTCTTGTTTTTTATTTTTAATACTAACAATAATATCTTCATGGATATTTTCTATGCTAATTATGCCTTTAAATGGGGCTTTAATTTTTGGTTCAACAAGTAAAATTGCTGCATTTCTACGATTTGCAACTATATTTTTACCTTCTTTGTTTTTATAAGTTTTAAGATTATAAAATCTTATAAAACCTCCTTTTTGAGCACTTACTTGTCTGTCTTGCAAATCTGTGCTTGCTGCACCCCCGCTGTGGAAAGTTCTAAGAGTAAGTTGAGTTCCTGGTTCTCCAATAGACTGGGCTGAAATAATACCCACAGCCTCACCCGGTCTTACAAGTTTTCCTTCTCCAAGATTCACTCCATAGCATTTAGCACAAATTCCTTTTTTGGCTTTACAAGTAATAGGAGTGCGGATACTCACGCTTTTTATCCCACTTTCAGTTAAAATTCTTGCTTTTTCTTCATCAATCAAAGTTCCTTCAGTAAAAAGAACAGAATTTGTAATAGGATCAATCACATCTTCGGCTAAAATTCTACCCAAAATTCTTTCTTCCAAAGTTTCGATAATAGAACTATCTGCAGTGATTTCATTAATCTGAACACCCTCGTGTGTTCCACAATCTTCAATGGTAATTTTCACATTTTGAGCCACATCGATAAGCTTTCTTGTTAAATAACCCGCATTAGCTGTTTTAAGTGCAGTATCTGCTAAACCTTTTCTTGCTCCGTGAGTGGAGATAAAATACTCAAGTACATTCAAACCTTCACGGAAATTTGAAATGATAGGAGTTTCAATAATAGAACCATCAGGCTTTGTCATAAGTCCTCTCATTGCCGCAAGTTGTGAAATTTGTGCCGCACTACCTCTTGCACCAGAATCTGCCATCATATAAATGGAATTAAAACCCTCTTTATCTTTTTCTATCAAATTCATCATTCCTTTTGAAAGAATGTTATTTGTGCTTTTCCAAATATCGATGATTTTGTTGTATCTTTCAATTGAAGTAATGAGACCAAGATTATAAGAATTTTGAATTTCTCTTACTTGTTTTTTAGCACTATCAATAGCTTTTTGCTTATCATCCGGTACGATAATATCTGCAACCGAAATAGAAATTCCTGCCTTAGTTGCATATTCAAAACCTAAATTTTTAAGCTTATCTAAGAAACTTGCTGTAATTTCAAGTCCACCTTGTTTATAAACATAATCCACCAAAGCAGCTATATCTTTTTTCTTAAGAATTTTATTCCAACTATGTTCAGGCACAAAATCAGGCAAGATAGATTTGATGATTAATCTTCCTGCTGTAGTCGTAATCTTGCGTCCATCGACTACAGTTTGGATACTTGCGTGTATGTCTAAACATTTTGATTCCAAAGCCATCATTACTTCATCAATGCCTGTGCAAATTTTATGAGCTCCTTTAGCTCCAGCTTTTTCTAAAGAAAGATAATAAATTCCCAAAACCATATCTTGAGACGGAACTGCTACGGATTTTCCACTTGCAGGCAATAAAATATTCATTGATGAGAGCATTAAAACCTTACATTCTGCAATAGCTTCTTGGGAAAGTGGAACGTGAACTGCCATTTGGTCCCCATCAAAGTCTGCATTGAAAGCTGCACAAACCAAAGGATGAAGCTGTATCGCTTTGCCTTCAACTAAAACAGGGTGAAAAGCTTGTATGGAAAGTTTGTGCAAAGTTGGAGCACGATTAAGCATAACAGGATATCCTTTAACTGCTTCTTCAAGGCACTCCCAAACCTCATTGGTTTTATTTTCTATCATTTTTTTGGCTTGTTTTACCGTAGTTGCATAACCTTTTTCTTCAAGTTTTGCTAAAAGATGAGGTTTGAAAAGCTCTAAAGCCATTCTTTTAGGCAAACCACATTGATCCATTCTAAGTTTTGGTCCCACAACAATAACACTACGACCTGAAAAATCTACCCTTTTACCAAGCAAATTTTGTCTGAAACGTCCTTGTTTTCCTTTAATAATCTCACTCAAAGATTTTAAAGGTCTTTTATTAGCTCCTTTTACAGCATTGGCACGGCGTCCATTATCAAATAAAGCATCTACCGCTTCTTGAAGCATTCTTTTTTCATTTCTTATAATGATTTCAGGTGCATCAAGTTCCATAAGTTTTTTAAGTCTTGTATTGCGGTTAATCACCCTGCGGTAAAGATCATTTACATCAGAAACAGCGAATTTTCCTCCATCTAAAGCAACTAAAGGACGCAAATCCGGTGGCAATACAGGAAGATTGGTTATCATCATCCATTCAGGACGATTTGGCACAGCTTCTTCACTATTTACATTAGCATTTAAATTGCTATTAAGAAAATTTTCAACCACTCTTAAACGTTTAATAATAGTTTTTTTCTTAGCTTCAGAGCTTGTTTCTTGCATTTGAGTTTTAAGCTGATTTAAAAGAGCTACAAGGTCTAAATTTGCAAGCAAATCACGGACAACTTCTCCACCCATTCTAGCCTTAAACCCACTATTTTCATAACGTTGCATTAGGCTTTGATATTGTTCTTCGTTTAAAACATCATAAGTTTCAACTTTTTTATTGCTTTCATTATCATAAAACGCATCGCCGGGATTTTCAACAATATAAGCTTCATAATAAAGCACTCTTTCTAAATCTTTCATCTTCACACCAAGCAAGGTGCCGATACGACTTGGTAAAGAATTTACATACCAAATGTGAGCTACAGGTGTTACAAGCTCAATGTGCCCCATTCTTGAACGACGCACTTTAGAATTTGCAACCTCAACTCCACATTTTTCACATTTAACACCCTTAAAACGCATTTTTTTATATTTGCCACAAAGACATTCATAATCTCTAATCGGTCCAAAAATTTTAGCACAAAAAAGCCCGTCCCTTTCAGGTTTCAAAGTTCGATAATTGATTGTTTCAGGCTTTTTAACCTCTCCGTAGGACCAAGATTTGATTTTTTCAGGGCTTGCAAGTCTTAACTGAAAAGCCTCAAAATCTCTAGGTCTTGTTTCTTCTTTAATCTCTATGATTTTAAATTTACTCATTATCTTCGTCCTTATCAAAAATCTCAACATCTAAAGCAAGGGATTTAAGCTCATTCGTTAAAACGAAAAAGGTTTCTGGAATTCCTGTAGCTGGAACATTTTCTCCCTTAGTGAGTGCCTTATAAGCACTAAATCTTCCCTCAACATCATCAGATTTTATCGTTAGCATTTCTCTTAAAGTATGAGCCGCTCCATAAGCTTCTAAAGCCCAAACTTCCATTTCTCCAAATCTTTGTCCGCCGAATAAAGCCTTACCGCCAACAGGTTGCTGGGTTACAAGGGAATAAGGTCCTGTACTTCTTGCGTGAACTTTTTCATCAACCAAATGGTGAAGTTTTAGCATATACATACAACCTATATGAACTCTCTCTGCGATTTTTTCACCCGTGCGTCCATCGTAAAGCTCGGTTTTTCCATCCATATCAATCTTTGCCATTTCAAAAAGTTTGGTAAATTCTTCTATATTAACACCCTCAAAAACCGGGGTAGCAAATTTTACTCCTTTACTCCAATCTCTCGCGTAGTTTAAAAGCTTTTCATCGTCTAAACTTTTGATAAATTCTTTTTCTTTTGCAAGTCTTGGTATAGAACAAATTTCAAGCATTTTTGCTCTTAATTCTTTAGTAAAATCTTTTTGTTTTTTGTCAAAAATTTCTTGAATTTGCTCACCAAGTCTTAATCCTACAAGTCCCAAATGGCTTTCTAAAATTTGTCCTATATTCATACGACTTGGAACGCCAAGAGGATTTAAAGCAATATCAACACTTTTTCCATTTGGAAGATAAGGCATATCCACTTCTGGAACTATGGTTGAAACTATACCTTTATTTCCGTGTCTTCCTGCCATTTTATCCCCGACTTTAAGTTTTCTTTTTGTTGCAATATAAACCTTAACAAGTTTAACAACCCCACTTGGTAAAATGTCATCTTTTTCTAAAATTTCAAGCTTTTCATCGTGTTCAACTTTGAGTTTTTTCTTTTCATTTTGGAAGTGATTTTTTAAATCCTCATATTGTTTTTGCACTTCTTTAGAATAAGCTTTAATAAAAGTCGTTAGGGTAAAACGATTAACTTTTTCAAGGTCTTTTATATCGACTTTTTGTCCTTTTTTATACTCTTTGCCATTGATTTTTTGAGCCGTATTTAAAGGAGACTTTGCTAAAAGAGCACAAACTCTTAGCATTTCCTCTCTATCCATCATCAAAAGTCTATCGTGGTGTTCTTTTTCTAAAGACATTTTTTCTTTATCATAAGCTTTTTTAGCTCTATCATCTTTTTCATAGCCTTTTTTAGTGAAAATTTTAACATCAACAACAACACCCTCTAAAGAAGCTGTGGCGTATAAAGATTTATTTACCACGTGTCCTGCTTTTTCACCAAAAATCGCTCTTAAAAGTCTTTCTTCTGGAGTAGGTTTAACCTCGCCTTTTGGAGAAACTTTACCCACTAAAATCATACCCGGTTTAACATAAGTTCCTATCTTCGCAATACCACTTTCATCAAGGTGAGCTACATCTTCTTCTTTGATATTTGGAATATCTTTAGTAATCTCTTCTACCCCGTCTTTTAGCTCTCTAGCTTCAATTTCTTTTTCATAAATATGCACACTTGTAAAAACATCTTCGCGTATAATTCTTTCACTAACAACAATAGCATCTTCGTAATTATAACCATTCCAAGGCATAA
The DNA here is from genome assembly GCA_022511325.1 of Campylobacter sp. GTDB lineage: Bacteria > Campylobacterota > Campylobacteria > Campylobacterales > Campylobacteraceae > Campylobacter_D. The sequence continues at coordinate 22,699 of JAFLRU010000008.1, forward strand.
AGGCTATAAGAGCATTTTTACCGATAGCTAATTCTCCTCCATCCATACTTGGACCATCAGCAATAATTTGTCCTGTTTCTACAACATCACCTTTTTTAACGATAGGGTATTGAATATAATTTGTGTTTTGATTGGTTCTTAAATTCTTTTCCATAGTATAATGGTCTATAAAAGGACCTTTTTCATCTTCACCTAAGATAAAAATGCTTTTATTATCAACTTTTTCAACTACACCTCCGCGTTTAGCTTTAATCGCCTCCCACGCATCTCTTGCAATAATCTTTTCCATTCCTGTTCCAACAATAGGAGCATTAGAAATGAGTAAAGGAACAGCTTGACGCTGCATATTTGAACCCATTAAAGCTCTGTTTGCATCATCGTGTTCCAAGAAAGGAATCAAAGAAGCAGCCACACCTACAACCATACCTGAACAAAGGTCGATAAATTGCACTTCCTCCCTTTTTACAAGCATAGTTTCTCCATCTTGTCTTGCTTCTACAAATTCTTCTATTATATTGCCTTTAGCATCAATCTTTGTCGAAGCTGGAGCAATGAAAAGCCCTTCTTCTTGAGTAGCAGTAAGATAAACCACCTCATTGCTCACCTTACCATTAACAACTTTTTTATAAGGAGCCTCAACAAAACCTAAATCATTGACTTTAGCATAGGTTGAAAGAGTGTTAATCAAACCAATATTTTGTCCTTCTGGAGTTTCAACTGGACAAATTCTTCCATAATGAGTGGCGTGAACATCTCTTACTTCAAAGCCCGCTCTTTCTTTAACCAAACCTCCTTCTCCTAATGCAGATAAACGACGTTTATGAGTAACTTCGCTTAAAGGATTGGTTTGATCCATAAACTGCGAAAGCTGTCCTCCTGTGAAAAATTCAATAATAGTCGTTGTAATCATCTTTGGGTTGATTAAATCATAAGGCATAACCTTATCAAGTTCTGCATTTAAAGAAGTAAATTTATCTCTGATTGCTTTTTGCATTTTCACAAGTCCTAAGTGAAGCTCATTTGCCAAAAGCTCACCTATAGAACGCACACGACGATTGCCTAAATGGTCTCTATCATCAATGTATCCTTTACCATTTTTAACTTTAATAAGATATTTTGTAGTTTTAATAATATCTTCATTGGTTAAAACGGTGAAATATTCTGGCACATCCAAACCAAGTTTGTGATTCATCTTCATACGACCTACTTTAGTCAAATCATATCTTTCTGGGTTAAAAAATAAATCATTCACAAAAGCCTTTGCTGCATCTTTTACCACAGGTTCTCCCGGACGCATTACTTTATAAATTCTAATCGCAGCTAAATCATTTTCATCTTCTATATTTTCGCTTTGTTTGAGTAATTTTAAGGTTTCATTATCTTGAATAAAAGAATTAATAATTGCCGCATCAACACCATTTGCTAAATCATTTGCAATCTCAAAACTTTTTTGTTCTTTAATCTTTGCTAATTTACTCTCATCAATTAAGGTAAAAGAATCAAATAAAACCTCTCCACTTTGTTTATCGATAATCGGATTTGCTAAATAACGATTGATAAGAACTTCAACCGGATATTCTATCCATTTTAAACCCTCTTTTACGAGCTGTTCTGCTTTTTTTCTTGTAAGTCTTTTACCTGCTTGATAGACGACTTTACCCTTTTCATCTTTAATGTCAAATTCTATTTTATCCATAAAATCGCTAGGATTAAATTCAGTTAAAAATTTATCTTTTTTTACCACTATAGTTTGAATGGGATAAAAAAGTTTGATAATATCTTGTTTTTTATAACCCAAA
>JAFLRU010000080.1 GCA_022511325.1 Campylobacter sp.
CCTCTCCTGCACCATTTTCTTTTACGGCTATACAACCTTCTGGAAAAGCGTATAAACTACAGAACACAAAACTTAACGCAATCATAATCACGCCTAATTTTTTCATTGCTTATCCTTTATTTAAGTTCCCAAAATTGAAAATCTTTAACATTGTATTTTCCATTTAAATAATTTTTAATTTCATCATCATATATTCTAAGGTCTTCAAATTCCTTGTTCTCTCCATTCCATAATGTTGTATGTCCTCCTGCATCACTCCCCCTCCCCTAAACATCTCACAATCTTTAAGATATAAAATGATTTTTCTTAAGCTCCTCAAGTAAATCTTCGATTTTATAAATTTTTCTTAATTCTTCATTAAAAATATGAATGATTATATCACCCAAGTCAAGCACACTCCATTCCTCACCACTTTCTATGTGTAAAAATTCCTCATTTTTAAGTTTGCTTTGAAGTTCCTCAATCAAAGCTAAAGTATGTTTTTGTCCTAAGCTAGTGGTGATAATCACAAAGCTTACAAAGTATTCTTCTTTGCTCATATCGACAACTTTAATATCCTCTGCCTTTTTTTCATCTAAAATTTTAATGATTGTGGCAATTCTTTCTTGCATTTTTTTCCTTATGATTTTTGAAATTGTATCAATTTTTTTGTAAATAATACTTTTTAACTTCTTCTTTAATCTTTTCGCAAACTTCATTTGTATTTAAATTTGAGCGTATAAAAGAAGAAGAAATTTTAACCTTAGTATTTAAATCTTTAAATTGTTTTGGAATTTCTATATCATCGCGTTTGGCTATGACAAATTCAACCAAAGACGCAAGTTTTTCAAAATGATGCCAAAGATGAAGTGAGCTTAAATGATCAGCCCCTATAAGTAAATAAAATTTTTCAGGCTTATAAATTTGGTTTAAATATTCGACGCTTTCGATGCTTGGAACAGGACGCTTTTGTTCAATTTCATAGCTTGAAATTTCAACTTTTTCTAAATTTCCCCAAAGTTTTTGCACCCAAGAAAATCTTTGTTTTTCATCGGCACTTGTTTTGTCTTTAAAAGGACTGACAAAAGTTGGCATAATAATGAGCTTATCAATATCAAGTGTGTTTAAAGCTTCTTTGATAATAGCTTCGTGTCCATTATGCGGTGGGTCAAAACTGCCACCAAAAAGTGCGATTTTCATTAAATTTTTTTAACCTTTTTTTTGTAGAATACTAGCATTTTATTTCGAAAAAGGAAATTAAATGGCTATAAAAATTGCTATAAATGGTTTTGGACGCATTGGAAGGTGTGTTGCAAGAATCATCTTGCAAAGAGATGATGTGGAGCTTGTGGCAATTAATGATACAAGCGAAATAGGGCTTATGGAATATCTTTTTAAATACGATTCAGTTCACGGCGAATTTGAAGGGGAAGTTAAAGCAAAAGATGATGAGCTTATCATAAATGGCAAAAAAATTAAAGTTTTTAAAACACGTGAGGTTAAAGAACTTGATTTTGCAAAATGTGGAGCAGAAGTTGTTTTAGAATGCACAGGTGCAAATTTAACTACAGAAAAATGCCAAACTTTTATAGATAAGGGCATTAAAAAAGTGATTATGAGTGCTCCTGCAAAAGATGATACTCCAACCTATGTGTTAGGTGTCAATTCTCAACTTTATAAAGGTGAAAAGATTATTTCAAACGCAAGCTGTACTACAAATTGTTTGGGTCCTGTGTGCCGTGTTTTACAAGATAATTTCGGGATTGAAAAAGGTTTGATGACAACCATTCACGCTTATACAAATGGACAAAGTATTATTGATGCAAAGGCAAAAGATAAAAGAAGAAGTCGTGCTGCTGCACAAAATATTATCCCAACTTCAACGGGAGCTGCAAAGGCAATGAAACTTGTAATGCCAGAACTTAATGGAAAGCTCCACGGACAAAGTATGAGAGTTCCAGTAATTGATGTTTCAAGTGTTGATTTAACTGCCCAGCTTAAAAAAAAGGTAAGCAAAGAAGAACTCAACGATGCTTTTAGAAAAGCAGCTGCAAGTAATTTAAAGGGTCTTTTACTTGTTGATGATGAAGAAAGGGTTTCAAGTGATTTTATCACTTGTTCTTATGGGGCTGTTGTTGCAAGTGATTTAACTCAAGTGATTTGTGATGATTTTGTTAAGGTGATTGCTTGGTATGATAACGAATGGGGCTATTCTTCTCGTTTAGTTGATATGGCAGCTTATGTTATGAAGGCTTGAAATGAATGATGATATTATTTCAATTAAAGATATAGATATAGCAGATAAAAAAGTTTTAATTCGTTGTGATTTTAATGTTCCACAAGATGATTTTTTAAACATTAGTGATGATAGACGCATTCGTTCGGTAATTCCTACGATAAGATATTGTTTGGATAATGGTTGTAGTGTTATTTTAGCATCTCATTTGGGACGCCCTAAGGAAATCAGTTCCAAATATTCACTTGAACCTGTGGCTAAGAGGCTTGCAAGATTGATGAGCAAAGAAGTGATTATGGCAAAAGATGTTATTGGCGAAGATACTAAAAAAAAGGCTGCGAATTTAAAAGTAGGTGAAATTTTAATGCTTGAAAATTTGCGTTTCGAAAAAGGTGAAACTAAAAATGATGAAAAATTTGCCAAAGAACTTGCTGCAATGGCTCAAGTTTATATCAATGATGCTTTTGGTGTTTGTCATAGAGCCCACGCAAGTGTTGAAGCTATAACGAAATTTTTTAAACTCAAATGTGCTGGATTTTTGCTGCAAAAAGAAATTTCTTTTGCAAACAATCTCATCAAACATCCTACAAGACCTTTTGTAGCAGTTGTTGGAGGTTCTAAGGTGAGTGGAAAACTTCAAGCCCTTACAAATTTGCTTCCAAAAGTTGATAAACTTATCATCGGTGGGGGTATGGCATTTACCTTTCTTAAAGCTTTAGGCTATGATATAGGAAATTCGCTCTTAGAAGAGGAGCTTTTAAAAGAAGCGAGCAAAATTTTAGAAAAAGGAAAAAAACTAGGAGTTAAAATTTATCTACCTGTAGATGTTGTGGTTGCACCTTCTTGCTCAAAGGACGCTGTGATAAAATTTGTTCCCTCTCAAGAAATTCCAAGCGGTTGGATGGGACTTGATATTGGTCCAGCAAGTGTGAGACTTTTTAGAGAAGCTATCGCAGATGCACAAACTATATGGTGGAATGGTCCTATGGGAGTTTTTGAGATCGATAAGTTTAGCAAAGGAAGCATTAAAATGAGCCATTATATCAGCGAAACTTATGCTACAACCGTCGTTGGAGGTGGTGATACGGCTGATGTGGTTGAAAGAGCAGGAAATGCTGATGAGATTACTTTTATTTCCACAGGTGGTGGAGCTTCACTTGAACTCATTGAGGGCAAAGAACTTCCGGGTGTCAAACCTTTAAGAGCAAAGGTTAGTGAATGATTTTTGCAGCTAATCTAAAATGTAATCATACTCAAACAAGCTTTAAGTTCTATGCTAATACCCTAAATAAAGCTTTGGAAAATAAAAACGATGAAATTTTTGTTTTTCCTCCTAGCACAGCTTTTTTAAAAGAAGATTTAAATTTTATACAAGGAGCTCAAAATTTCTATCCTTGTTATAATGGAGCTTTCACAGGTGAAATTGGTAAAGAGCATTTAGATGAATTTGGTATAAAATGCGTGTTAATCGGGCATTCTGAAAGAAGAGCTTTGGGCGATGAAGCTTTAATTAAAACTAAATTTGATTTTGCAAAAGAGCAAGGTTATACCATATTCTTTTGCATAGGAGAGGATTTAAAAACCAAAAATTTAGGAAATTCAAAAGAATTTTTAAGAAAACAACTTGAAATTATAGATTTAAGTTATGAAAAACTCATTATTGCTTATGAGCCTATTTATTCGATTGGAACAGGTGTGAGTGCTGATGAGAGAGATATTGGTGATATTTTAGAAACTTTAAGTTATTTAACAAAAGCTAGGCTTCTATATGGAGGCAGTGTCAATGAAAGCAATATACAAAAAATTCTAAATATCAAGCATTGCAGTGGAGTATTAATAGGCTCTTTTGCATTAAAAGTAGAAAATTTTATAAAACTTATTAAAGGATAAAATATGTTGATGCAAGGTAAAAAAGGTCTTATTGTAGGAGTAGCAAACAATAAATCTATAGCTTATGGTATAGCTAAAGCGTGTGCTTTACAGGGTGCCAAACTTGCTTTTACTTTTTTAAATGAGGCTCTTAAAAAAAGAGTTGAACCTATAGCGAGTGAGCTTGGTTCAAATTTTGTTTATGAGCTTGATGTCAATAATGAAGAACATTTGAATGGAGTTTCTGCAAAAATTAAGAAAGATTTAGGGGAAATTGATTTTGTGGTGCACGCAGTAGCTTATGCTCCTAAGGAAGCTTTGGAAAATTCTTTTTTACAAACTTCAAAAGAAGCGTTTGATATAGCAATGCAAACTTCGGTGTATTCTCTGCTTTCGCTGACGCGTTCAATTTTACCTATATTAAAAGATAATGCTTCGATTTTAACTTTAACTTATTTGGGTGGGGTTAAATATGTTCCGCATTACAATGTTATGGGTGTTGCAAAGGCAGCACTTGAAAGTTCGGTGCGTTATTTAGCAAGAGATTTAGGAGAGCGTGGAATTCGTGTAAATGCTATTTCTGCAGGACCTATTAAAACCTTAGCTGCAAGTGGAATAGGGGATTTTAGAATGATTTTAAAATACAATGAAATCAATGCTCCACTTAAACGCAATGTAAGCATTGAAGATGTTGGAAATTCAGCGATGTATCTTTTAAGTGATTTGTCAAAAGGAGTAACAGGCGAAATTCACTATGTTGATGCGGGTTATAATATTATGGGTATGGCAGATGTGGAACTTGATAATGAAGGAAATACTATACTTTGTTGGGACAAAAGAAGCAAATGAGAACTGAAGATTTTGAAAAGTTGCTTCAGTCGCAGCTTGAAAAAATCCGAAATAATGATAAAAAAGATATAAAAAATATCAGCGAAGAAAGTCTTAAAAATCTTTTTAAATATCTTTCTTTGCCAAATGAGCTTTTATTTTTGGCTAAAGAATTTTTAGAACTTGCACCTAAAACTAAAATCGTATGGCTTCATCTTTGCGAGTGTAGCGGTTGCACAGAAAGTTTTTTAAGGAGTGAAAATCCTTGTTTTGATGAGCTTGCTTTTGATTTT
>JAFLRU010000081.1 GCA_022511325.1 Campylobacter sp.
GGGTAAAAAAGCGAGCATAGCACTGATTGAAATCGCCCAAGTTGGAGCATTTAAATCAACTAAAAGCGTGAAAACTCCAGCCTGTGAAAACCACGCACCAAAATAAGTGATAAACTGAACGCAGCTTAAAATTCTTACATTTTGATTATATTTTAATAAGCTTGTGTAATTCATTTTGAAACTATAACATAAATTATATTTTTTAATGCTATAATTGCTTTTAAAATTAAATAAGGATATATAGCTTTGAAAAGACTTGATAAAAAAGAAGCGTTAGATTTACTTAGAAATAGCACCTTAGCGGAACTTGGAGAAAGAGCTTATGCAAAAAAATTGGAGCTTCACCCTCAAAAGCTTACAAGTTTTGTTGTGGATAGAAATATCAATTATACAAATGTTTGTTGCATCGATTGTTCTTTTTGTGCCTTTTATCGCCACCATAAAGAAGACGATGCTTATATACTAAGTTTTGAAGAGATAGGCAAAAAGATTGAAGAACTTGAGGCTATAGGAGGCACACAAATTCTCTTTCAAGGTGGGGTTCACCCTAAACTTAAGATAGAATGGTATGAAGATTTGGTTGCTTGGATTAAAGAACATTATCCAAATATAACTATACACGGCTTTTCAGCAGTTGAAATTGCTTATATTGCTAAGGCTTCCAAAATTTCCATTGCTGAAGTTTTACAAAGACTTAAAGATAAAGGACTTTTTTCCATTCCCGGAGCCGGAGCTGAAGTATTAAGCGATAGAGTGAGAAAATTCATCGCACCAAATAAATGCGATACAGCCACTTGGCTTGAAGTGCATAAAAACGCCCATAAAATCGGTATGAAAAGCACAGCTACAATGATGTTTGGCACTTTGGAAAATGATGAAGAAATTATAGATCATTTGGAATATTTACGCCAGCTCCAAGATGAAACAGGGGGATTTAGAGCCTTTATTTTATGGTCTTTTCAAAGCCAAAATACCAAACTCATTCAAGATTATCCGCAAATTCAAAAACAAAGTTCAAACAAATACTTAAGACTTCTTGCTATTGCAAGACTTTATTTGGACAATTTTAAAAATTTACAAAGTTCTTGGGTTACGCAAGGTTCCTTAATAGGACAGCTTGCTCTTAAATTTGGAGCCAATGATTTAGGTTCAACAATGATGGAAGAAAATGTTGTTTCTGCCGCAGGAGTAAGCCATAGAATGAATCAAAATGAAATGATAAGACTCATTAAAAGTTTGGGCGAAGTTCCTGTTAAACGCAACACAGCTTATGAAATTTTAGAAAGATTCTAATGCAATATTTAGAGTTTAAAAAAGTTAAAATTCCTTTTATTTTCGAGGAAAATAGAGATTTTCCTATCATTGTTTTAAAACTTGTTTTTAAAAATTGTGGCAGGAGTTTTGATGAAATTGCCGGGCTTGCAAGAATGTTTGCAAAACTTCTTAATGAAGGAGTCAATGATAAATTTTTTAAAGATTTAGAATTTAGAGCGATTAACCTAGGAGCAAGTAGTGGTTTTGAAAGTTTAGAAATCAATCTTTCTTTGCTTAAAGAGCATAAAAATTATGCTGCTAAAGCCTTGGCAGCTTTGCTTAAAAATCCGCGTTTTGAAGAAAAAATTTTACACAGGCTTAAACTGAGTTCTTTAGGAGAACTTGCAAGTAAAAATAGTGATTTTGATTATTTAGCAAAGAATTTGCTTAATGCTACGATTTTTAAATACAAGGAATTTAGTAGCCCAAATGATGGCGATGAAAAAAGTATAGATTCCATTTCGCTCAATTCTCTTAAAAACTTTCATAAAAAACATATTCATCTTAACAATCTCATCATCACTTTAGGGGGTGATTTAAGTTTTGATGAGGGTAAAGATTTTGTTAAAAAAATTTTAGAAGGACTTGAAAAAGGTCAAACTCTTGCGAATAAAAATTATAATTTAAACTCAAAAAATGAAGATAAAATTTTAGTAAGAAAAGAAAGTGAGCAAGCTTATATTTATTTTGCAAGTCCATTTTTTGCAGAATTTAAAGATGAGGATTTGTATCTTGGAAAAATCGCACTTTTTATCTTAGGACAGGGTGGCTTTGGCTCAAGGATTATGGAAGAAGTTCGTGTTAAGAGAGGTTTAGCGTATTCAGCTTATGCAATGCTTGATATGAGTTTGTCTTATAAAAGAGTTTTTGGATATTTACAAACTAAAAATGAAAATGCAAAAGAGGCTAAAAAACTTGTTAAAGAAATTTTTAAAGACTTCGTCCAAAAAGGAGTGAGCCAAAGTGAGCTAAATGCAGCTAAAAACTTCCTTATTGGAAGCACACCTTTGCGTTACGAGAGTTTAAGCAAGAGATTAGCCCTTGGTTTTAATGAGTATTATCAAGGCTTGGAATTAGGGCATTACAAAAAAGAACTTGAAAAAATCAAAAAAGCCGACTTAAAAAAACTCAATGCTTATATAAAAAATCATAAAGAGCTTTTAAATTTAAGCTTTGCAAGCATACAAAATGAAGGTTAAAAGCACTGATTTTGAATATTTTAAAAAGCTTAGAGTAAAAAGCGTGATTGATTTGGCACTGATTTTGCCAAAAAAAATTGAAAATTTAAATTTCACTCCTACTCCTAGCGTAAATCAAATTTGCACGGCTAAAGTTGTGATTAAAAGTGCGAATTTTAGAAACAATCAACTTTTTGGACTTTGTGAATGCAAAATGTGGGGTTGTGAGCTTTCTTTTGTATTTTTTAATGCAAGTGCTTGGCACAAAAACATTTGCAAGGTCGCAAATGAGCTTATTTTTCACGCAAAACTTAGTTCTTTTAATGGTTTATTGCAATTTAACAATCCTAAAATTCTTAGTGAGGCGGGTGGTTTTAGCCCAAAATATCAAATTCAAGGCATTAAAGATAGCACCATTCAAAGACTCATTCAAAGCTATGTAAATTTTGAAAATTTAAAAGAAAGCAAAATTGATGAAAAATATATTTATTTTCTCTTAAATTTGCACGCTTATAATGAAAAAAGTTTTGCAATGTTTGAAAAATTGGAAAATTTTAGCGAAGACTTAAAATACATTGAAATGTTCAATTTTCTTAAAAGACTTAGGACTAAAAAAATCCAAAAAAAGAGTTTTAACCTTGAAATTTTTGACATTAAAACTTGGCTTGAAACCCTACCTTTTAAGCCAACAAAAGATCAGCTCAATGCTATAAAGGACATTGAAGGGGATTTAGGTTCAAAATTTGCCAAAAGACGCGTGATTATGGGAGATGTAGGCTGTGGAAAAACTTTAGTTTTGTTAGCAGCTGCTTTGATGGTTTATCCTAAACAAGCCATTTTAATGGCTCCAACAAGCATTTTGGCTGCTCAGCTTTTTGAGGAAGCAAAAAAACTTTTGCCCGAGTTTATGAATATAGTTTTTATAAAAGGGGGTAAAAAGGAGAAAAATTTAGAGGAGCAAATCAAAAAAGCACATTTAATCATCGGCACACACGCTTTGATTTATCATAAAGATTTTGAGGCGGTTTTAGTAATGATTGATGAACAGCATCGCTTTGGTTCTGCTCAAAGACAAAAAATTCACTCTCTTTCAAGTGGGGAGTTAAGCCCTCATTTCATACAATTTTCTGCAACTCCGATTCCAAGAACTCTAAGTATGATACAATCTGAACTTTTAAATTTTAGTTTCATTAAGCAAATGCCTTTTAAGAAAGACATTCAAACTCTTTGTATCAAAAATGATGATTTTTTAAGGCTTAATGAAAAAATTAAAGAAGAAATCGCACAAAATCATCAAATCATTATTATCTATCCTTTAGTAAGCCAAAGTGATAAAATTCCTTATCTTTCTTTAGAGCAAGCTAGGCCTTATTGGGAAAGTCATTACGATAAGGTTTTTGTAACGCACGGCAAGGATAAGCAAAAAGATGAAATTTTGCAAAAATTCAAAGAAGAAGGAAATATCTTACTTAGCACCACTGTTGTTGAAGTTGGAATTTCTTTACCAAGACTTAGTACTATAATTATCGTTGGAGCTGAAAGATTAGGGCTAGCAACCTTGCATCAGCTTCGAGGAAGAGTTGGAAGAGTTGGACTTAAAAGCACTTGTTATCTTTATACTAAACTTAAAACTATCCCGCCAAGACTTGAGGAATTTGCTTTGACAATGGACGGCTTTAAGATTGCTGAACTTGACCTTAAAAACCGCTTGAGTGGAGATTTAATCGATGGTTTTATACAACACGGCAATGAATTTAAATTTTTTGATTTTTCTAATGATGAAGCTATTTTACAAAGAGTCAAGCAAGATTTATCAAAATTTTAATGTCCTCCAAATTTATAAAGCATATTTTGAAAATGCGAAGCAATCATATTTGCTCTTTGTAAGATTACATCTTTCATTTCTTCATTATAAAGCATATTAAGACTCTCTTCAAAAAGCCCAAGCCAAATGCTGAAAAATTCTTGTGGAAAAGGGGGTAAATCAAGGTGTTTTTTAAGAGGTTGCCCGTTGTAATCTCCTATGCCTAAAAGCATTCCTTTCCAAAAATTCCCAATTTTTGCTTTATGAGCTGTCCATTCTTCTTCGCTTGTGCCAACAGAAGCATTAAAAATAGGAGATAAATCCTTATCTTTTCGCACCTTTTCATAAAAAATTTCCATAAGTTTTGCAATGGATTCCTCATTGATAGTTTCGTATTTCATAAAATCTCCTTTCATTAGGTTTTAAAATTAGGTAAAATTGCTTTAAAAACAAGATTTTAAGAACCTTAAGCAATTTAATCTTAAAGCTAAATGCTTTTTTTGCTTTAAATAAAAAATCTTAAATCTTCTTCAAAGTGTTTAAAATTTAAGCATAATATAGCAAATAAAAACAAAACTAATCCTAACAACGCAAAAAGTTAGGCAAAAATTTAGAATTTATTAACTCAATTAAGAGTAAAATTGTGCTAAAAATCGGGGTGAATATGGATTTCAATTTT
>JAFLRU010000082.1 GCA_022511325.1 Campylobacter sp.
TATGAATAATCATTTAGAAGGCATTAAACTCGCTCACAATATCGAAAATGCCTTGCGTTTTATCAAACCTTGCGAACAATGTGGAGCTTTAAGCGAAAATGAGCTTTGTGAAATTTGCACAGATTTAGAACGCGAAAGAAGTCTGCTTTGTATCACTGAAAGCCCTAAAGATGTGCTTGTGATTGAGGAGAGTAAAAGCTACAATGGACTTTATTTTATCTTAAATGAACTTGATGAAAGCACCATTGAAAGGCTTAGAAAAATGATTAAAGATTTAGGCGTAAAAGAACTTATCTTTGCTTTAACGCATAGCATTAATTCAGATGCGACGATTTTTTTCCTTGAAGAAAGACTTAAGGATTTGAATTTGAAATTAAGCAAAATTGCACAAGGAATTCCTAATGGAGTGAATTTAGAAAATGTCGATTTTATCTCTTTAAGACAAGCTTTAACTTTTCGAACTCATATTGATTGACTTGATTTTTTGTGCAACTTTTTTATTTGTAAGCTCTGCAATTTCATCAAAACTTGCTTCATAAATGGAGTTAAAATTTCCAAAATAATTCAAAAGTTTTTGCAAGCTTGCTTTGCTAACGCCTAAATTTACGAGCTTTGAGCTTTGCAAATCCTGATTTTTTTTAGTATTTTGATGAAAAGAAATTGCAAAACGATGAGCTTCATCTCTTAATTTTTGCAAAAACTGCAGTTTCTTATCCCCAGGACTTAGATGAAATTCTCCCTTTAAAGAATGAATTTTATCCTTAGCACTTCCTTTGGCTCTATGAGCTTTTGCGTCAATTTTTTCTTTAGAAATTGCTAAAATATCGATATTTGCTCCACTACTTGATACAATTTCTCTTGCTAAATCAAGCAAAGCTTTTCCTCCATCTATAAGCCATAAATCAGGGGGAGGCATTTTATCAAAACTTAAAGCTCTACGCGTTAAAACCTCCCTCATTTGATCATAATCATTTGAGCTTTGCAAATGAAATTTACGATAATTTTTCTTATCCCAAGTTCCAAGTTTATAACAAATCATTGCTCCAACCCTTGCTACCCCTTGTAAATGCGAATTATCATACACTTCAATACAATGAGGGATATTTTCGAGTTCAAAATAATCTTTAAGTTCATTTTGAATGCTAAAATTGTTATTTTTAAGATGAGTTTGAATATTGAGCAAAGCATTTTGATAAGCGAGCTCACAAATTTTTCTTTTTTCACCAATTTTTGGACTTTTAATATGAATTGTTTTACCAAATCTTTTAGAAAGCAAAAGCTCTAATATTTTAGAATCCTCAAAATCCTCATAAACAAAAATTTCTTTTGCAATGAGTGGAGTATCAACATTGAAATTTTCTAAAATCAGCTGTTTGTAAATTTCGTTTTTATCAAAATCTTCATTATTTTTTAAAGGTGTGATTTTATGATTTACACCGATGATTTTTCCATTTTGCACGACAAAACGCAAGGTCGAAAGCAAACCATCCTGAGTTGCAAGGGCAAAAATTTCAAAATCTTCTAATTTTGCAATATCAATTTGAATTTTAACTTCCAAATCTTTAATTGTCGAAATTTGGTCTCTAATTTTTGCAGCTTCTTCATAATTTTCATTTTCAGCTAAAAAAAGCATTTGTTTTTCTAAATTTTTAATCAAAATGCTAGGATTTAACAAAGCATTTAGGGCTTGTTCTAAAATTTTTTCGTATTCTTTTTGAGTGATAAGCTTTGCACAAGGAGCTTTGCAACGCCCGATTTGATAAAAAATACAAGGAGTTTTACAAGTTTTTTTCTGTTTTAAAGGATAATAAAAATAAAGTGCATTTAAAAGCTCTTTAGCCCCTTTAAAAAAAGGTCCAAAATATTTAATTTTAGGCTTTTTTACAAGTTTTCTTGTGCTTAAAGGACGTGGAAATTCCTCACTAAAATCCACATAAATATAAGGATAAGTCTTATCATCTCTTAGTAAGATATTGTATTTTGGGTGAAGTTGCTTAATGAAAGAATTTTCTAAAATTAAAGCATCTGCTTCAGAATTTGTAGTGATAAATTCTAAATGCACAGCTTCTAAAATCATTTTTTGAATACGCAAAGAATTTTTAGGATTTGCCCCAAAGCTTGGAGAAAAGGTAAAATAACTGCGTATGCGATTTTTTAAATTTTTAGCCTTTCCCACATATAAGAGTTTATTTTCTTTATCAAAATATTGATAAACGCCGGCACTAAGAGGTAGATTTTTAAGTTCTTGTTCTAAATTCTTTTTGAAATTTTCACTCATTAATGTTACAAGTCCTTGTTTTAATTTGAGTCCTTAGTTTTTCAAATTTGAGGTAAAGTTCTTCATTTTCAAAAGAATTTTTGAAATTTCCCAAAGAAAGTTCGATTTGAGCTTCCTTTTTTTCTAAAATTTCTTTGTGAGGTTTCATTTTAGGAATTTTGAAAAAAATTTTTACTTCTTTAATTCCACCGCTTTCAATAATAGCTTTAGAAAAAAAATTTTCGGGCTTAAAATTTACATAATCTTTTATAAGTTTTTTAATATAAAATTTGGTATTATCGTGGTTAAGTTCTTGGTATGCAACTTGATGCTTAACAATGATGTTTAAAATTTGATTTTTCAAATAAATTTTTAATATCAATTTTTGATGGTTAGGATTTAAATAGCTTAAAAAATCTTGATAATAAAAATTTCTTATTTTTTTATAAGGTTGTTCATTATGTTCATTATATTTATATATAAGTTCTTTAAGAGTTTGACTCGCATTTTTAATCTTTTTCATACTTTAATCTTAGCATTTTTTTTCTTAATCTTTTTAAATGCTTGCGGTTACAAAGGAAATCCTCAATACACAAGCTATGAGCAAAATGGCTCGGTTAAAAGCGTTGAAACTTATAGAAATTTAAACAGGTGGTAAGATGAAGAAAGTGGATATTTTGGTTTTAGATTTTGGTTCGCAATACACCCAGCTCATCGCTAGAAGGCTTAGAGAAGAGGGTGTTTATACTGAAATTTTACCTTTTAATGCTTCGATTAAAGACATTAAAGCTAAAGAACCAAAAGGTATCATTTTAGGTGGCTCTCCTGCAAGTGTTTATTCAAAAGATGCGTATTTGTGTGATAAGGCTGTGTTTGATTTAAAACTTCCTATTTTAGGAATTTGTTATGGAATGCAACTTATGGCTTTACATTTTAAAGCCAAAGTAGCTCCTGCAACACATAAAGAATATGGAAAAGCCGAGATTGAACTTGAGAAAGAAAGTAATTTATTTAAAGATTTACCCAAAAAACAAATCGTTTGGATGAGTCATTCTGATAGGGTTGAAAATCTTCCTGAAGGCTTTGAAATTCTAGCTAGAAGTGCAAATAGTCCTTTTTGCGTCCTTGCAAATGAAGAGCTTAAATTTTATGCTTTGCAATTTCACCCTGAAGTTGCACACAGCGAATTTGGAACCCACATACTTAAAAATTTTGCTAAATACATTTGCGGTTGCGAAAGTGTTTGGAATATGGGTTCTTTTGCAAAAACCCAAATCGAAAAAATTCGCGAGGAGGTTGGCAAAGATAAGGTGCTTTGCGCTGTTAGCGGTGGAGTTGATAGCAGTGTAGTTGCCGCACTTTTAGCGAGTGCTATTAAGGAGCAAGCTATCGTTGTTTTTGTAGATAATGGACTTTTAAGAGATAAAGAGAGAGAACAAGTTGAATATATGTTTAAAAATATTTTAAATATTAATCTTATCAGTATTGATGCAAGTGAAATTTTCTTAAGTCGTCTTAAAGGCATAAAAGACCCTGAACAAAAAAGAAAAATCATTGGAAATACCTTCATAGAAGTTTTTGAAGAAGAAGCCAAAAAACACGAGGGTGTTAAATATCTTGCACAAGGCACTCTTTACACAGACATAATCGAAAGTTCAGTTATTGGAAGTTCTAAAACCATTAAAAGCCACCACAATGTTGGGGGTTTGCCTGAAAAAATGAAGTTAAAACTCATAGAACCTTTGAAAGAAATTTTTAAAGATGAAGTAAGAGCTTTGGGGCTTGAATTAGGTCTTAGTAAAGAATTAGTTTTTCGCCACCCTTTTCCAGGTCCTGCCCTTGCGATAAGAATTATGGGTGAAGTTGAACCTAGAGGACTTGATTTATTAAGAAAAGCGGATTTAATTTTAATAGAAGAGCTTAAGAGCAGTGGTTGGTATGATAAGACTTGGCAAGCTTTTTGCGTGCTTTTAAATGTAAAAAGTGTTGGAGTTATGGGCGATAACCGCACTTATGAAAACGCTGTTTGTGTGCGTGTTGTCAATGCTAGTGATGGAATGACAGCGACTTTTTCTCATTTGCCTTATGAGCTTTTAGAAAACATTAGCCGCAGGATTATCAATGAAGTTGAGGGCATTAATCGTGTCGTTTATGATATTTCAAGCAAACCACCTGCAACGATTGAGTGGGAATAAAAAATTTTCTTAAAATATTATTTAAATTATCATAAATTTATGAAAATAAAGCTAAAATTATCGTTATGAAATTTTCAAGGGAAAAGTATGCACGGAAAAATAGCAATTTATATGGATTCCACAGGGAGAGGAACGGTTGTAAATGTATCTAATATGTTTTTCGATTTTAACCTTCATAGTTGGAATGACAAAAGAAATATGCCTTGTACCGGAATGCTTGTAGAATTTCGTTGTGATGGTAAAAATGCTACAACAATTTATCCTTCAAGGTTTCAAGAGTTTAAAGAAGGTGATTTTATCACTGAAAAAGATTTTTTTAAAACTGCTAGTGATGATGAACTTGAAGACTTACAACAAACAAGGCGTGGTAATTACATTACAGAACTTTTTAGGAGTACAGACTACGATACTATAAAAACAATTCCTTTATCTTTTACAATTCCTCAGGCTATACAACAATATTTTTCAGCTGAAATTCTTT
>JAFLRU010000083.1 GCA_022511325.1 Campylobacter sp.
AACCGTTTCGGCTCGAGTGATTAAAATTTTGGCTAATGGGAATTATTTCATTGAGGGTTCAAGAGAGCTTTTGATTAATGGGGAAAAACAAATCATTCAGCTTAGCGGTGTGATTCGCCCTTATGATATAGGACAAGATAATACCATAGACAGCCGTTACATTGCCGATGCAAAAATTCTTTATAAAACTGAAGGTGAAGTTGATAGAAGCACTAGAAAACCTTGGGGTAGTAAATTTATAGAATCAATTTGGCCTTTCTAAGTTAAATTAGACTAGTTTAAACTAGTCTAATTTTATATTACTCCTAACTTCTTTTGAAAAGTTAAAGCTATAAATAACTTGGTGCATCATTTGAAAATAATATTAAATCGCCATTTTTAGTATGTTTAGCTAGAATTTCTATGAGTTCAGCTTTATTTTTAAGGATAATGGTCTCAATTTTGAGTTCGTTTTTAAAAATTTCAGCATTGATTGCAGCCGAAATAATGGCTAAATCAAAACACTCATTGATAATTTTACAAAGCCTTATATTTTCTTCTTTATCCACTTCAATAATACCCGGAGTTACTAAAACTTTGCGTCCTTTATAAGTTTTGCAAAGTTCATAACTTGAACTCATACCTTTAAAATTTCCATTAAAACCATCATCAATTATAAATTTTGGCTCTTTCGCTACAACTTCTAAGCGATGTTCAACGGCTTTGATTTTAGAAATTTGCTCTTTGATTTTTGAATTTTTTACTCCCAAAAATTCTGCACAAAGCACACAAACACAAAGATTTTGTGCGTTAAAAGCTCCTAAAATTTTACTTTTAAAACTTTCTTCATTTTCTTTTAAAAGCATTTTAAATTCCAAACCCTCAAGTGTGGAGCTAACTTCTAAAAGCTTTTCATCATAAAGCTCTATCAGTGTATCAGGCGATTTTTGCGTACTTGTGTGTAAAAATGCCTTTTGCAGTCTTTTTGAGCTAAGAGCTTCAAGCTTGGTATTTTTTATATTTTCTATACTTTTAAAATACTCTAAATGAGCATTTCCAATCTCTCCTATAATGCAAATTTGAGGTTCTAAAAAACGAGTGATTTCTAAAATATCACCCTTTATTCTAGCGCCTGCTTCGGCAATATAAATTTGCGTATCCTCTTTTAAATTTTCATTAATATCTTTGATAATTCCCATTAAGGTATTAACACTTCTTGGAGTTTTGTAAGTGATAAAATCATCTTTTAAAAGCTCATAAAGGAAATTTTTTATACTTGTTTTCCCAAAACTTGCCGTAATAAGTATGATTTTTAGCTTTTCATTCGCAAAAATCTTAGTTTTAGCCTTGCGTTTAAAATACACACTTTGCAAAAGTTCATAAATTTTCAAAAACATAAATGCAAAAGGAAGGCTTAAAAGATTAAAAAGAAAGCTAAATTTTAAAGAAAGCACTGAAAATAAAGCATTAAAGATAAAAACAAAAAGAAAAAAAACTTTAACTTTTGTTGTAAAAACAAGTTTTTTATCGATTTTTTTATTCCAAAAATATAAAAGTGGAGTATGAATAAAAACAAAATAAAATAAAGAATACAAAGGAAAATTTAAAAACAAAAGATAAGGAATGATTAAAAAATACAAGTGCCATAAGGGCTTGTGATAATGAAAAATAATGCGTTTAAATTTATAAGAATACCACTGCAAGGCACTCATAAGATAAAAACTGATACACAAATTAAAAATTAGAGCATTTAAAAAATAAAATAAGGTGTTTAAAGAAAAATCATTCATTTATTTTCCTTGAAATTTTCTAAAGTTTTTGCTATAAATTCTGCATTTTTTGGATTTAAAAAGAAAAAATGGTCCCCTTCAAGAATATAAAATTTGCTTTTTTCTATAAGTTCGTGAGTGTTCTCTCCGCTTTTTAAAGGAGTAGCTTTGTCTTCTTGTCCCCAAAAAATCAAAGTTTTAGCTTTTTGTTTTTTAAAGATTTCGCTAAAATCCTCATCGACCACTTTCTTGAAAATTTCATACATTAAAGGTGAAAGTGTTGCTGCGTCTTTACTCGCAAAATAACGATAAAAATTTTTAAAACCTAAAGACTTAAGCATTTTAAAAAGGCGAATTTTAAAACGAACTTTGAAAGATTTTTTTAGCACAATTCCTGCATTAGAAAGTAAAATTAAAACACTCTTTTCATCACAGAGTAAGCTACTTACTTTACCACCAAAGGAATGTCCCATAAAAAAAGCTATATTAAAATTTTTAACTTTTAAAAATTCTTTAATAAGTTCCGCATAATCTTTGGTTTCTAAAAGCTCTTCAACGCTTGAATTTCCAAAGCCGGGCAAATCAAGATAAATTTGACAAAAAGAAGTTAAGTATTTTTCAAAAGCTTGTTTCATAAGCTCTTTATTTGATCCCCAGCCGTGTAAAATAAGTATTTGTGGGTTTTCATCAGAGCCTAAAAGTTCATAAGAAAGCTCGTAAGTTTTTTCCTTGTAGCTAATTTTTGCCAAAGCCATTTTAAGCCTTTTGGTTTTTATAAATATTTTCTAAAAGCTCTACAGCATTTTGCAAACGTTCAAATTCCTCTACACTCAGCATCACAGCTTCTAATTTATTGTTTTTTAAAACAACAATTTTTCCAGACTCACTTTTTTTAAGTTTGTCAATGATAGCACTAAAATTCCTAACCACTTCTGTTGCAGTGTAAATTTCGTCTTGTTTGAAAGAAAGCATAAAGATCCTAAAATACATAAAATTTTATGTATTTTATCCAAAAAAAGTTATAATTTTCCTTTTTGTCCGTTTATAGAATGTAAAAAATTGTAATTTATGGAAATTTTTTTCTCATTTTTTACATCTTGACTTAGTTTTTGGATAATTTCGTTAAAATCTTTAAAAAGATAATGTGCCAATGAACCCGGATTTGGATTGATTTCATTAATATAAACTTCATCATCTAAAACAAAAAAATCACAACGAATCAAGGCACCCTTAAATAAAGGATTATAAATTCTTTTAAAGCTTTCTTTGAGCTTTTCTTTTAAATTTTCACTTAAATTTGCTTCTACAAGTTCGTTATTTCCTGAAAAACTAAGATATTTTTGCTCAAAATCTAAAAATTCTTTCTTTTTAGGCTCTTCTATGATAGAAAAGATGAATTCATCTTTAATCATACAGCCTGCTAAATTATATTCTTTAATATCGCTTTTAAACTCTTCAATCAAAATATCCTTATCAAATTCAAAACCCACATCTTTGGCGTATTCGAATTCTTTTGAATCCTTAACTACGCTAATTCCTATACTGCTGCCTAATCTTGCAGGTTTTAAAATGCAAGGAAAAGTTGGGGTTAAATCCTTTTTTTCGTCATTTCTAATCATAGTATAAGCTAGAGTTTTCACTCCAACGCTTTTGGCATAAAGCTTAGTGTATTCTTTATTAAAAGAAAGAACACTTGCTTCAAGTCTAGGACCTATGAATTTTATTCCGTAAAATTCAAATAAAGCTGCAATTTTTCCATCTTCTCCATCGCGTCCGTGTATGAGATTAATCACGCAATCAAACTCGAGTTTGCTTTCACCAAAAAAGCTTTTAAGATAAAATCCTCCTTGTTTAAGGAAGAGTTTTTTTTCTTTTTCAAAAGCTTTTGAGCTAAAGGTTTTGGCATTGAGTTTTTCGTTTGGAATTTCATAGAATTCTCTATTTTCATCACAAAATATGAATATTAAATCCGCTTTTAAAACTTTTTTTAGCACTACTGCACTAACAATGCTGATTTCGTGTTCATAAGAATTTCCACCAAAAAGTATGGCATATTTCATTTTGATTATCCTTAAGCGAGTTTTTGAAGAGCTTCTTTAACCAGCTCACTTGTATTTGAGCTTTTGCAAGTGCTCAAAATATTTAAAATTTTATCCTGTTTAAAGCCTAAAGAAAGTAGGGCCGCTAAGGCTTCGCTTTTATTATCACTGATGTTTTCAAGTTGCATTTTTGCATCACTAAGCTCTACAATAATGCGTTTAGCACTCTTTGCTCCAATTCCGGGAACTTTTTTTAAAGCATTTTCATCGCCTAAACTTAAAGCTTTGTAAAAAGAATTTGTATCTAAGCTCGAGCAAATTGCCATAGCCGTTGTAGCACCTACTCCATTGACTTTTAAAAGCATTTCAAAAATTCTTTGTTCATCTTTATCTAAAAAACCATAGAATTTATTAGAATCTTCTTTGATAATTTGAGTGATTAAAAGCTCAACCTTTTGTCCGCTTTGAAGTTTTGAGGAGGCGAAAAGAGATATAAAAATTCCATAACTTAAGCCACTTAAGCATTTGAGTATAACAAAAGTTGGTTCTTTTTTTGTGATTACTCCTTCGATTGCGACAACCACTGCGTATCCTTTTCATCAAAATCTATTTTTTTATCAATTTCTATAATTTCTTCATTATTAAATATATTTTTTCTAAGAGTGATGAATTTTGCAACTTCATCTTTAGTACTCGAATAAAAAAGCTCTTCTTTAGGAGTAATCAACGCAAAACGCACTTCATTCATATTAGTCCATTTTCCGCTTTTGTTGATAAAATTAGTTTCCATAAGATTTTTTTGAAGTTCTACTAATTCTTTACGCATATCACTTTCTTTGGTTAAAAGTTCTTTTCTTTTGTTTTCCAATTTTGCAACTTCGCGATTGTAGTAATTGTATTCTTTAATGATTTTTTCATATTGGGGTGGAATGCTTTGCTTAGCGTTTTTAAGCTCATTGACTTTTTTTTCTATGGCTAAAACTCC
>JAFLRU010000084.1 GCA_022511325.1 Campylobacter sp.
ATAGCGAACTTGCTTATATCAAAGAAAATCATACAGATTTTATAGCTTCTTGGAAGTATTATAATGAATTTGAAAAAATGTGTAAAGAACTTGATGAGATAAAGTAAAAAATATTATTTGAAATTGAAAGAATATATTTGTTTTATTTTTAAATTTATTGAATTTTAAAGTATAAATGTATATATTATTATATAATAATTTTTATTACTTGGAGTATATATGTTTGAAAAACAAATCATTAAATTTATTCTTTCAAAATGGAATTATGGTGATTTTAAAATTGTATTTTGGGATAAAGAGGAATTTAAACTTGGTAATGAACCTTATAAATTTACTCTAGTTTTTAAAGAAAAAATACCTTTTTTAAAATTGTTTGGCGATACAAGCTTGGTTTTTGCAGAGCATTATATGGAAGGTAAGCTTGATATAGAAGGGGATTATGATGAACTCGCAAAAATATTGTATTATTTTTCAAATAAGAATTTTTTGAGAAATAAAGGGAATATTTTAAGTAAAATCACTCAAAAACAAGAAAGCAAAAATATAAAAAGTCATTACGATCTTGGCAACGATTTTTATAAATTGTGGCTTGATGAGACTATGAGTTATTCTTGTGCTTATTTTAAAAATTCCAATGACACTCTTCATCAAGCTCAAATCAATAAAATTGAACATACTCTTAAAAAGCTTGATTTAAAGCCCGGAGAAAAACTTTTAGATATAGGTTGTGGTTGGGGTTATCTTGCTGTTATAGCTGCACAAAAATATGGAGTAAATGTTGTCGGGATTACAATTTCTGATGAACAATATAAAAAAGCAGCACAAAGAGTTAAAGAATTTGGATTTGAAGATAAGATAGAAATAAGACTTCAAAATTATCAAGATTTGGAATTTGAAAATTATTTTGATAAGGTTGTTTCAGTGGGAATGTTTGAACACGTGGGTAAGGAAAATTTGGAACTTTATTTTATGAAAGTAAAACAAGTTCTAAAATCAGGAGGCTCTATGCTTTTACATTCTATTTTAGCGATGTTTGAAGGAAAAACTAATGCTTGGATAGATAAATATATCTTTCCGGGTGGATATTTACCATCTTTAAGAGAAGTGGTTAGCGTTATGAGTGAATGGGACTTTCATATTCTTTTGACTGAAAGCTTAAGAATACACTATGCTAAAACTTTGGATTTATGGGATAAAAATTTTAATGAAAATTTAAAAGAAATAAGAAGAAAATACGGAGAGGAATTCATAAGAATGTGGGATTTGTATTTGCGTTCTTGTGCGTCTGCATTTCGTGTTGGTAGTGTGGATTTGTTTCAATTTTTAATTACAAAAGAGATTAACAACAATCTTAAGCTGACTAAAGAATATATTTATAAGTAAATACTAAACTTAAATTTGATATAATATTAGCTTTATTTCACACGCATCAGTCCTTTTTAGCTTTGTAAATTAAGGGGTGCGGAGGAAAAAAGCTAAATTATAAGGAGAAATTATGGTTAGTATGAGAGATTTGCTCGAATGCGGTGTGCATTTTGGGCATCAAACAAGAAGATGGAATCCAAAGATGAAAAAATTTATCTTTGGCGAAAGAAAAGGCATTTATGTCATTGACTTACAAAAAACCCTAAGATATTTTAGATACACTTACAATATCGTTCGTGATGCTGCTGCTGAAGGTAAGACTATACTTTTTGTTGGCACTAAAAAACAAGCCGGTGGGGCGATTAAAGAATATGCTGAAAAATGCGGTATGCCTTATGTCAATCATCGTTGGCTTGGTGGTATGATGACAAATTTTGGCACAATCAGACAATCTATTAGAAAATTAGAAGTGATAGAAAAAATGGAAGAAGATGGCAGTATGAAGCTTCTAACCAAAAAAGAAGCTTTAATGCTTGAGAGAAAAAAAGAAAAACTTCTTGCTTATCTTGGCGGGATTAGATACTTAAAAACCCCGCCAGATATGATTTTTGTGATTGATACAGTTAAAGAAAAAATTGCTGTGCAAGAAGCTAATCGACTTAAAATTCCAGTCGTTGCTCCTTTAGATACAAATTGCGACCCGGATTTGGTAACTTATCCAATTCCGGGAAATGATGATGCGATTCGTTCTGTGCAACTTTTTTGTCAAGAAATGGCAGAAGCGATTAATGAAGGAAAAGCCTTAAGAGAACAAGATGGCGATGAACTTTCAAAAGAAAAAGATGAAAATGAAATAAGTGATGAAGAAAAACAAGAAGTTTTAGATGAGGCGATGAGCGAGGAAGATTTTGAAGAGGAGCAAGAATAATGGCTGAAATATCTGCTGCAATGGTAAAAGAGCTCCGTGAAAGCACTGGAGCTGGAATGATGGATTGTAAAAACGCTCTTAAAGAAACAGATGGAAATTTCGAAAAAGCCGTTCAACTTTTAAGAGAAAAAGGCTTGGGTAAAGCAGCAAAAAAAGCAGACCGCTTAGCAGCTGAAGGTTTGGTAAGCGTTAAAATCAGTGAAGATTATAAAAGTGCGACAGTTAGCGAGATAAATTCTGAAACTGATTTTGTTGCTAAAAACGAGCAATTTATTGCTTTAACTCAAGATACCACAGCTCATATTCAAAGTAAAAGCCTTCAAAATATCGAAGAACTTCATTCAAGTGTGATTAATGGAGTGAAATTTGAAGAATACCTAAAAAGTCAAATTGCAACCATAGGAGAAAACTTAGTTGTCCGCAGATTTGCGACTTTAAAAGCTGGAGATAAAGGCGTTGTTAATGGCTATATCCATACAAATGGACGTGTAGGTGTTATCATTGCAGCTGCGTGCGATAGCAACGAAGTAGCTCAAAAAGCTGGAGTTTTCTTAAAACAGCTTTGTATGCATATTGCTGCGATGAAACCTCTTTATTTGAGTTATAAAGAACTTGATGAGAATTTTATAGAAAATGAATACAAAGCCTTAGTAGCGGAGCTTGAAAAAGAAAACGAAGAAAGACGTAGGCTTAAAGACCCAAATAAACCTGAACTTAAAATTCCTAAGTTTGCGAGTCGCAAACAGCTTAGTGATGAGATTTTAAAAAAGGTTGAAGAAGATATAAAAGCTGAACTTAAGGCTCAAAATAAACCTGAAAAAATTTGGAATAATATAATACCTGGTAAGCTAAATAGCTTCATTGCAGATAATTCTCAGCTTGATAGTAAGCTTACTTTAATGGGGCAATTTTATGTAATGGATGATAAAAAGACTATTGAACAAGTCATTGCTGAAAAAGAAAAGGAACTTGGCGGAAAAATTGAAATTGTCGAGTTTATCCGCTTTGAAGTCGGCGAGGGCTTAGAGAAAAAAAGCGAAGATTTTGCTGCTGAAGTTGCTGCACAAATTGGCTAAGTATGGAACTTTTAAGAGCGGAGCAAATCAGCCATCATTTTGATTATCCGCTCTTTGAAAATTTAAATTTAGTTTTAAATTCCAAAGATTGCATAGCCATACAAGGGAGCAGTGGTTGCGGAAAATCTACCCTTTTACATATTCTATCTTCTTTATTAAAGCCTAAAAATGGTGCAGTTTTTTATAAAAATCAAAAGCTTTATGATTTAAGTGAAAATACAAGAGTAAAAATTCGTCGCTATGATTTTGGCATAATTTTTCAAACCCATTATCTTTTTAAGGGTTTTACAGCTTTTGAAAACATAGAGCTTGCAAGCGTTTTATCAGGTGAAAATTTAGACGAAGAACTTTTAAAGCAACTTGGTATAAACAAAGTTTTAAATCAAAAAATTGGCAAATTAAGTGGGGGACAGCAACAACGCGTAAGCATTGCTAGAGTGCTTTGTAAAAAACCTAAAATCATTTTTGCTGACGAGGCTACGGGAAATTTAGATTTTGATAATGCAAAAAATGTGATTGAGCTTTTAATTTCTTATGCAAAAAAGAATGATGCAGCTTTGTTTTTCGTAACGCACGATTCCAAACTCGCAAGTTTTTGCGACAAAACTTATATCTTAAACGCCGATGGAATTTGTTAATTATCTTGGGGACAAGAATGTCGCTACTTTTATGCTTTTGTTTGCAAGGCTTAGTGGATTATTTGTTTTTTTTCCTTTTTTTTCGCATAATAGTATCCCTGTCATTATTAAAGCAGCAATTTCGTTTTTTTTTACAATATATTTGTATCCTTTAGCAAAACTTGAAGTATTGCATCTTGATAGCTTTTTTATCTTACAACTTTTAAGTGAAGTACTTTTTGGAATGATAACAGGGCTTATTTTACAGCTTGTATTTGCAATTGTTATGATGGCAGGAGAGCAAATTTCTTTTAATATGGGTTTTACGGTCGCAAGTGTTATGGATCCTAGTATGGGAATAAGTATGCCTATTATTTCTCAAATTTTACACCTTGTAGCTTTGCTGTTTTTTCTTGCCTTTGATGGGCATCATTTGATACTTTTATTTATCTCTCAAAGCTTAGGATATATTAATTTAGGAGGATTTTACCCCGGGGAAAATTTAATGAGTTATCTTAATATAGGAATGTTTGATGTTTTTATTATAGGTTTTACTATGTCTTTTCCTATTTTAGCAATTTCTTTACTTTCCGATGTAATTTTTGGAATTTTAATGAAAACTATGCCCCAATTTAATCTCTTAGTTGTGGGTTATCCTATCAAAATCGCTTTAGGTTTTGTTGTTTTAATTGCAATTTTGCTTGTAATGATGGAGCATTTTAAAGAACTT
>JAFLRU010000085.1 GCA_022511325.1 Campylobacter sp.
ATCAAGTTTTTTTAAAGCTTTAAAAAAATGCGAATTTCTTGTCATACTTATGAAAATGTCAGGTTTTTCTTGCTCTAATTTTTCAAAAAAATCCTCTGCAGAATTTACAACTCTATCAATAAAACCTATATTTTCTAAAAAATTCAAATCATAAAAACCATTTTGATAAAGCACAAGTTCATCATCTTTATAAAGCTCTTTAATTGCATATAAAGCTTTGAAACAAACGAGTAAATCTCCAAAACCATTTGCGTTAAAAACAATTTTCATTCTAAAACCACCCCTTCGTTAATCACTACTTCACCTATAATAAAAGCGTCCGAGTTTTCAAGCACTTTAGAAACATTTTGTGAGCTTACCACAAGCACCATTCCAACTCCCATATTAAAGCTTCTATACATTTCACTTTCTTCCACAGCTTCGCCGATTTTATAGAAAATTTCAGGTGTATTCAGATGATGTTTTCTTATCACACAACCTATACCCTTAGGGAAAATTCGTGGCAAATTTTCTACCAAACCTCCACCTGTAATGTGTGCTAAAGCGTTGATATAGGGTTTAAGTTTTAAAAAATCTTTCACATAAATTCTTGTAGGTTCTAGTAAAATATCGATGAGTTTTTTACCTTCTATTTCATCTTCAAAGTCCATTTTTAAGCCTTCAAAAAGCACTTTTCTTGCTAAAGAATAACCATTAGAATGAAGTCCGGAACTTGGCAGAGCAAGTAAAAGGTCTCCATTTTTAACAAATTCTCTTCTATCAATTTCTTCTTCTTCAGCCATTCCCACTGCAAAACCCGCCAAATCAAAATCATCTTTAGCATACATTCCGGGCATTTCAGCTGTCTCACCTCCGATTAAGGCACAATTTGCTTTCTTGCAACCCTCTACAATCCCACTTAAAACAGCTTTTGCAACTTCTATTTCAAGTTTAGCTGTAGCATAATAATCCAAAAAAAACAAAGGGGTAGCAAAATTACAAATCAAATCATTCACGCACATTGCGACTAAATCTTGTCCTATTGTGTCGTATTTTTTTGCATCAATTGCAAGGCGTAACTTCGTTCCAACCCCGTCCGTTGCTCCTAAAATTACAGGATTTTTAAAACTAGAGGGCATTTTATAAGCTCCAGAAAAAGAGCCTATGCCTCCTAAAACATTTGCATTAAAAGTTTGTTTTACAAGCGGTTTAATTGCATTTACAAAGGCATTTCCATTTTCTATACTTACTCCCGCTTGCTCGTATGAAATTTTCATTTATTTTCCTTTAAGAATTTACAAGGTATTTTAACAAAAAAATTTTTAATAAGGCATAAGATGAAAAACACTTTTTTTGTAAGTGCAAGCATAGCTTGTGGGAAAAGTAGCTTTATAAAAATCGCTAATTCTATGGGTTTTGAAAGTCTAAGTGCTGATGAAATCACTCACGAACTTTTAAATGAATTTGCAAAGGAACTTGCAAAACTTTTTGAAAATCCTGCTTTGATTAAGGAGGATAAAATCGACCGTAAAGCATTAGGAAACCTAGTTTTTAATGATAAAAATGCCAAAAAAAAGCTTGAAAATTTTATACATCCTAAAATCAAAGAAAGACTTTTAGAAAAAATACAAATTTTAGAGCAAAAAAACAAACCTTTTTTTGTTGAACTTCCGCTTTTTTTTGAAAACAACAATTACGCAAATCTTGGAAAAAGCATACTTATCTACGCAAGTAAGGAGCAAAGCTTAGAAAGATTAATGCAAAGAGAAAAGTTAAGCAAAGAAGAAGCCTTAAAACGCATTGAAGCTCAAATGGATATCGAAAAAAAAGTGGCTCTAGCGGATTTTGTGATTTATAATACAAGCACTTATGAAAATTTTAAGGCAGAGTGTATTAAATTTATAGAAAAAATTTCCAAAGGTGAGCTTTGAATTTTTACAAATATTGTGCAAGCGGTAATGATTTTGTGATTTTTAGTGCAGATAAAAAAGCTGATAGAAGCGAACTTGCAAAAATTCTTTGCAATCGATATGAAGGCATAGGAGCAGACGGACTTGTCGTGCTTTTACCGCATAAAGATTACGATTTTGAATGGGAATTTTACAATAAAGACGGAAGTAGTGCTTCTATGTGTGGTAATGCTTCAAGAGCGGTTGCACATTTTGCTCATTATATTAAAGGTATGGATTCAAAGCTTCGTTTTTTAACCGCTGCAGGAGTGATTGAAGCTAAGGTTGAAAAAGATTTTGTAGAAGTGAATTTAGGGAAAATTAAATACACTAAAGAGCCATTCGAGTTTGAAAATAAAATATGGCAAGAATGCGATAGTGGGGTGCCTCATCTTGTGCATTTTTGTGAAAATTTAAATGAGTTTGATAAAAAAACTTGCGAATTTTTAAGAAAAAAATATAATGCAAATGTGAATTATGCCGAAATTCCTAATAAAAATACCATTAAAGTTCGCACCTTTGAAAGAGGAGTTGAAGATGAAACTTTAGCTTGTGGAACAGGAATGGCGGCTTGTTTTCATCTTGCTTTTTTAAAAAATTTAGTGCAAAATGGAGTAAAAATCATTCCTAAGAGCAAGGAAGAAGTGTTTTTTAGAATGCAAGAAGAAAGCATTTGTTTTAAAGGCAAAGTGAGGTATTGTTTTGAAGCAAATTATAATTTTTCTTAGTTTTATCTCTATGCTTTTAGCGAGTGGTTTTGGAGAAAATTATTATGATTTGGATATGGAGCAAAAAAGAGAAGTATTTTTCGTAAAGATGAATGAAATGCTCGATGTTTCCTTTGAAAATATCAAACAAGAAAAAGCCTTTGTGGAAGCTTTTTTAAATGAGAGTGCAAAAAATGGTTTTAGAATTACAAATCAAAAAAATTTAGAAAAGCTCATAGAGCTTAAAAATAAATACCGCGTTGAAAATCTCTTTGATTTAGCTGAATATCAAAAAAGAATGCATTTTATTCCAAAATCTTTGGGTATGGCTCAAGCCTTGGTTGAAAGTGCAACCGGAACGAGCCGCTTTGCAAGAGAGGCGAACAATCTTTTTGGGGAATGGACTTGGAGTGGTGAGGGTTTATTACCTAACCGAAGGCATTCTAATAAAAAGCACAGAATTCGTGTTTTTGATGATTTGCAACAAAGCGTGGATTCTTATGTGCTTAATTTAAATCGCCATTTTGCTTATGAGGATTTTAGGGACGCTAGAGCTCAATTTTTAGAGCAAGGTAAGGAGATTACAGGACTTGATGCAATTCACGCAATGCATTCTTACTCCGAAAATGAAAATTATATCAAAATCCTTGAAAATGTGATTATCAAATACAATTTAGAAAAATATGACCGCAGTGAGGATTTTGGTTCTTTTTAAAAACCTAAAGCCCATTTATCAAAGCATAGAACTTCAAATTTTACTCCTTGCTCAAAAAAACTTTCTTCGCTTGAAAGTGTGATAAAAAAAATATGAAAAATTCCAAGTTCAAGTGCTTTAGGTAAGATCTTTTTTGCACGAAGTTTTATAAGATCAATATCTAAAGTAGGACTTGAAATATAAGCTGTTTTAGAAGTTTTAGAATAAAAATGAAAAAATTTATTGTAAAAAAAATCTTGCTTAAGCTTAAAAAGTTCATTTAAAATGAGATTTTCAAACAAATGTTTAAAATCTTTTTGAATACAAAGTGCGTTTTTTAGGGCAAAATCTCTAAAATAAATTTTTCTAAGCTTTTTCTCATCGTGAAAAACGCTGTGTATGATAAAGGAATTTTCTAAGTCTTTAATGCTTTGATAAACGCTATCTTTAGAGGTTTTAATTTTGCTTTTAAGCGTGGTAAAAAGCTTAGCGGTGCTGATTTGATTTCCTAAATTTATAGCTAAATATTTTAAAATTTCAAGCTCTAAAAAAGTGAAATTTTTTCTTAAAACTTCATTTTCTCTAAATATTGAACGACCCGATTGTAAAAAAAGTCCTACAAGATGATTAACAGGCAAGTTTTTTTTGCTTATGCTTATAAATTCCTCAAAATCGGGATAATCAAGCTCAAGCTCCATAAAATCAGGCAAAACAATATTTTTTTTATCTGTACTTAAAATCATAGGGATAGAAACAAAGTCTAAATTTGGGGTAAAATCAAGATTGTAAAGACAAAGGATTTTAATTTGAGGATTTTGCTTTAAAAAAGTTTTTAAATTTTTAAGGCTGTCTTTTTCAAATCTTAAATCTTTTAAATCCAAAAATAAAATTTCCTCTGGCTTAAAATTCGAAAGAAAATTTAGAATTAACTTCCTTTTACCACAATGTTTAGCACCCTTTATAAGCACATTTTTTCCAAAAGGAATTTGCACTTTTCTTTCAAAACTTAACTCAAATTTAGGCGGATTTTCATAAAAAAAATTAAGTATTTTCATAACAAATTATCCTTTTTAAAAGGATAATTATAACGAAATTTGTTTAACTTCACAATTTTGTTTAGTTTTAATTATACATACATTTATATGCAGACTATATTTATGATGCCTAGATTATAAAATTATAATTTTTCATATCTACCAAAGCAATAAACATGGTTTAATGTTTTGAACTTGCATTGAATGAGCACAAAAAGCTTGTTCAAAGTCAGTAAAACTAAAATGAGTGCAAGTGTAAAAAAATTAAAATTTGTTTTTTCATAGTTTAGCTCTTTGAAATTTAAATA
>JAFLRU010000086.1 GCA_022511325.1 Campylobacter sp.
AAGTTTAACGCCTGTTCCTACAAGCCCATCTATGCTATTGTCCGTCCAAATGGTGTCAAGCTGCATTTTACCTGCAATCACACTTGTATTTAAAGCCTCATTACTATAAGTAAAATAATATTGTCTTATGACAAAAGGTGTTGTAGTATCCACACCTTCTGGACCTCCCCTACCACCATAACCAGCATCTGCAACTTCTCCGTATTTTAATTGAACAAAAGCTTTAAAATTATCTGCAATAGCTGCATCAAATCCTATTCCTGCAGCCCATTTATGCTCTTGTCTGCTTAAAACAGCAGATGTATGCTCCTCAAAGCCTCTTTTATTCCAAAAATTACCCGCTGCACTATCGTAGCGATACCTTAATTCCCCACTTACATCAATATCTTTAATTGCTTCATCTAAAGGCGTTGCAAAAGAATTTGAAGCTAAAAATAAAGCTGAACACAAAACGAATGAAATTCTTTTCATTTTTTAATCCTTTTTTTAAATTGTTTTCCAAAATTGTATAAAAACAAAAATAAAAATAAGATAAAATTTTAATAATATTTATCATAATTAGAGCTTATAAATTTTCCATTTATAACTGATAATAAATAAAATTTTAAATCATATTAAGAATTTTTTTAAAAAATAATTGATAATTGCTATAAAAATGAAATCATTTAAATAAAAAAAAAATTAAAAAATCATAAAAAATAAAAAACTGCAGATACAAATATTTATGTTTCAAAAAGTAACAAAATCAATTAAAATCATTTAAGGATAAAATATTTTATCCTTAAATTTTTAGTTTAGAAAAATAATATAAAAATCACAGAGCAAATAAATCACTAAATTCATTAAAATTTGTATTTTCTAAGTCTTGTTGATTTTCGCAAAGCTTTATAATTTTTTCGCATTGCTTTGGACTAAGCTTTGTAGCAAGATTAGCTTTAAATTTGGCAACGAGCAAAGGAATTCCTTCCTCTCTACGAACTCTATGCCCGATAGGATATTCAACTTCTATTTTATCAGTCTTTGAGCCATCTTTAAAGAAAACTTGCACAGCATTTGCAATACTTCTTTTATCCGCTTCTAAGTATTCTCTAGTGTAGCGATCATCAACCTCAACCACCATTTTAGCTCTTAAGGCATCAATTCTTGGATCTTTTGCCACGCTATCTTCATAATCATCAGCATTTAATCTTCCAAAAATCAAAGGTATTGCTACCATATATTGGATACAATGGTCTCTATCAGCAGGATTTGCAAGCTCGCCGACTTTATTGATAATACGGTGTCCAGATTCTTGCGTTGTGATGATGATTTTTTCCACCTCATCAAGGCGATTTTTAACTTTATCGTGTAGTTTTAAAGCCGCTTCAACTGCAGTTTGAGCGTGAAATTCTGCTGGAAATGAAATCTTAAATAAAACATTTTCCATAACATAACTTCCAAATTCTTGTGGAATGGTAAGTTTTTGTCCTTTCATTTTTACATCTTCATAACCCCAAAATTTTGCACTTAAAGCTGAAGGATAACCCATTTCACCTTTTTTTGCTTTTAAAGCTAAATCTACTCCTCTGCTTGAAGCATCTCCTGCTGCCCAACTCTTTCTTGAACCTGTATTAGGAGCGTGGCGATAAGTTCTTAAAGCTCCTCCGTCAATGAAAGCGTGAGAAACAGCGTTGCGAATTTCGTTAAAATCACAACCTAAAAGTTTCGCAGCCACTGCGGTGCTTGCAATTCTTACGAGTAAAACGTGGTCCATTCCTACTTTATTAAAACAATTTTCAAGAGCTAAAATTCCTTGAATTTCGTGAGCTTTTATCATTGCTTTTAAAACACAAGATACTTTAAGAGGTGTTTTACCTTCGCTTAAATTCTTACGACTTACATAATCAGCTACCGCCCAAATCGCTCCTAAATTATCGCTTGGGTGTCCCCATTCAGCAGCGAGCCAAGTGTCGTTAAAATCAAGCCATCTTACCATAGCACCAACATTAAATGCTCCGCGTATAGGTTCAAGCTGATAAGAAGTCCCCGGAACTTTAGTTCCTAAAGGTCTAAATTCTGCTCCCTCAACGCTTGGTCCTAAAAGTTTGGTGCAAGCCGGATATTTAAGGGCTAAAAGCCCACAACCTAAAGTATCCATTAGACAATATCTTGCGGTTTGCAAGGCTAAAGAGCTTTTTATCTCATATTCATCGGCATATCTTGCAATTTTTGTTAAAAGCTCGTCAAATTCAGGTCTTTTTGCCTCTAAAATTCCCATATCACTCATTTTTTCTCCTTTTTTATCTGTCTTCAATTTTTACAAATTTTCTTGGTTCTGGTCCTATGTATTCGCTACTTGGGCGTATAAGCTTGTTATTAGCTCTTTGTTCTTTAATATGAGCACACCATCCACTTACACGACTCATAATGAAAATCGGTGTGAAATAAGGCGTTGGAATTCCCATAAAATGATACGCAGAAGCACTATAAAAGTCCGCATTTGGCGGCAAAGAAGGACGTTTTTCTTTCATTAAAGATTCAATAGCTTCACTGACTTTGAAAATCAAATGATCTCCTCCTAAATGTTTAGACCACACTTTAATAAGAGCATTTCTAGGGTCTCCTCCAAGCCCATAAACTCTATGTCCAAAACCCATTAGTAATTCTTTGTTTTCAAGCTTTTGATTGACTCCTTTAATTGCATCTTCAACACTTGAAAAACTCTCAATGAGTCCCATAGCTGCTTCATTAGCTCCCCCGTGTAAAGGTCCTCTTAAAGCCCCGATTGCAGCAGCTACTGCACTAAAAATATCGCTTTTGGTTGAAGCACAAATTCTTGCTGTAAAAGTTGAAGCGTTAAATTCGTGTTCAGCATACAAAATCAAAGAACATTGCATTGCTTTAACAAAGTCTTCTTTTGGACTTTTTCCTTGTAATTTTTCTAAAAAATATCCCGCGATAGAACTTTGATTTGAATCAAAATCAATCTCTTTGCCAAAATTGACAAAATGATGCCAATAACAAAGCACAGAAGGCAAAATTCCTAAAAGACGAATGATTTTTTCATCTTGATTACTAAAATCCTCTTTTTCACCCTCTAAAGCTCCCAAAGCTGCTACTGCACTTTGCATTAAATTCATAGGATGAGTGTTTTTTGGAATTGCTCTTAAAACAGCTTTTAAATTTTCGCTAAGTTTTCTTTGAGCTATGATTTTAGTTTTATAATCCTGTAATTCTTTAGAATTTGGAAGCTTAGCATATTGAAGAAGAAATGCTACCTCTTCAAATTCAGCGTTTTGTGCCAAATCTTCAATCGCATAACCATAATAATTAAGCCCATTGCCAAGCCCACAAGTACAAATCGCACTTTCACCTGCTATTACTCCAGCTAAACCGCCGGTTTTTTTCTTTGCTTCACTCACACTCATTTTTTTCCTTTAAATAGTTCATCAAGCTTGTTTTCAAACGCATAATAATCTAGCATTTCATAAAGTTCTTCTCTTGTTTGCATAATATCAAGCACATCTTTTTGATGTCCATTTTTAAGTATGCTCTCATAAACTTCTACAGCTGCTTTATTCATAGCACGATTTGCTGAAAGTGGATAAAGCACCATAGAAATTCCAACCTCTTTAAGTTCTTTAGTTGTAAAATACGGAGTTTTTCCAAATTCGGTGATATTAGCCAAAACAGGCACTTTAACAAGTTTGGTAAATTCGGCATATTCTTCTAAAGTATGGATTGCCTCCGCAAAAATCATTTCAGCTCCAGCTTCAACATAAGCTAAAGCTCTTTCTATAGCTCTTTGTTGTCCTTCCATAGCGTGAGCGTCTGTTCTTGCCATCACAACAAAATCTGAATCAATCTTTGCATCCATAGCAGCTTTGATTCTATCACACATTTCATCAACGCTAACAAGCTCTTTATTAGGACGATGTCCGCATCTTTTTTGTGCAACTTGGTCTTCAATATGTGTTGCAGCTGCACCTGCACGGATAAGCTCTTTAATAGTTCTTGCGATATTAAAAGCTCCGCCAAAACCTGTATCTGCATCAACAAGCAAAGGAGTATCTACTCTACCGCAAATTCTACGCACATCAATGCAAACCTCTTCTAAAGCAATAATTCCAAGGTCTGGCAAACCATAACTCGCACTTGCGACTCCACTTCCTGAAAGATACAAAGCTTTGTGTCCGATTTTGGTTGCCTGTAAAGCAGAATAAGCATTAACAGCTCCGACAATAATCAAGGGTGAATTTTCCTTCAAAGCTTTTCTAAATCTTTTTCCTGCACTCATTTTTTTCCTTTACTTTCTTTAACTTTTGGGTATCCTAAAGCATTAATCGCCTTTTCACAATGTTCTAAAACCTTCGCATCTTCGATGGTTGCAGGAATATTTAAAGGCAAACCATCGGCAATTTCTCTTAAATTCTTTCTTAAAATTTTTCCACTTCTTGTTTTAGGTAAAGCATCAACTACAGTTGCAATCTTAAAGGCTGCTACAGCTCCTATTTCATGGCGAACTAAACGAACGATGCCTTCAATTACTCCCTTATGATCCCTTTCAATTCCACTTTTTAATACAACAAAACCCATAGGAAGCTCACCTTTTAACTCATCATTAACTCCTATGACGGCACATTCAGCAACATCAGGGT
>JAFLRU010000087.1 GCA_022511325.1 Campylobacter sp.
TGAGGGTTTGAATTTTTCAATTATAGAAGATAGCTTAAGATTTTATTTACCAAATTTGAAAAAAGATATAATAAATATTTTACAAAAACTTGAAAATCATAAAAATTAAGTTCAATGATAAAGAAATGAAAATTTGCAGTTTTAAAGAGAATTTCTGTTATAATTATAAATGATTTTAAAATAAAGTAAGCTTATGCAAAAACCTTCGATTCAAGATATTACGGATTTTCTTATCACTTATACAAGCACTATGCTAAGCTCTGGAACCTACACTGCTAGAGTAGCTCGATGTGTTGGACGTATTGGGGATATTTATGGTTATGAGGTTCATATCAATTTTTTTCTTCATCACAGCACTATAAATGTCGTTGATAAAGAGGATAAATCCATTCGAAGAACCTATGTAATCCCTAATCGCCACACCCTTTTAAATTTCAAACTCATCTTAGATTTAAGTGCTCTAAGCTGGGCGATTTATGATAAAAAATGGGATTTTGAAAATTCTAAAAAAATATTTGAAAAAATCTGTTCAAACAAAAAACGTCCTTTTGTTTTTAATCTTTTCTTAGTTTCGCTCGCAAATGCAGCTTTTTGCGGACTTTTTGGAGGGGATTTAGGAGCTGAGATTTTAGTATTTTTAGGCACAATTGCGGGGCTTTGCTTAAGATATATTTTAGTTAAATTTAAAATTGACATAAGAATTGTTTATATACTTTGTTCTTTTTTGTCCTCTTGGATAGTATTTTTAGGAGTGAATGCAAACTACACTACACAAGCAGATATTGCTTTGGGTTCAAGTATTTTATATCTCGTGCCGGGTGTCTTTTTCATCAATGCAGTCATTGATATACTTAAAGATTATATTCTAATGGGTATAAGCCGTATTGTAAGCATTATGATACTTGTTTGTTGTATGGCAATAGGCATTTATATGACTTTAAGTTTTTCAAATTTTGGGATTTTGCAATGATTGATTCTATTTTAAGTGATATGCTTTTGGCTGCAATAGCCGGGTTTGGCTTTGCTTATGCTTGCAATCCACCTTTAAGAATTTTAATTTTTTCAGCCTTACTTGCAGCCCTTGCTCACGGCTTGCGTTTTGCTTTACTAACTTATTTTAATTTTCAAACCCTAGCCTTAGCAACCTTTATTGCCTCTTTTTGCATAGGTTGTTTAGGAATTTTATTTGCAAAAATTCTCAAAACTCCTGCTGAAATTATTGCTTTTCCAGCACTCATTCCTATGATACCCGGAATTTATGCTTATAAAGCAATTCTTTATCTTTTTTCTTTCATTCGCAGTGAAGATCTTAGGGCAAAAACGGATTATTTGATACAATTTTTTGATTATTTTTTTACAACTCTATCTATAACTTTGGCTTTAGCTGTAGGAGTTTCAGTAACCCTACTCATCTTTTTTGAGCAAGCATTTATGATGACAAGACATCATAAAAGTTTTGAAAACATAGTCTTGAAGTATTTAAAAGACAAATAATCAATGCTGCATTTTTTTCTTTGCTTCAATACCCATAAGTTTAAAACTTGTTTCAATGCTTAGTGCAATTAAAGCAAAAAGTTTAAGCAAACTATCTTCATTACTTGCACCAATCACACGATTTTCATTGTAAAATTTATGGAAATTTGTAGCAAGATTTTTAAGATAATCTGTAATTTTATGCAAAGCTCTTGTTTCAAAAGCATCTTTTAAAACGCTTTCTAAATTAAGGCTTTCAAAGGCTAAATTTATGCCCTCATCATTTAAAGAATTAAAGTCTGCTTTAATAATATCTTCTATATTTTTATCTGCCTTAACAAAAACTTGATTGATTCTAGCATAAGCATAATTTATGTAAAATACAGGATTTGAACTATCTTGTTTTTTAAGATCATTCACATCAAATTCCAAATGCGTATCACATTTTTTACTTAAAAAGATAAACCTTAAAGCATCAGCTCCGATTTCATCTAAAATTTCACTCATCAAAATGAAATTTCCAGCCCTTTTGCTCATCTTATAAGGTTGAGAATCTTTGAGTAAAGATACCATTTGGGCCAAAATGATTTCAAGTTTATTAGAATCAAAACCCAAAAACTCCATTGCAGCTTTCATTCGAGGAATGTAGCCGTGATGGTCAGCTCCCCAAATGTTGAGGCATTTATCATAAGCCCTGCTCATTTTATCTTTATGATAGACAATATCGGCTGCTAGGTAAGTTCCACGTCCATCTTCACGGACAATCACCCTATCCTTTTCATCGCCTTTTTGCGAGGAAGCAAGCCAAATTTTACCCTCTTTTTCGTAAATTCCTCCGTGTTCTTTCAAACTTTGCAAAGTTTTATCTAAAGCGTTATAATAAGACCTTTCACTCACATAATTTTCAATCTTAATCCTTGCTTGTTCCAAATTCTTAACAATCACTTCAAGCATTTTATCCTTAGCCCAAGTTGCTAAAATAGGGATATTTTTTTCTTCTTTAAAAAATTCTTTTTCGTAATTTAAAACAGCTTCTTTTGCTAAATCCTCGATATATTCACCTTGATAACAATCTTGTGGGTATTCTAAATCCTCTTTAAAATGTGTGATTTTAGCCTTGCAAAAAACCGAAAGTCCTAAAAGATAAATTTGATTTCCTGCGTCGTTAATATAATACTCTGTATCGAATTTAAAACCCAAATGTTTTGCAAGCCTTGCAAGAGTATCACCAAAAATCGCCCCTCTTGCGTGTCCTATATGCAAAGGACCTGTAGGATTTGCACTCACATATTCAAGTAAAAAACTTTGCTTTTGATTTTCACCTTTGGTAAAATTTTGAGGATTTTTAAGAGCTTTTGTTGCAAGAGTATTTAAAAAATCCTTAGAAATTCTAAAATTTAAATAGCCTTTAAGAGCTTCAACCTTTTCAAAACAAGCATTATTTTGAAATTTATCTGCAAGTTCCTGTGCTATCAGCATCGGAGCTTTTTTAAGCTCCTTGGCTAAAGAAAAAGCTAGAGGTGTAGCAAAATGAGCTAAATTTTTATCCTTAGGATTTTCTAGGACAAAATCTTGCTTTAAAACCTTTTTTATCTCATCAAAAATCAGCTCTTTCAAAACAAACCCTAAACTTTTTTATTTTCATCTAAATTTGGATTCTGTTCTGTGCTTGTCGTATTGTTTGGTTTTTCTTCTATTTTTTGAGTGTTTTTCGTAAGCTCATCATCAGTATTCATCTCATCTTTAAAAGTTTTAATTCCTTTGCCTAAACCCTTAGCAAGTTCTGGAATTTTCTTAGCTCCAAAAAGCAACACGACTATCAATAAAATAATCAACCATTGAGTTCCACTTGGCATATGCATATTATTCTCCTTTATTCCATAGAATTTGAATTTGCTCTAAATTTTGACGCTTAGTTTTTATTTTTTGGGCAATTAAAATAGACTTTAAAGCCTCATAACTTCGCTCTAAATCGTCATTGACGATAAGATAATCATACTTAAAAAGCTCTTTCATCTCATCTCTTGCATTTTCCAATCTCTTTTCTAAGTCCTCCATTGTATCAGTATTTCGCTTAATCAATCTTTTTTTAAGCTCTTCTTTATTTGGAGTCATAATAAAAACAGAAACAATCTTGTCCTTTAGTTTTTCTTTAACAATATTAAAACCTTGTACATCTATATCAAAAACGACGATTTTTCCTTTTTCTAAAGCATTTTGCGTTTGTTTTAAAGAAGTGCCATAATAATTTTTATGAACCTTAGCCCATTCTAAGAATTCTTCATTTTCAATGCCTTGCTCAAATTCTTGTTGAGTTACGAAAAAATAATGTTTTCCGTTAATTTCACCCTCTCTTGGACTTCTTGTAGTTGAAGAGATAGAAAAATAAAGCTCCTCTTTAAATTCAGTAAAAAGTTTGGATAAAAGAGTGGATTTTCCCACCCCACTTGGTCCAGAAACTACTAAAATAAAATTTCTCATTTGTTCTCATCAAAGCTTATTTTAATGTTTATATTCATATTCATACCTTTTAAGGCTGCTTTTAAGGTATCATCTTTTATACTCGAAGTAATGCTTTGAGCTATACTTTGGCTGATTTCATTAACAATTTCTTCATTGTTGTTTGAATTTTGAACTTGAGCTGTTTGAACCTCAAGCTCTTCAC
The DNA here is from genome assembly GCA_022511325.1 of Campylobacter sp. Lineage (GTDB taxonomy): Bacteria > Campylobacterota > Campylobacteria > Campylobacterales > Campylobacteraceae > Campylobacter_D. The sequence goes on from JAFLRU010000087.1 coordinate 4,139, forward strand.
TTGTTTCACTTTCTAAATTTTGTTCTAAAGGCTCATCAGCTTTTACTTCCTCTTCTTCTACACTAACTTCCTCACCCAAAGCTCTTTGAATTTCGCTTTCTTTTAAATCATCAAAATCATTTGCTTGGGAATTAACTTCAAGGTCTGGAACATCAACTTCTTCATCACTAATGCCTAATTCCTCTTCGTTTAAAATAGGCTCATCTTTAAATTCCTCTAAAACTTTATTTCCGTGCTCGTGATCCATTGGAATCTTATCAAGTTCGTCAAGTTCAGCTAATTCCTCTTTGATTTGCTCTTGCGTGCTTAAATCTGTATCAAGCTCATCATCTGTTTTTAAAAGCTCCTCTTCGACAAGTGGCAAGAAGTCTTCACCTTCAGGCTCTTCTTTTTCTTGTCCTAAAAATTCAGCATCTTGTGGCAAATCATCAA
>JAFLRU010000088.1 GCA_022511325.1 Campylobacter sp.
ATCTATGCTTACATAAGAAATGTGTTTGATAAAGTCTAGCCACTTTTTTTCATCACAATTTTGAATATGAATTTTTGATTCTTTGTCTAAATATTTTTTAAATTCCTCTTCGCTATATTTTGTTCGAGCTGTGGCGATGATTTGACTTTTAGGATTTAAAAATCCTTTCGCATAAATTTCATATAAGGCGGGAAAAATTTTTCTTTTGGCTAAATCTCCTGTCGCACCAAGTAAAATAAAATCAACCAAATTTTGCATTTAAAGTTCTCCTTGTGTTGTATAATTATATATTTTTATCAAAAATATGCTTAAAATTAAAATTTTATTTAGCTATTTTTACTTAAAATAATTAACCCTATAAACATTAAATTTTAATTTTTGAGGAATAAAATGGCACAAAAAAAGCTTGAAGACATCACAAAAAAAATCATTCAAAAAAGCCAAAAAACAAGAGAAGCTTACTTAGAACGTATAAGAAATTCTAAAAATAAAATCAACCGCAATGAACTTTCTTGTGCAAATTTAGCCCACGCTTATGCAAGTGTTCCTGTGCATATTAAAAACAGGATTAGGGAAAGTCAAACTTCAAATTTTGCTATCGTATCAGCTTATAATGATATGCTTTCGGCTCATCAGCCCTTTAAAAATTATCCAGATTTGATAAAAAAAGAAATTTTTAAACACGGAGCTTTAGCACAATTTGCTGGCGGAGTTCCTGCAATGTGTGATGGCATCACTCAAGGTTATGAAGGTATGGAACTTTCTTTGTTTTCTAGGGATATTATCGCTATGAGTACTGCTATTGCACTTTCTCATAATGTTTTTGACGGAGCTTTTTATTTAGGTGTTTGCGATAAAATCGTTCCGGGTTTATTAATAGGAGCCTTAAGTTTTGGGCATCTTAAAAGCATTTTTGTTCCATCAGGTCCTATGAATAGCGGCATTTCAAATGATGAAAAAAGCAAAGCAAGACAACTCTTCGCAGAAGGGAAAATCACAAGAAACGAGCTTTTAGAGAGTGAAATGAAGTCTTACCACGATGTAGGCACTTGCACCTTTTATGGCACAGCAAATTCTAATCAAATGATGATGGAATTTATGGGGTTACATTTACCAAATTCAGCTTTTATTCAACCAAATACTCCTTTAAGAGAAGCCTTAGTAAGACAAGCTGCAAGACATATAACTCAAAATGAATTTAAGCCTTTAGGTGAAATGTTGAATGAAAAAAATATAGTCAATGCAATTATAGGACTTATGGCAACAGGAGGTTCTACAAATCATACCATTCATCTTATTGCGATTGCTAGAGCTACTGGGATTATCATCGACTGGGCTGATTTTGATAAAATTTCAAGTATTATTCCACTTTTAGCTAGAGTGTATCCTAATGGAAAAGCTGATGTCAATCAATTTTCAGCCGCTGGAGGTTTAGCATTTGTGATAAATGAACTTTTAAATGAAGGGCTTTTGCACGAAGATGTAGAAACTATAATGGGAAAAGGTTTAAGGCATTATACAAAAGAACCTTATTTGATTAAAGATGAGCTTTTGTATCAAGATGGAATAAAAACAAGCAAAGACGAGAGTATTTTAAGAAGTATATCAAACCCTTTTTCTAATGACGGAGGAGTTAAAATTTTAAAAGGAAATCTTGGACGCGCTGTGATTAAAATTTCAGCTGTAAAAGAAGAGCATAGAGTTGTAAAAGCTCCAGCTCTAGTCTTTCACTCTCAGCAAGAATTCTTAGAGAGCTTTAAGCAGAAAAAACTTCAAAAAGATTTTGTCGCGGTAGTGAGATTCCAAGGTCCAAGAGCTAATGGAATGCCAGAACTTCATAAGCTTACCACTCCTTTAGCGAGTTTGCAAGATCAAGGTTTTAAAGTGGCTTTGATTACTGATGGAAGAATGTCTGGTGCATCAGGAAAAATTCCTAGTGCAATCCACTTAAGTCCCGAAGCTTTAATGGGAGGAAATATTGCAAAAATAAAAAATGGAGATATGATTTTGCTTGATGCTAAAAAAGGCAAACTCGAAGTTTTAATTCCAAAAGAAAAATTAGAAAAAAGAAGAGCAATTAAGCTTAAAAAACAAGAAGTTTTTGGTTTTGGAAGAGAACTTTTTGCAGGTTTTAGAACGCAAAGTTCAACTGCACAAACTGGGGCAATGAGCTTTGGTGGATATTTTAAATGAAAGGAAAATATGAGTCCAAGAGAAATTCTTAAAATCAGTAAAATTATACCTGTTATTACTATTGATGATGCTAAAAATAGCGTAGAACTTGCTAAAGCGTTGATGAAGGGAGGCATTAATATTTTAGAAATTACTTTACGCACTAAAGCTGCTTTAGAAGCAATAAAGCTTATATCTAAAGAATTGCCAAATGTTACTATAGGAGCCGGAACTGTGCTTAATGCAAAACAACTCGAAGTTGCTAAAAAAGCCGGAGCAAAATTTGCTATTAGCCCCGGCTTTAATGCTATTTTTGCCAAAGAAGCTTTAAATATAAAACTTCCTTTGATTCCGGGCATTGCTACGGCAGGAGAATTAATGCTTGCTTTAGAATTTGGTTTTAATGATGTGAAATTTTTTCCTGCACAGTGTGTTGGAGGAGTGAAAATGCTAAAATCTTTAAATGCTCCTTTTAATGAGGTGAAATTTTGTCCCACAGGAGGCATAAGCTTAGATAATATGAATGAATATTTAAAGCTTGAAAATGTGCTTTGTGTTGGAGGCTCTTGGCTTAGCCCTAAAGAACTTATACAAGAAAAAAAATGGAGTGATATTACAAAAATTGCTCAAAAAAGTTTAGAAGCGATTTCATAGTTTTTTGCAAATGCTTTAAATTTAAAAAATCATTTTGGATTTAAGAATTATATTTTTGAGTTTGTATCACAAAAAAAGCATTTTAATATGATTTGCAAATAAACTTTTGTTATAATAAGCGAAAAATCACTACAAAGGTAAAAAATGGCTAATCTTTTAATCATCGGTGCAGGTGGAGTGAGTCGCGTTGCAACGATAAAATGTGCTATGAACAAAGAAGTATTTAACAAAATCACTTTAGCAAGTCGCACAAAAAGCAAATGCGATGAAATTGCTTCCTTTATAAAGGAGCGTTTAAATGTAGAGATTAAGACAGCTAAAATCGACGCAGATGACAGCGAAGCTGTGGTAAAACTTATCAAAGAAAGCGGGGCTGAAATTTTACTTAATCTTGCTTTACCTTACCAAGACTTAAGCCTTATGGACGCTTGTATTCAGGCAAAAATTCATTATATCGATACTGCAAATTACGAACACCCAAGCTTAGCAAAATTTGAATACAAAGAACAATGGGCAAGAAATGAAAACTTCAAAAAAGCCGAAATTTTAGGACTTTTAGGAAGTGGCTTTGACCCGGGTGCCACAAATGTTTTTTGTGCTTACGCTAAACAGAATTTATTTGATGAAATTGAATTTATTGATATACTTGATTGCAACGGGGGAGACCACGGCTACGCTTTTGCGACGAATTTTAACCCTGAAATTAATCTAAGAGAAGTATCTGCTAAAGGGCGTTACTGGGAAAATGGCAAATGGATAGAGACCGAACCTATGGCGATAAAAATGGAATGGGATTATCCTGAAGTGGGCGTAAGAGATAGCTATTTGCTTTATCACGAAGAGCTTGAAAGCCTTGTTAAAAATATCAAGAGTTTAAAACGCATACGCTTTTTTATGACTTTTTCTCAAAATTATCTTACTCATATGAAATGCCTTGAAAATGTCGGTATGTTAGGCATTAAAGCGGTAAAACATAAAGGAATGGATATAGTGCCGATTGAGTTTTTAAAAACTCTTTTACCTGACCCTGCGAGTTTAGGACCTAGAACCAAAGGTTTTACAAATATAGGTTGCGTGATACGCGGCAAAAAAGACGGCAAAGATAAGCAAGTTTATATCTATAATGTTTGCAATCACGAAGAATGCTTTAAAGAGACCGGAGCTCAAGCTGTGAGCTATACCACAGGCGTTCCTGCGATGATAGGAGCAAAGCTCATTGCTAAAGGAATTTGGAAAGGTAAGGGTGTATTTAATATGGAGGATTTTGAAGCTAAACCTTTTATGGACGAGCTTAACTCACAAGGACTTGTTTGGAAAATCATAGAAATGAAGCCTAATTTGGGAAATGAGTAAGGCTTAGCTTTTAGAGAATTTTATAAAGGTAATTTATGAAAGAACAATACAAAGTCGCTATTGTTATACCCATCTACAATGTAGAAAAATATTTAGAAGAATGTTTAGAAAGTGTGATTAATCAAAGTTATAAAAATTTAGAAATCATTCTTGTTAATGATGGAAGCACCGATGAAAATTCTTTTAAGATTGCAAAAGAATACGCCTTAAAAGATAATAGAATTACTTTATTTGATAAAGAAAATGGAGGGCAAAGCTCTGCTAGAAATGTAGGGAT
>JAFLRU010000089.1 GCA_022511325.1 Campylobacter sp.
TAAAAACAAAACCACAGCTTAACATTTGCAAACTTCCGTTTAAAAACACCTCTTTTTTCATCGTCATAAGGTGCTTTAAAGAGAATTCAAGTCCTATGCTAAACATCAAAAATACTATACCAAATTCTGCAATATGCGAAAGGTCTTCATCAACATTAAAATGGTAAATTTGAGAAAGAACAATACCTGTGATTATGTAACCTATGATTGTAGGAAGCTCAAATCTTTTCAAAAAAACATTTAAAATAACAGCACTTGCAACTGCAATTAAAAAAACTTGTAAAAAATCAATCATTAATGTTTCTCATAAAAAATTAAATCAAAGCTATTTTTGTGTTTTACGACTGCTTTTGTCTCTCCACCATTTTCTTTTTTGCTAAGCTCTAAACGAAGCTCATCAATTAAAGTTTCAAATTCTTGGAGTTGATTTTTAAGTTTTAAAATCACATCAACTCCTGCTAAATTTACACCCATATCACGTGTGAGTCTTAAGATAAGTTTGATTCTATCAATATCTCTTTGGGAATAAAGCCTGATTTTTCCATCTGTTCTGCTTGGTTCTACAAGTCCTTCTCTTTCATATTGCCTAAGAGTTTGAGGATGAATACTTAGCACCTTAGCTACAACGCTGATTAAATAAAGGGGTTCATCATAATTTTGTTGCATTTTTAATCCTTTGGTAGTTTTTCTTCTAAAATTTTAAGCAAACTCGCGTCTAAATTTTCAGTATGAGGTAAAATGACATTTAAAACAAGGTATAAATCTCCATAAATATCGCTTTTGCGGTTTTGCACCCCATAACCTTTGAGGCGAATTTTTTGTCCATTTTTGGAATTGGGTGGAATTTTTACACTTACTTCTTTTTTTGGCGTTTTTACACTTACTTTACCGCCAAAAAGTGCAGTTCTTAAAGAAATGTTAAAGTTACGAATCAAATCATCTTCATCTCTTTGGTAAATTTCGCTTTCTTCAAGTTTTACCTTGATGATTAAATCCCCTGTTTTTCCATAAGCTTTTTTGCCTTTACCTCGAATTCTTAATTTTTCTCCACTCTTAATGCCATAAGGAATTTTAATTTTAATAGGCTCATTGTTAAAATAAATCGTATGTTCTCCGCCTAAAATTCCTGTTTCAAAAGGAATGCTAATGTTTGCACTCAAATCCAAATCTTCTTCATCAAAATCACCAAACCCTCTGCCACCAAATCCTGCAAATCCTTTGGAGCTAAATCCTCTGCTTCTTGTCCCGCCGCCAAAAAATTGACTGAAAATTTCATCTAAGTTAATTCCACCAGCTCCAGCACCTCTTGAAAAATCGTGAAAACTTTGTCCTCCAAAGATATTGTCTCCATATTGGTCATATTGAGCTCGTTTTTTTTCATCACTTAAAATTTCGTAAGCTGCGTTGATTTCTTTAAATTTTTCTTCAGCATTTTTTTCTTTATTGATGTCAGGATGATATTTTCTTGCTAAACGACGATAAGCTTTTTTAATCTCATCAGTACTCGCATTTTTAGATACCCCTAAGGTTTCATATAAACTATTACTCATTATAATTTTCCTTGAAACTTTTATAAGGGAAATTATAGCAAAAACTTTAGTCTAAGTCAATCAAGTTTAATAAATTTTCACACTCAAGTTTTCATTTACAAATTTGTAAATTTTTAGTTTTATACTATCACTCACATAAGAACTTATGTAATTTTACTTAAAAAAAGGATAAATAAAATGAAAAAACACTTGATGCTTCTTAGTTTTGCTAGTGTTTTATTTGCAGCAAATATTAATTTTAATGAAGCAGATTCTAAAATCTCTCGCGTTAATCCAGCAGAGGGAAATGTGATATTATCTTATCACGATTCTATCAAAGAAATTAAAAAATCTGTTGTAAATATATCGACTTCAAAAACAATTTCAAGAGCAAATATGCCAAGCCCTTTGGACGATTTTTTTAATGACCCTTATTTTAAACAATTTTTTGATTTTGATGCTCCACAAAGAAGAGGACTTAAAGACAAGGAAGTGGTGAGTTCTTTAGGTTCTGGAGTGATCATTTCTAAAGATGGTTATATCATCACAAATAATCACGTTGTGGATGATGCAGAAAATATTTCTGTAACTTTGCCTGAAAATGATACAGAATACAAGGCTAAACTTATAGGAAAAGACCCAAAAACGGATTTGGCTGTGATTAAAATCGAAGCAAATAATCTTTCTGCTGCAAATTTTGCAAATTCAGATGAGTTAATGGAAGGAGATGTGGTTTTTGCTTTGGGCAATCCTTTTGGAGTGGGTTTTAGTGTAACAAGTGGGATTATTTCAGCCCTAAATAAAGACAATATAGGTTTAAATCAATATGAAAATTTTATTCAAACTGATGCTTCGATTAATCCGGGAAATTCAGGTGGAGCACTTGTAGATAGTCGAGGAGCTTTAGTTGGGATTAATTCAGCTATACTTTCACGTGGAGGTGGAAATAACGGCATAGGTTTTGCTATTCCTTCAAATATGGTTAAAGATATTGCTAAAAAACTCATTGAAAAAGGAAAAATTGAAAGAGGATTTTTAGGAGTTACAATCGTAGCGTTAGCAGGAGATACGAAAAAAGCTTATAAAAGTGGAGAAGGTGCTTTAATTACTGATGTTCAAAAAGGTTCTTCAGCTGATGAAGCTGGACTTAAAAGAGGAGATTTAGTAATAAAAGTTAATGATAAAATCATCAAAAGCCCAAATGACCTTAAAAATTATATAGGCTCTTTAGAACCAAATCAAAAAATTGATTTAAGCTACGAAAGAGATGGCGTTATCAAGCAAGTTAGTTTTATTTTAAAAGGTGATGAACAGCTTGTGAAAAATAATACAAAAGATAGTATTATTGAGGGGCTTAGCTTAAGAACTTTGGATTCTAATTTAAAAAATCGCCTTGGACTTTCAAATGATACGAGTGGTGTTTTTGTCGAGGAAGTTAAGGATAAAAGTAAGGCAAAAGAGGCAGGATTTAAAGAAGGAGATATAATCATCGGTGTAGGACAAAATGAAATTAAGAATTTAGAGGAATTAGACAATGCTCTTAAAAAGATTGATAAAAAGAATTTTATAAAAATTTGGGTTTATCGAGGAGGCTTTGTTACTTTGCTCGTGCTTAAATAAATAAAGAAGCTAAAATTTCTTTTTGTTAGAAATTTTAGCTTAAAATTGACTTTTTTAAAAAGGAAACAAATGACTAACATTCTTATGATAGAAGATGATTTAGAATTAGCAGAAATTACAGCAGAATATTTAGAACAATTTGATATGAAAGTTGATATAGCACACGAACCTTATATTGGGCTTTCAAAACTTGCTTTAAAAGAATATCAGCTTATCATCTTAGATCTTTCCTTGCCGGGTCTAGATGGACTTGAGGTTTGTGAGGAAATTCGTAAAAAATACGATACGCCTATTATCATTTCAAGTGCAAGGCACGATATTAGCGATAAGGTTAATGCTTTGGAGCTTGGAGCAGATGATTATTTGCCAAAACCTTACAATCCTAAAGAACTTCAAGCAAGGATTAAAAGTCATTTAAGACGCATTTCAAACACTAAAAGTGCGATTGCTAAAAGCATTAAAGATTTAGTTTATGACCAATATAAACATATTATTACGATGAAAGGTGAGGAATTAACTCTTACAAATGCTGAATTTGATATTTTAAGTTATCTTATCAAAAAAGAAGGCGGAGTGGTAAGCCGCGAAGAACTTGTATATAATTGTTCTTCGATTAGCGAGGATTCTAGCAATAAAAGTATTGATGTTATCATTTCTCGCATTCGTCAAAAAATGGGAGATGATCCTAAAACGCCAAAATATATACATTCTATTAGAGGTATAGGATATAAGCTCACTCAATGAATAAGGGTTCAATTTTTTATACCATTACTTTTATTTTTATCTTTGCAGGAGTGAGTGTTGTTCTTGCCTTTTTATGGCTCATTGCATACGATCAACAAAATTATTCTAAAGAACTTGACGCAAAATATTCTCTTATAGGTATAGCAAGGCTTTCAAATTTAGCCAATCAAATTGATGATAGAGCCTTTCAAGAAAGAACAAAAAATTACAACAAGTTTGATCAAATCACAGATCCAAAAGAGATTCGTAGAGTTTTATCAAATGGTGAAATTTTAGCAAGAGCAGAGATTAACGATACAGATATGAGAGGTATAAACACGCTTCAAGGCGTTATAGAAATCATTTATTATGAAAATTATAACTACCTTAAAGTGATTTATGAGGTAAAAATTTATCTTTATAAGGACCAAGATTTTCAGTTTTATCGTTATTATGTGTTTAAAGCTATTGCAGTTGTGGTTATTTTTATTCTTAT
>JAFLRU010000009.1 GCA_022511325.1 Campylobacter sp.
CTAAGCACAATGCGAACGATTTTTGGATTAAATTGAGTAATAGTAATAAAATTTTGCCCAAAATTAAAATTCTTAGCTCCACCCTCTAAAATTCCTTCAAAACTTATGATTTTTCTAAAAAGTTTATTCGTTTTAGAGCTAGAAATAGAAAGTTTATCCTCACTCAAAGCTTTATTTAAATTCACATCAATACCTGATGAAGATTTTGTGGTTTTTAAAACATAAATTGGTTTTTCTTCATTTTTTTGTGTTTGTGTATCTTTTTGTGCTACTGCTAATCCTTTTTCCTCTTTTTGAGAATTTTTTGCAAGAACTTGACTCGGTTCTTTTTTTACTTCTTCTTTGGAATTTTTTGGGTTTGTTTGAGTTTGATTGACTAAAATTGTAAGATTTTTTTCATTAAGATTTAAATTGATAGGAACTTTTTCTTTAGCACGCACAACAATGCGAGTGGTTTTGGGATTGTATTGGGAAAGAGTGATACTAAAATCATCAAATTTAAAATCTCTTTTGCCTCCCTCTAAAGCCGCTTCAAAATCCATAATGTAGCGAAAATTATTTTTTTCATCAAGGATAAAGCTTTTGATATTTTCTTTTTCGAGTTTAGAATCAAGCCTAAGTTCTATTCCTGTGGAGATTTTTTTAGAATTTAAAATATATATTTTTTTAGAGCTTTCTTTTGTGGCAGCTACAAGGAGTTTTTCATCGTTATTTGGATTATTTGGTGAAAAAATAGCATTTTGCACCTTAACTTCTTGCGTAAAGCTTTGTTTTAAAGTGTTGATATTTTTTTCATTAATACCACTTTGTTTAAGTTCGTTGATATAGTTTTCATCGTCTAAATTCAAGACATTAGAACTCACTATGAGTCTTTTTAAAATTTCAATTTTACTTTTTTCATCTTCATTAATCACACTTTGGATATAAAGATTTTTAAGCTGATGATGAAATTTCATTTGAGTGTTGTAGTTTGAGCTAAGAAAATTGCTGTCAAAATACTCAAGCTCCTTTTCAAAAGCCCCAAAACAAAAACTTAAAAATAAAAAAATGCAAAATAAAATTTTAAACATTATTCACCATTGACAAGTTTGTTTATAAGTTCTTTAACGCTGATGAGCTTGTCTAAACGATAGCCATTTGCACCCGTAAAAAATAATCCGGTTTCTTTTTTACCTGACCAAGCATCAAATAGTCTATCTGCGATACAATATCCAACTTTGTTTGCTTCTTTTCCACGCCCACAAGGAGTAACACAATTACTTGTGCAATTAATCTTTGGTCCCATTCTTTTATCGACTAAATTAAGCAAATTTGTTCGAATTCCTCTTGCAGGATAACCCACAGGAGATTTTATAAGCTCAATATCTTCTTCTTTACAAGCAAGCAAAAGTTCTTTAAATTCAGCACTTGCATCACATTCAAAAGTGCCAATAAACCTTGTTCCCATTTGCACTCCACTTGCTCCTAAGGATAAAGCTTTTTCTATATCTTTTTTATCCCAAATTCCTCCTGCGGCAATTACAGGAAAATTTCCCCAATTTTTAGCTTCCTGAGCTACAGGTGCAATGAGTTTTTCAAGTTGATAATTTGGGTCCAAACATTGCTCATAAGTAAAACCTTGATGCCCACCACTTTTAGGACCCTCAAGCACAACAGCATCAGGGAGGCGGTTGTATCTTCCAAGCCATCTTTTGCAAATGATTTTTAAAGCTTTAGGCGAAGAAATGATTGGCACTAAAGCTACATCAGGAAAATCTGCACTAAATTCTGGTAAATTTGTAGGCAAACCAGCTCCCGAAACTATCACATTAAAACCTACTTCGCAAGCATCTCTTACAATTCTTGCATAATCATTACTTGCACATAAGATATTGCAACCTAAAGGCAAATCGCCACAAATTTTTCGGGCATTATTGATGATTTTTTGCAAACCTTTTTTAGAATAAAAATTTTCACTTCCATAAGGCTTAAGATTAAGCTGTTTATCCACATAAGCAAGATTTTCATAGTATCCTGTTCCAACCGATGAAATGATGCCAAGTCCGCCATTTAAAGATACAGCTGAAGCGAGCTTGTCCCAGCTAATACCTAGTCCCATTCCACCCTGAAAAATGGGATACTTAATCGTATGTTTTCCTATTTTAAGAGGTTTTAAATCCATTATTTAACCTTTAATTTTGCAAATTTTCTCTTACCCACTTGTAAAATATATTCCCCAGCCTCAAGTTGTTTTTGCTCATCTTTAATTTTTTGTGAATTTACACTGACTGCATTCGCGTTAATCAAGCGTCTTGCAGCAGAACTTGAACTTTCCAAACCACAAAGAACTAAAGCTTTAGCAAGCCAAATACTTCCCTTTACTTCAAATTCCTCTAAAGAACTTGGCATTAGATTTTCAGAATGTATTCTATCAAATTCTGCCTTTGCATTCAAAGCTTTATTTTCATCGTGAAATCTCTTAGTGATTTCAAGAGCTAAATTTTCTTTAGCATTTTTAGGGTGCAAAGAACCTTGCTTGATATCTTTTTTCATCGTTTCAATTTCAGCTAAAGATTTTTCACTCAAAAGCTCATAATATCTAAACATCAATTCATCACTAATGCTTAGAATTTTAGCATACATATCATCGGCTTTTTCAGTAACTCCTATGTAATTATTAAGGCTTTTGCTCATTTTATTAACCCCATCCAAACCTTCAAGTAAAGGCATCATCATTATAGCCTGTTCTTTGCCGACATTATAAATTCTTTGAAGAGTTCTTCCCATTAAAAGATTAAATTTTTGATCAGTTCCACCCATTTCAATATCACTTTTTAATGCTACACTATCATAACCTTGAAGCAAAGGATATAAAAACTCACAAATTGAAATAGGACTTTGCTCCTTAAATCTCTTTGTAAAATCATCTCTTTCAAGCATCCTTGCTACACTAAAAGTTGAGCTAAGCTCTACCATACCTGCTGCACCTAAGGCATTGAGCCATTTAGAATTAAATTTAATTTCAGTTTTTTTCTCGTCTAAAATTTTAAAAACTTGTTTTTCATAGGTTTTTGCATTTTCTAAAACTTCTTCTTTATCAAGTTTTTTTCGTGTTGCACTTTTTCCACTAGGGTCTCCAATTTGTCCTGTAAAATCGCCGATTAAAAATTGCACTATAGCTCCGTGTTTTTGTAAAAATGCCATTTTGGATAAAACTACGCTATGTCCTAAATGCAAATCAGGAGCTGTTGGATCCATACCCACTTTAACATAGAAATTCTCACCCTTTTCATAATAATTTTTAATTAAATTTTCAATTTTTTCTCCATCAATAATTTCTGCACAAGCTCTTTTTACTTCTGCTAAAATTTCTGTTAAATTCATCCTAAGCCACCTTCTTTATACGCATCATTTAAGGAAGTAAAATCCAAAATTTTATATTTTGATTTGAGTCTATCAAAGACACTTTCAGCCTTAAGATTGTTTGGAAGTTCTATGGTGATTTCAAAATAATCAGCCGGCGAAGTTGAATCACTTGATAGATTAATCGTCAATAAATTAATTTGCATTTTAGCAAGTAAGACTAAAAATTCAGCTAAAATTCCTTTTTTATTTTCCAAAGAAAAAATCACTTTGTAGAGTTTTGGAACATTTGAATCCCATTTTATAAAAACCATATTTTTATTTTTTTTGAGCATTTGTTCAGCTTTATCACAAAGCTTGTGATGAACAATTGCACTTCCAGATTCGACAAAAGCAATGATAGAATCGCCTTTTTTAGGGTGGCAGCAATAATCAAATTCCACATTAGAAATTTTATTATTTGAATAAAGCAAAAAATTTCCGATTTTTTGCTCTTTAATTTCGTGTCGATTAAACCAAGATGTCTTAGCATATTTTTTTAAGGCATTGACAATATCTTGAAAATAAATATTGTCGGTAGAAATTTGATGAATTTTACGCTCTAAATTTTCTTTTTTTATCCAATCTTCCACTTCTTCTTTAGAGACGCGAAAAACAGAGCAAAGTATGTTGATTGCATTGATAAAATTAATATCCCTAATATGTTGTTTGCAAAAATCTCTAATGCTTGCTTTTGCTTTGGCTGTTTTAACGCTATCAATCCAAGAACAGCGGTAAAATCTTTTTTCTGTGGTTACAATGCGAACTATATCTCCATTTTTAAGCTCGGTTAAAAGAGGCACTTTAACACGATTGACATAAGCAACTTGTGCATGCAAACCTATCTTAGTATGAACTTCATAAGCGAAATCAAGCACAGTTGCACCGCGTGGGAGAGTAAAAATCTCTCCTTTAGGTGAAAGAACAGAAATATCTTCAACATAAAGGCTATCTTTGGCGTATTCATAAAGCTCAATGGCATTATAATCTTCTGCATTTTCGACATTTTTAGTTTGCATAGAAAGATCTGTAAGCCAGTCTAATTTTGGGGCTACAACACTACCATCTTCTTTGTATTTCCAATGTGCTGCAATCCCAAATTCAGCAATATTGTGCATATCAAAGGTGCGAATTTGAGCTTCGATAATATTTTTTGTATCAAAAAGAGTGGTATGAATGGTTTGATAACCATTTTGTTTGGGTAAGGCAATATAGTCTTTAAAACGTGAGATGAGAGGATTGAAATTTGTGTGTAAAATTCCTAAAGCAAGATAACAATCTGAAATTTTATTCACAAGAATTCTTACCCCTAACAAATCAAGGACTTCTTCTATGCCTAAGCCTTTTCTTTGCATTTTAAGATAAATAGAATAGCTGTGTTTGATGCGTTTGTGAATTTCAAAGGCGCCTTGTCTAAAACCATTGTTTAAAAACAAAAGTTCGATTTTGCTTATAAAATCATTGAGTCCTAATTGCATTTGTTGGTCTTTTGAGTTAATATAATTATCGATTTGTCCATATTCATCGGGCATTAAATACTTAAAACTCAAATCTTCTAAATAATTTTTAATGCTTGAAATTCCAAGTCTATGTGCGATAGGAGCATAAACAACTAAGGTTTCTTCGCTAATTCTTTTTTGTTTGTCTTCCCTTAAGGCATCTAAAGTTAGCATATTATGTAGTCTATCACAAAGTTTTACAACTAAAACCCCTGTATCTTCAATACTTGCTAAAAGCATATTTCTAAAGGTTAAAGCCGATTTTGTGAGATTTTTTTTTGAAGTAGAACTGATGAGATTATCCTCTCTAATCTCTATAATTTTAGTAAGTCCCAAAACAAGTTTTAATACTTCAGAGCCAAATTCTTCTTTGAGTTCTTCTTCGGTGCAATTTGTATCCTCAATCACATCGTGTAAGAGTGCAGCTAAAATAATGGCTTTATTATCACTTAAAAATCCAACCAAACTTGCAACTAAAATAGGATGAACCGCATAGGGTTCCCCACTTTTTCTTAATTGCCCTTGATGATAAATAATGCAACGCTCTACAGCTTTTTCTAAAAGTTCATCTTTTTTGCAAACGCGGTAAAGCAATTCCTTTGCATTTTCTAAATTCTTACAAATTTTAATCTCTTCGATTAATTTTTCAAGCAGTAATTCCTCATCAAATGTTTTCAACTAAGCCCTCTAAAGTAATTTTGCTTTCTGCGATTTCATAGAGTGCAATATCAGCGAATTTAAATTTATTTTTATCAAGCTCAACCAAAGGTGAAGCCCCTTCAGCAAGTTGTTCAGCTCTTTTAGCTACAACTAAGGCAAGTTGATAGCGGTCATTTCCCATTTTTTCTAAAGCTTTGGCAGCTATTTTTTCAATTCTTTGCATATTTTTCTCCTTGATTAATTTTTAACAATAGAACAAAGGCTTGTATCACCCTCAAGAATTTTGAGTAAATTTCCTTCTTTAAACATATTACAAACTACGATAGGCAAATGATTGTCTTTGGCTAAAGCAATGGCTGTATCGTCCATTACTTTGATATTATCTTTCATTGCCTCATCATAACTTAAAGTGTTTAAAAACACAGCGTCACTGAATTTTTTAGGATCTTTATTATAAACTCCATTGACTTTTGTGGCTTTAATCACCATTTGTGCTCCAATTTCAACAGCTCTTAAAATAGCTGTGGTATCTGTAGTAAAATAAGGATTTCCTGTTCCAGCCGCAAAAATCACAACGCGTCCTTTTTCTAAATGCCTTTGGGCTCTTCTCATAATGTAAGTTTCGCAAAAGGCTTCCATTTTAATTGCACTTTGGACTCTAACTTCAAGCCCATAGCTTTCTAAAGCTTCTTGGATTGCAATTGCATTAATCACTGTTGCAAGCATACCCATATGATCCCCGCTTGTGCGTTTAATGAGACCACCTTTTGCTGCAGAAACACCGCGTATAATGTTTCCTCCTCCTATGACAATACCAACTTCAATCTGTTTTTCTATCAAGCCTTTGATTTCTAAAGCAAGGAATTTTAAAATAGAATTTTCAATGCCAAAGCCATTTTCTCCAGCTAATGCTTCGCCTGAAAATTTTACTAAAACTCTTTTTTTCTCTCCCATTATTTTCTCCTTAAAACTTGCCGAGATTATAGTTTAATTTGCATTAAATTTAGCTAATTTAAGCTAATTAATTCTAAAGGATTGATATGAAAATTTTTTTGAGTAACTTCAAAGGTTAAATCATTTTTGATTCTTCCAAGCACGGCACCTTTTTTAATATTTTTACCCGCTTTTATAGTTGGTGCGATTTTATCAAGATGAGCATAAATTGTATGTACTCCATCATCGTGCTCGACAATTACAACATTTTGAAGCATACTTGTATCTTTAGCGAAAATAACTTTTCCATCTAAAACGCTTTTAACGGTGGCATCGGATTTTTTGCTTCTTAAAACCACATTTTCATTAAAAATTTTAATATTATAAATTGGATCCACATAATTTCCAAATTTTTGCTTTATCGTAAAAGATTCAAGTGGGGCTATGGTTTTTTTACCTGTATATTTTTTTACATTTGTTCCTTGATAGCTTGAGCCAATTTGTCTTATGGTTTGGTTATTATTAGTGCTTGGCTTAGGAGTATTTTGAGTAGCTATTTTCTCTTCTTGTTCTTTGCTTTCTATGATTTTAAGTTGGTTTAAAGTATTTCTAAGCTCATCTTGCTGGGCTTTTAAATCATCAAGCTTTTTAGTGTAAATGGCTCTATCAGTTTTTTGTTTATTAATCTCATTTACCTGTTTTTGTTTTAAGTTTTTAAGCTTAGAAATTTGGTCGTTGTATTCTTTAAGATTTGTATGAATAACCTTGATTTCTCCTTCTTTTTCATCAATCAAACGACTAACTTCTTCATAATCCTTAGAAAGTTTGAAAATTTCCTCTCTTAAAACCTTATCCACAGTTTCTAAAACCTCAAAAGCCATAAAACTTTCCTTGCTTTCAATATAACCTTCTGGTATAGGTAAATCATAAGCAAAATTTTTGGCTATAAGTGAAATGAGTTTATTTTCCATTGAAGCTTTGCTTTGAAGAAGTTCTTTGTTTTGATTGTTTAAAGTGTCAAGCTCTTTGTTTTGTGCTTTTGCGTTTTCTTCGAGCTTTGAAGTTTGGGAACTTAAAGTTTCAATTTGTGAGCTTAATTCTACTAAGCTTTTTTCTCCGTTTAAAATATCACTTGCTAAATCCTCTAATTTTTTATTAACTTGTTCTTGAATGCGTTTATTTTCTTCTAAATTTTTAGTTTTTTCATTAATGGCATTTGCTAAAAGTCCATTTGAAAAAATAAAAAAGCAAAATAAGGTTAAAAAAAATCTCATTTTTTAACCTTGAACATCACAAAATTTACACACATTAAGCAAATAAATAAAGTAAAAAGAAAAATTCCACCCAAATGCAAGATAAAATTTATAGGCGGTAAAATAATATCCACAGCTTTTAAACTTTCTTGTATCAAAGAAAGATTATAAATTTGGATGAAAAAGAGCAGCAAAATCAAAAAAGAAACCAAACAATCCATAAAAACTACGCGATAAAGCATAAAGGAACGAAACCAAAAAGGTGCTCCAAATAGACACATAATCTCCACTCTTTGAGTATGCTCATAAAGCCAAATTCGCATTTGTTTTAAGAAAAGCACAAAGCTAAGCAAAGCAATGATAAATAAAAATAACCAAAATACAAGTTTAACTAAAACAAGCAAAGAATAAATCTTATCGTGAGTTTTGGAAAAGGTTTCAACCTTGCTAATGCTTGGCAAGCTCAAAAGCTGATTTTTTATCTCGTTTAATTCCGTTTGATTAGGCAGATTGTTAAGTTTTATACTATAAAAATTTGGCAAAGAATCTCTTAAAATTTTTAAATTCTTTTCAGAAATGTCTTTTTTAAGTCGTTCAATCAAGTCCTTGGGGTCTAAAAGTTCAAAACTCACAAAAGAATCAATCTTTGTTTTTATAAGATTTTCATCAAGTTTTGAAGTGCTTGTAACAATGATATTATAATCTTTATTAACAAGTTTTTCATAATGATTTAAAGTGGAGTTAATGAGCAAAATAAACTCAAAAGCAAACATCATACAAAGCAAAGGCAAAATCAAAGAAAGGTGGGTTCTAAAAAATCTCATTCATTTTTCCATTTTCTATATTAAATCTTCTGTAATTAATCCTTAAATTACTAGGAATTCTGTGTGTTACAACTACTACACAAGTGTTTAAAAGCTCTCGGGCTGATTTTAAAAGAGTCCAAATAATGTCCGAAGAATATTCATCTAAATTTCCCGTAGGCTCATCGCAAAGTAAAAGTCTTGGATTATGAGCCAAAGCTCTTGCCATTGCTACTCTTTGCTGTTCTCCTCCCGAAAGCTGGTCAGGTTTTTTATCGGCTTTAAAGGTTAAATTCACGTGCTTTAAAAGTTTTGTGGCTTGTTCTTTGCAGACTTTTTTGCTATAACCTTTTATCATCAAAGGAAGCATAACATTTTTTTCAACACTATATTCTTGTATGAGTTTATAATCTTGAAAAATGATTCCAATCTTTTGACGCAAGGCTAAGAGCTCTAAATTTCCTATCTTTTTCATAGGAGTTCCGCACACCTCAAGTTGCCCTGAAAGTAGCTCTAAATCTCCATAAAAAGACTTTAAAAGTGTGCTTTTTCCACTTCCACTTTTGCCTGTGATAAAAACAAAATCATCATCTTTAAAAACAAAACTCACCTCTTTAATCACAAGTTCGTCATAGCCTAAAGTTAATCTCTCTGCTTTTATAAGATGCGCCATTTATTTTCCTTAAAAAAATTTCTTTTTATATCCATAATTTTGCTTTATTTTTACTTAAAATTCAAGAAAATTCTAAATTTTTATCATAAAGAATTTGTTCGAGTTTTTTTAACGCTTTTAAATTTTCTCTCGTTCTAAAAGGCTTTTTAAATACAAATTCCAAATTTTGTCCCAAAGAAAGATAAGCAATTTCAGGTTTGTTAAAAGCTCCCAAACTAATTTTTAAAAGCAAAGCATTCTCATCAAGCTTGTAAAAATTTTGAAAATGCAAGAAAAAATCTTTTTCTTTAAAAGTTTGGTTATTGAACTTTTTTTGTAAATTAATCAAACTTTGTTTAGTAAAGCTTAAGGTTTCTAATTTTGGTTCTTCTAAACTAAGTTCCTCTTCTAAATTGTTTAAATTCCAAACGCTTAAATCATAAAGATTTTTGTTTTGCCTTTTCCATCTGTCCTCATATTTGCTTGAAATTTCTAAATTTTCGTTTTTCTTGATACAAAATTTAGGGTTTTGAAATTCTAAAAAATTTTTAAGTGTAAAATCAAAATACTCAAAACTATCTGTTCTAAGCTCGAAAACCCCGTCTTTTGTAAGTACCCTCGCACATTCTTTACAAAAAGCCTCGCTGACAACGCGTCTGTGAGGCTTTTTCTCCCAAGGCACAGGAAAATGTAGGAAAATTTTTTCTACACAATTTGGGCTTAAAACGCTCATCAAAAGCCTTGCATCACTTTGAATGAGTAAAATATTATCATAATTTTTTGCAAGTTTTGCTACTTGAGTTAAGGACGGGGTATAAATTTCTATGCCAAGCATTAAAATTTCAGGGTTTTGTTTAGCCTGAAAAAGTAAGTGCCTTCCCGAACCAAAGCCTATTTCTATAAAGATTTTTTTATTTTTTAATCTTACAAGAAGTTCATCAAAATCATTTACAATGCAAGTGGTTTTTTGGGGCAAAGCTTTATTTTTAAAAGATTCACTAAAAACTTCTTCGCAAAAATTTTCTTTAAAAACCTCTAAAGACTTTTGCAAATAACTTATTTTAGAAGGTTTAGAATGTTTATCAGCTTTGATAATAAATTCATCTTGTTCTTTTTTGATTTGCAAAAAAAATTTTTGCTCTTCTATAAGAACAAGAATGAGTATGGTTTTTTCATTTTGAGCTTTCCAAAGCAATTTAACCCCGTCTTTTTCAAAAGGCAAATCAAGTTTTTTGAGTTTTTTTGCTTTGAAATTTGGCATTATTCTGCTGCTTTAACCCTTTTAGAAGGCTCTGATTGAAGTCCTGCTGAATCTACACTTATGATTTCATAATGATATTCTACGCCCGGTAAAGCCTTAATATCTTTAAGTCTTTTTTCTTTAACACCTTTATAAATTACAGGAGAATCTCCTCCATAACGTTTAATAATATATTCACTTGCTCTATCATCATTATCTGTCCATTCTAAATTTATACCATCATTTGTGCTTTGAGCTAAGATAATGCTTGGTGCAGCAGGGAGTCCTAAAGTTTTACCCTCAACGCTTTCTTTAGGCATAGGGCTTTCAAGTCCGTCTTTATCGACTTGAGTTACCTTATAATACTTGCTTTTTTCTGCACCACTAACAAGATCTTCATAATGATTTGAGCTTGTTTTAGCCAAAACAGAATAAGGCAAAAGACTTGAACTTGTAGAATATACCTTATAGTAAGAAAAATCTTTATCATTTGAAGCATTCCAGTTAAGTTCAATTTTATTGGATAAATTCATACTTGCATTTAAACCCTCTATTTGAGATGGTAAAGCTTTGCTTGTAGAACTTATGGTTTCACTTGGTTCGCTTTCAATTCCATCAAAACTTATTGCAATCACCCTATAATTAAAGCTTTCATCAGCCTTCATATCTGTATCAATATATTCAGCATTGAGACGATTTTTTAATTTTGCTAAGGTTTTAAAGTTGTTTTCTTCCATCTTAGCTCTTTCCACTCTATAAGAATCCACCCTTAAATCCGGATGAGGACGCCAAATAAGCTTAATACGATTTGGAAGATTAGTTATAGCTTGAATAAAAGGCACAGGCTCAATTCTTGGAGCAGTTGTAACCTCTATAATCACACCCTCTTCAGAAATATGGTTTTGATCATTAAAACTTTTCATCATATAACGATACTTTGTTCCCGGTTCTAATTTAGTATCTACATAATGGGTTTGGAATTTATTTTTGATCGTTCCAACAAGCTTAAATTCAGGGTTTTCTTCGCTAGAGCGATACAGATAAAAACCGCTGATGTTTTCATTATACAAAGGTTCCCATTCAAAAGCCGCATTGCTCATATCGCTAATACTTTTAAGTTTTTCAATTTTTGGCAAACTCTCATTGAGTAAGACTTCTTTAGAAGTTGTTAGTCCTGAAGCGGTAGCTCCACAAGCATTAAGCAAAAGAATCAAATAAAGTGAGCAAAAACTCAAGTGAAATTTTTTCATCAATCTCTCCTCCACTAAATTTTTTGAGTAAAATTGTTTCAAAGTCCCACAATAGGGGTGCTTTAACAAAAATTTTTTCCTTTGTCTTTGGGTGGATAAAATAAAGCAAATAAGAATGAAGCATTACTCTTAAATCTTCTTTAGCCTTATATCCATACAAAACATCACCCAAAATATGGCGATTTAAACTCGCTAAATGAGCTCTAATTTGGTGCGTTCTACCGGTAAAAAGTTTTGCTGCAATTAGAGAAAAATCTCTAGAATTTAGCAGAGTTACAAAGGCACTCTTAGCACTCTTAGCTCCTCTAACATTCTCATCTACAACACTTTTTTTGATAGGATTGTGAATAGAACGAGCTAGAGCTTTATCAATTATTATTTTATCCTCTTTTAGTGGCAAATCAATTAACGCAAGATAAATTCTACCTAAAGTTTTATCCTTAAGCTGCTCACTAAGTTTTTGATGCGTAAGATTATTTTTAGCAATAATAATAGCCCCACTCGTATCTTTATCAAGTCTATGAATAAGTCCAGCACGAATTTCTCCTCCTAAGTTCGAAAGAGTATAGTTCTTAGAAAAGAGCCAATCCACAAGAGTGGCTTCTTTAACACTACTTGCTCCGTGAACAACCAAATTTGGAATTTTATTTAAAACAAGCAAATCTTCATCTTCATAAAGAATGTCAAGTTCAAAATTCACCTCATATTTAGCACTATTTTTAGTTTGTGGCAGAGTTTTTATATGAATTTCATCTTGCATTTTAAGTTTGAATGAATTTTTGTTTTGAATTTTACCATTAACATAAACCCCGCCATTTTCTATCAAAAAAGCAACTTGAGCACGGCTTTGTTTGAGTTTTTGAGCTAAAAAAACATCAAGTCTTACATTTTCATCACTTAAAAAATTTTGCATTTTTTCCTTAAATTATCTTAATTGTAAGAATTTTAGCATATAATTATATACAAATCTAAAAATACAGACAAGGCAAATTTTGTTTAAACTAGACAGACGCATTTTAACGCATTTTGATTTTGTTCAGCCTATTTTAATCTTGCCTATTATATTTATCTCATTTTTTTTGATTTTTGAGGCAAATAGTTTTTTAGCCGAAAAGCAATTTGTCTATATTTGCGTAGGTTTTTTAGCTTTTGGTTTTTTCTTTTTTCTGCCTATACGAAAGTTAATTTGGATTATACCTTTGCTTTATTGGGTGAATATTTTTTTACTTTTAAGTGTTGATATTTTTGGTGTTGAAAGACTTGGAGCTAGAAGATGGCTTGAAATTCCTTTCACTCATTTTACTATACAACCTTCAGAGCTTTTTAAACCTTCTTTTATTTTGATGCTTGCATATTTGATTTACCATAAGCCGCCCCCAAAAAATGGTTATAAACTCAAAAGTTTTCTTAAATTTAGTTTTTATATCATTTTGCCTTTTTTGCTCATTGCTAAAGAACCGGATTTAGGAACCGCAATGGTGCTTTTGATAGTGGGTTTTGGGGTGCTTTTTATCATAGGAGTGAATTATAAAATTTGGTTAAGCATTATTCTTATCATAGGTATTAGCTCCCCTGTAATTTACACGCATCTTCTAAAGCCTTATCAAAAACAAAGAATTCAAAAATTTATTTCTCAAGCTCCTGATTATCAAGTCGCACAATCTATGATAGCCATTGGAAACGGAGGGCTTACTGGCAAATCTCAAGATGAGGCTACACAAACACATTTTAAATTTTTACCCATCTCAACAAGTGATTTTATTTTTGCTTATATGTTAGAAAGGTTTGGTTTTATCGGAGGTGTGATTCTTATTTTGCTGTATATTTTACTGATTTTACATCTTTTGAGTTTAAATTATAAGTTAAAAGATGATTATTTTGCTAGGGTTATGTTAAATTGTGTTGCACTTTTTATTTTTATTTATTCAGCTGTTAATATTTCAATGACTATAGGCTTGGCTCCTGTTGTGGGCGTTCCTTTACCATTTTTTAGTTATGGAGGAAGTTCTTTTACGATTTTTATGATTTTTTTTGGAATTTTACAGCACCTTATCACTTTTAGATATTTTTGGACAGAAAGGAAGGACGGTAGGGTTACGTAGTTAAGTTTTTGTAGAATTTTAACTATAAAATTGTAATTTTTTATTTTGAAAAAAATAAAAAAGTTTTAAAAAGCTTTAAAATAAGGGATTGTAGAGTAATAATAAAATATTTTTAAGAAAAATTTAGTTATAATCTAAGCTTTAATTTTAATGGATTCATAGCTCAGTTGGTTAGAGCAACCGGCTCATAACCGGTTGGTCGCAGGTTCAAGTCCTGCTGAATCCACCATTTATATGAGTTTAACTTTCTTGCATATATTCTAAAACGAAGAAAATTACTTTTACTTACAACTTTTTATCCTAGTTTTGCTTACTTTTTCCTTCGAGTTCGTAAAGTTTTTTTCTATCACTTGAACTTGCTATTTTAAGCTGTCCGCGGTATTTTGCTATAGTTCTGCGTCCTAAATCTACCTTAAATTCAGCCTTGATTAAATCCAAAATCTTACTATCACTTAAAGGTTTGTTAGGGTTTTCATTTTTAATTAAATTCAGTATAAAGTCCTTAACACTTGCATTTGAGGTTTCACCTTCTTCATCTAAAGCAAAAGCGAAAAAATCTTTCAAAGCTATAAGTCCTCTTTCGCAACTTAAATATTTATTTGAAATAGCCCTTGAAATTGTTGAAGCATTGCGTTCTAAATCATCTGCAATATCTTTAAGTTTCATCGGCTTAATCTCTTTTCCTAAAAAAAATTCGTATTGATGTTCTACAATCATCAGCCCGATTTTATATAAAGTTGCTTTTCGCATAGATAAAGCATCCACTAAATTTTTAGCTTCTTTCATATAATGGCTCAAAAATTCGTGATTTAAACCATCAGTTTCAAAAGAAATTTCAGGATAATACTCATCATTAATACGCACTTTTATTTCATCATTTTCGCGGTAAATAAACAAATCAGGCACAATTTCCTTGCTATCCTCAAAATAGTCCAAAAAAGGTGGAATACTGAATTTTTTTATCACGCCAATAGCTTGTTTGTAAAGTTCTTCTTTGGTGTATTCTTGTATATTTTCAAAATCTAAAATTAGCATTTTGCAAAAATCATAAAGCTCTCCATCAAGTTCTAAATTTTCTAAAGCAAACAAAAAAGCCTCTTTATAATCTTTAGCTCCAACTCCAACCGGCTCAAGAAATTTAAATCTTTGACGCACTCTTTCGACTTCTTCAATCCCTAAATTCTCTAAAATTTTTTCATCATACTCAAAATAACCTTCATTACTTAAACATTCTATAATTTTATTCGCAATTTCTTGGCTCTTTGTAGTAGGAAACAAAGGAGGAATGATTTGCTCATTTAAAAGTTCATAGACGCTTTTTTGACTGATTCCTTTGGCTTCAATAAGTTCTGAATTTGCACCACTTTTATAAAAGGAATCATAATAATTTTTACCATTGCTCTGTGTTTGAATGGATTCTTTAACATTAAGAAAAGGATTTTCTTCTGCGAATTTATCTAAATTTTCTTTTAAATCTTCAATATTAGCTTGCAAAATAGGCAACCAGCTTCTTAAAGTCTGTGATATTTTGTTTTTTGGTGCTAATTTTTGTTTTAACATCAGTCTAAGAGTCTAAACTCTGTTCCTAAATAGTGTTTTTTAACATCTTCATTGTTTGCAATTTCTTCAGCATTTCCACTTGCAAGAAGAACGCCGGATTTTATCACATAGGCTCTATCACAAATTGCTAAAGTTTCGCGGACATTGTGGTCTGTTATTAAAATACCAATACCAAGTTTTTTAAGTTCTTTAATGAGGTTTTGAATTTCAGCCACAGCAATGGGATCAACTCCAGCAAAAGGTTCATCAAGCAATAAAAATTTAGGCTCACACATTAAAGATCTCGCAATTTCACATCTTCTTCTTTCCCCACCGCTTAAGCTCAAACCTTTTCTTAAACGAATCGGTTCTATACTTAAAAGTTCTAACATATTTTCTACCTTAGTTTCTAAAATTTTTTCATCTTTGTAAAAAATTTGAGCGGCTAAAAGTAGGTTGTCTTCGACGCTTAAATCCTTAAAAACACTGCTTTCTTGTGGTAAATACCCAATGCCTTGTCTCGCTCTTTTATTAAGCGGTTCTTTAGTAATATCCACACCATCAAGTAAAACTTTGCCATTACTTGGAGAAATTAGTCCGCAAATCATATAAAAAGTCGTGGTTTTTCCCGCACCATTAGGTCCTAAAAGTCCTACAACTTCATTGCTATGAAGTTCTAAAGAAATTCCTTGAATGATTTTTGTTTTTTTAATGATTTTTTCTAAATTAATAATTTCAAGCTTACTCATAAATCACATACTTTCTTTTATTTTTTAAAATTTCAATTTCAATATTTAAGCTTTCAAGCCCCATTTTTTTTAACGCTGTTTTTAAAAGTTCATCTCCCCATTCTACTAAGTGTAAAGCCTCCTCATAAAAATTTTCAAATAAACCATTTTTTAAAATACCCTCAAAACCTATTTGGTAAAAATCATAATGATAAAGAACTTGATTTTTGTGCGTGTATTTTTGCATTAAAGCAAAGGTTGGAGAACTCACATTTTCATTAAAACCTAAATATTTAGAAAATTCCTTAACCAAAGTAGTTTTGCCACTTGCTAAATCTCCACGAAGTAAGATAATACCTTGGTTTGGAAGCTCTTCAAAAAGGCTTTGGAGTTCATTTTGGGCTAAAATAAATTCTTTCATAATTTTTCCACATAATCATTTTGTGCATTTTTAGGAATATTCTTTGTTGCAGGAAATGCTAAAACCTTATAATTTTGGATTTGTTTGTTAAGTTCAAGTGAAATTACATCGCCGATTTTTACATCTTTGCTTGGTTTTGCAACAATACCATTGATTTTCACTATCCCACTTTTGCACATATCCTCAGAAATTGCACGTCTTTTGGTGATATTTACTGAATTTAAAAATTTATCAATTCTCATAGACTTAATTTTACCAAAAAAATATAAAAATTTTAAAAAATTTGGAACAAAAAATGCTTGTTTTAAAAATAACTTAAAACAATCTTAACTTAAAGAAGTGTTATTTGTAATATTGTAAAATACAATCTTCAAAAATATGCTAAAAATTTAACAAAATGATAATTGTAAAAAAACTTGTATCATCAGGCTTTTCTTGCTTTAATTTCTAAATTAATTTAACTTCGGAAGTTTATTTTAATCTTATTTTTATTTTTAAAAGATATAATTTCTTTATTAATAATTTTTATTAATTAAGGAGAAAATAGATGAAAAAATTAACTAATGATTTTGGAAATTTTGTCGCTGACAACCAAAATTCACTTACTGCAGGAGCTAAGGGGCCTCTTTTAGTGCAAGATTATATCTTACTTGAAAAGCTTGCTCATCAAAATCGTGAAAGAATTCCAGAAAGAACAGTTCACGCTAAAGGAAGTGCAGCTTATGGAGAACTTAAAATTACAGCAGATCTTTCTAAATATACCAAAGCAAAGGTTTTACAAAAGGGTGAAGTAACTCCACTCATTCTTCGCTTTTCTACTGTTGCAGGTGAAGCAGGAGCAGCTGATGCTGAAAGAGATGTTAGAGGTTTTGCAATCAAATTTTATACTAAAGAGGGAAATTGGGATTTAGTAGGAAATAACACTCCAACTTTCTTTATTCGTGATGCTTATAAATTTCCTGATTTTATCCATACGCAAAAACGCGACCCTAGAACTCACCTAAGAAGTAATAATGCTGCGTGGGATTTTTGGACTTTGTGTCCTGAAAGTTTGCACCAAGTTACAATTTTGATGAGTGATAGAGGAATTCCTGCGAGTTATCGTAATATGAATGGATACGGAAGCCATACTTATAGTCTTATCAATAATAAAAATGAAAGATTTTGGGTGAAATTCCACTTTAAAACCGAACAAGGTATTAAAAATCTTACAAACAAAGAAGCAGAAGCTATTGTTGCGAAAGATAGAGAAAGTCATCAAAGAGATTTAATTGAGGCTATTGATAAGGGAGATTTTCCAAAATGGAAAGTTAAAATTCAAATTTTACCTGAAAATGAAGCAGATAAACTTGGATTTAATCCTTTCGACTTAACTAAAGTTTGGCCTCATAGCAAAGTGCCACTTATAGAAATCGGCGAAATGGTGCTTAATAAAAATGTTGAAAATTATTTCAACGAAGTTGAGCAAGCTGCTTTTGCTCCAAGCAATATAGTTCCAGGAATCGGCTATAGTCCTGATAAAATGCTTCAAGCTAGAGTTTTTAGCTATGCTGACGCACAAAGATACAGAATAGGCACAAATTATCATCTACTTCCTGTTAATCGTGCAAGAAGCGAAGTAAATACTTATAATGTTGCAGGTGCTATGAATTCTGATACTTACAGGAATGGACCAGCTTATTATGAACCAAACAGCTATGAACAAAGTCCAAAAGAGGATAAAAGTTATTTAGAACCTGATTTAGCTTTAGAAGGTGGTGCTCAAAGATACAAACCGCTTGATGATGATTTTTATACTCAACCAAGAGCTTTATTTAACTTGATGAATGATAGTCAAAAAGCACAGCTTTTCAGCAATATCGCTGCTTCTATGGAAGGTGTGGATTCTAAAATCATTGATAGAGCTTTAGGACATTTTGAAAAAATCGCACCAGCTTATAAAGAAGGTGTAAAAAAAGCACTTGGAAAATAAATTTTTTTCGCTACTTTTTAAAAGTAGCGAAATTTTAAGGATATGTCGTGGAAATTTTAACCTTAGAAGAAGAAAAGAGATTTGCAGAGCTTTGCAATATGGCATTTGATTTTGCAAGAAACGATGAATGTGAAAATCTTAGAATTATGATTGATGCAGGGCTAAGTGTGAATCTTAAAACCCATAGAGGTGATACTTTATTAATGCTTGCAGCTTATAACAACAGCCTTCAAACCGCAGCTATGCTTTTAGAAAAGGGTGCAAGAGTCGATGAAAAAAATCAAAGAGGACAAACCCCTTTAGCCGGAGTGTGTTTTAAAGGATATTTAAAAATGTGTGAGCTTTTAGTAAAACACGGAGCAAATATTGATGAAAACAATGGCTTGGGAATGACTCCTTATACTTTTGCAATAATGTTTGGGCATAAAGAAATTGCGGAATTTTTGCTCTCTTGTTCTAAAAAGAGTTTTCTAAAAAGAATCTCGTTAAAAATTTTAGGTATTTTTAAATCTAAACCTTCAAGTCAAAATGTTTAATTAAACCTTGAAGGTTTTTAAAGATTTTTTATATCAAGATTTGTAACGAAATATAGGTAAATTTAATTTTTAAACACTTTTTTAAGTCTTGTTGTTTTATAATTTTACAAAATCATTTTCAAAGACTTTAGCAATGTTTTACCCTCTTATCCACTTAGAACCTTTTTTAGAAATCACACCAAATTCTCCTTTTGTTCTAAAAAATCTTATATTAAGAGGAAGTATTTTAACTTCTATCAAACCTTTAGAATTTTCAAGCGAAAATAAAAATCTTATCATTTTTATTGGTGGATTCTTAGATAGTTTTTATCGCGTGGTTTTTGATGAATATGCAAATTTCACAAAAGATACACTTTTTGGTGTGAATTTTAGAGCCAAAATTTACACGACTTTTAAATGCAAAGCTTTATTTTCTGTGTGGCTTGGTGAGCTAGTAAAAAATGATTTTAAGCTCTATGTTATTGCTCACAGCTGGGGAGCAAAAAACATTTGCAGAGCCTTAGAAAGCACTCATCTTCCAAAAGATAGTATTTGTCATTTGCTTACCCTTGATCCTGTGGGGTATTATAAACCTAAAATGAAATTTCAAAGCGTTAAGCAATGGACAAATGTATATGTAGCGGACAAAAAGAAATACAAAGTCAAAGCGAATTTTTGCACCTATGTAGGTAAAGCTTGGGATTATTGTGAGAGTGCAGATGAAAATATTGCAATATATAATGAAAATTTACCCCTCATCACTCACGCAGAAGTAAATTCTATGCTTGAGGCTTTTAAAACAAAAATGCAGTAAATTTTCAAGGTATTTTTTAGCTTTATTTACAAGAAAATCACAAATTTTATTGCGGATTTATCCTCATAAAAATGAGGATAAATTTATTTTTATTAGGGCTTAAATCAAACTCACCTCATCGCCTTTTAGAATTTGATTCATTGTATTCATTGCACACATTTTTCCACACATTGAGCAAGAATTAAGCTCTTCAGGTTTTCTTTCGTTAAACATTTTCTTAGCCTTTTCTCCATCAATAGCATAAGCAAACATTTTTGCCCAGTCAATATCTTGTCTTGCTTTGCTCATTTTATCATCAATTTCCCTAGTTTTTGGCAATTTAGCTATATCTCCTGCGTGAGCAGCAATCTTTGTTGCAACAATTCCGTCTCGAACATCTTCTAAATTTGGAAGTCGTAAGTGTTCAGCCGGAGTTACATAACAAAGTATATCTGCTCCTGTTGCAGCTGCAACTGCTCCTCCAATAGCCCCGCTAATATGATCATATCCTGCTCCAATATCCGTTACCAAAGGTCCTAGAACATAAAAAGGAGCTCCTTTACAAATGCGTTTTTCAAGTTGCATATTGGCTTCTATTTCGTTAATCGCCATATGTCCCGGTCCTTCTATCATCACTTGCACTCCTGCTTCCCACGCACGATTAGTGAGTAAAGAAAGTTCAATGAGTTCAGAAATTTGAGCTGCGTCACTTGCATCGTGAGTGCAACCCGGTCTTAAAGCATCGCCTAAAGATAAGGTTACATCAAATTTCAAGCAAATTTCAAGCAAATCATCATAATATTCATAAAAAGGATTTTCCGCCTCGTTCATCTGCATCCAAGCATAAAGCACAGAACCACCTCTTGAAACTATATTTGTAATTCTCTTGCTTTGTTTAAAAACACGAGCCGCACGCGAATTTATGCCCGCGTGTATAGTCATAAAATCCACTCCACTCTTAGCGTGATGATACACCACATCTAAAAAATCTTTAGCTTTAATTTCTTTTAAATCTTTCTCTAAGAATCCTACAGCATCATACACAGGAACAGTTCCAATCATAGCCTTTGAAAAACTAATAAGCTCATCTCTAAAACGACTTGTTTTACCGTAATTGCTCAAATCCATTATTGCTTCAATGCCAAATTTATGAGCTAACTCAACTTTTTTCATTTCTTCGCTATAATCAACACAATCATTAGAAACCCCTAAATTCACATTTACCTTAGTTTTAAGCCCGTATCCTATACCATTTGGTTCAAGACTTTTATGGTTAATGTTTGCAGGGATAATAATCTTACCACAAGCTATATTTTCAAGCAAAAAATCTTTATCCACTTGTTCTTTGCTTGCAACAATTTCCATCTCTTTAGTAAAAATGCCTTCTTTAGCATAATTCATTTGAGTTTTCATCGCTTTATCCTTTGTTTAAAATGGATAAATGAAGGAGTAAAAGAGTAAAAGTAAAGATAAAAGTAAAATTTCCCGACGCTAGCATTATCTAGATCCGGTTCGGTCTAAGCTTTTAGCTTACTCTCAGCCTGTTTCACAAGCTCCCGTCATTTATATCAGTTTAAGTATATAGTAAAAAAGTTAATTTAAGAAGTTTTTTTAGGGCGAGAACTTTTAATGAATTCTATAAGTTCCTCTGTAGTTTTAATATGATAAGGAAGCTTGCCAAGGCAGTATTTGAAAATTTCACTTGCCGCTAAAGCATCACTTAAAGCCCTATGATGTGTGCTTTGTATGCCTAAAAATTCTTTAAGAGTATCAAGTTTGTATTTTGGACTTTGTATGCAACACTGTGCGAATTCTATAGTGCAAATTCTGCGGTTGAGTAAAATTCCAAAGCCACTTTCATTTAAAGCCTTTGAAATAAAACTATAATCAAAACGCACATTATGAGCGATGAAAATACTATCTTTTAAAAAAAGTCTAAAATCATTTAAAATTTTTGGAAGAGTTGGAGAATCTTTTACCATATCAAGGCTAATCCCCGTAAGTTCCGTGATATTTTCTGGAATTTCATCAACCTTAACAAGGGTATTAAATCTGTCTATTTCTTTAGAATTTTGAATTTTTACTGCCCCGATTTCTAAAATTTGCCCATTTTTAATCCCGCCTGTGCTTTCAATATCTACTATACAAAAAATTTCATCTTTGATTTTATTTGTTCTTGTTTTGAGGCTTAAAATATTCCCTTGCCCTAAATTGAAAGAAAGCCCCATAAGTTCAAGCATTTCTAAATCTAAATCCAAATGTTTTAATTCTTCAAGTTTTCCAAATTCAGCCATAACCCATTCATAAGGTTTGCTTTCTTTGCTTAGAATGCCAATGATTTTATCAATTTGTTGCAGACTCAAAATTCAAGCTTTAAGGACTTAATTGCATTTTGATAATCGTTTGAAGAAAAAATATAACTCCCCGCTACAAGTATATCTGCTCCTGCTTCTTCTAAGTTTGGAGCATTTAATCCGTTGATTCCTCCATCAACTTCAATGAAAACTTTAGCATTTTTTTTATCAATCAATTCTCTTAGTTCTGTAATTTTTTCATAGACTAAAGGCAAGAATTTCTGCCCTCCAAAACCCGGATTAACACTCATTAACAAAACCATATCTACAAATTCTATCATTGTTTTTATAGAACTAATGGGTGTGTGAGGATTTAGCACAATAGCTGGATGAATTCCTTGGGACCTTAAATATTCGCAAAGCCTTATAGGATGAGCTTCAGCTTCTATATGAAAAGAAAGAAATTTTGGTTTTAAAGGCAAAAACATTTCGACAAAAGAACTCACATTTTTAACCATTAAATGCACATCTAAAGGCACTTTACTTATGCTTGAGATTTTTTCAATGACGCAAGGTCCAAAAGTCAAATTTGGCACAAAATGTCCGTCCATTACATCGATATGTAAAAGGTCTGCTCCAGCTTCACTCACTGCTTTAACTTCATCTTCGAGTTTTAAAAAATTCGCTGCTAATAAACTTGGAGCTACATACATTTTCTTAAACCTTTATCAAACTTTATCAAAAGAAAGCATTTTATCTTTTTTATTTTAAAACTTAATAAATATTTGAATATTTTAAGCTAAAATTTGCTAGACTTTTAGTTTAACAAACTTTTATTTAAGGATAAAAAATGGCAAGAGTATGTCAAATTACAGGCAAAGGCGTTTTAGTAGGAAACAATGTCAGCCATGCTAATAACAAAACCAAAAGACGATTTTTACCTAATCTTAGAACCGTTCGTGTAACTTTAGCAGATGGCACAACAAGAAAGATGAGAATTGCAGCTTCTACTCTAAGAACTCTTAAAAAACAAAATTCAAAATAATTTTTGAGGATTTTTCCGTAAAG
>JAFLRU010000090.1 GCA_022511325.1 Campylobacter sp.
AATAGGCGTTGATGGCATAATTTTAAAAAGTTGTATCCAAAATTTCCATTAAAGCTAAATTAACTTTAATGTTCTTTTTGTTTATTTAAATTCCTTTAAAATACACAGACACAAAAATTCCTATAAGTAAAGCATATTCGTCTTTGTTTTAGAATTAAAAATAAAGATAAAGTTGAAACGATAAAAAAAGAGTAGCTATATTTAACCATTCTTTCAATCAAACGATACTCATCTACACCTTTGTAAAAATCTGCTTTAAATTCTTAGCTCCAAAATTAAATGATTATTCATTCCTTAAAGTATCTAAAATATTGACTTCAGTAGCCTTTTTAGCCGGGTAAAAAGAAGATAATGCGATGATGATTAAAGCCCCTATGAGAGTAAGGAAAAAATCAAGCATTGATAAATCAAGCGGTAATTTAGAAGTGCCATAAACATCGGCAGGTAGATGAATAATATCAAAATTTCCTAAAATCCAAAGAGCGATAAAAGCAAGCACAATCCCACACATCATTCCACTCCCACCGATAAGCATTCCTAAAACAAAAAAGCTTTGTTTAATCTCTGCTTTGCTTGTGCCAAGTGCAAGTAAAAGTGCAATCTCACTGCGTCTATTCATCACAATCATTAACAAAGAACTTACTATATTTAAACTCGCTACTAAAATAATCAGCATTAAAACTATAAAAAGAGCCCTTTTTTCAAGCTCTAAAGCAGAAAAAAAGTTTTGATTTTGCTCCCACCAACCTATACTGATATAATTTTCTCCTATATATTGCCTTAATTTTTCTATATCTTCAAAGGCATTTTTACTATATATATGAATTCCATCATAATCCTTAGTATAACCAAGAATCTTTCTTAAAGTATGAACATCAACATACATATAAGCTGTATCATAAAAAGCAAGGTTAGAAGTAAAATAAGCTTTAATATCAAATCTCTTAGTTTGAGGAGTTAAAGAAAAACCACTTGGATTTAAATTTGCAAAGATTAAAGAAAGTTTATCACCTTTTACCAAACCAAAATTCTCCATCAAACCTGAACCCACCAAAATATCAAAGGAACTTAAATTCTCATCTTTTAAAGCTCTAGCTACAACTTCATTGATTTTTTTTTCTTCTTCGAAATTCACGCCAAAAAGTATTCCACCTTCAAAATGACCACCCTCTTTGGCAATCACTTGAGTGCTGATATAAGGACTAAAAAACATATTTGGAAAATTAAGCCTTAATTCTTCAACCAAAGAATCATTAATTGTTGCGTAAAATTTAGGAACTAAGGTAATAGGATAATTCATCACAAAAAAACGTTTTTGAAATTCCTTGTCAAAGCCGTTCATAATTGCCATTGCCACAAGTAAAACACAAAGCCCCACACAAACACCCAAAAAGGCTAAAAGCATAGAAAGATTGATAAAAGGTTGTTCTTTATCAAAACGCAAATATTTGAAAAGCAAATATTTTGGTATGCTTTTTTTCAAGCTAAAATTCCTTGTTTAGGTCCGCTTTTTCCGTGGCATTCTTTAAATTTTTTACCACTTCCGCAAGGACAAGGAGAATTTCTTGGAACTTTTTTAAATTCAGCCTTACCGAGCTCATCTTCATCTGCACCCATTTGCATAGAACTTTGTAAGATTTGTTGATTTTCTTTGTTTGCCTTTTCTTCTAAATTTTCGACATTTTTATCATTAAACTGCACACTAAAAAGAATTTTAATACTATCGAATTTAATACGTTCTACAAGCTCCAAGAAAAGATTATAACTTTCCTTTTTGTATTCAACCAAAGGATCTTTTTGATTATAACCCCTAAGTCCTATACCTGTTTTTAAAATATCCATTTGATATAAATGCTCACGCCAAACTTTATCAAGTACTTGAAGATATAAAATGCGTTCAATGTGTCTTAATTCCTTAGGATTAATATTTTGCATTTTAGTATTGTAAGAAGTTTCTAAAATTTGAGTGAGTTTATCTGTAATTTCTACAAGGCTCAAATCCTTAAAATCCTTTTCATCAAGCTCTGTAGAGCATTCATAAAGAATTTTTTGTTTTAAATTTTGAAATTCTATATTGTCATTTTCACTAAACATTGCTTCGTTAATAACGCTTTGTGCATATTCTGCAATATTTTGAGAAATTTTAGCCCTAATATCATAATCTTCATCTAAAAGCTCATTGC
This sequence comes from Campylobacter sp., assembly GCA_022511325.1. Classification (GTDB taxonomy): domain Bacteria; phylum Campylobacterota; class Campylobacteria; order Campylobacterales; family Campylobacteraceae; genus Campylobacter_D. The sequence goes on from JAFLRU010000090.1 coordinate 2,184, forward strand.
GATACTTATAAATCGTCTTTCTTTGCTCATTTGCAACATCATCGTATTCTAACAAATGCTTTCGGCTTTCAAAATGCAAACTTTCAACCTTTTTTTGTGCATTTTCAACTGCCCTTGTAACAATGCCTGATTCTATACTCTCACCCTCTTTAATACCTAGTCTTTCCATAATGCTCTTAATGCGATCTCCACCAAAGATTCTTAAAAGATTATCCTCCAAACTAAGATAAAAGCGACTCATTCCGGGGTCTCCTTGTCTTCCTGAACGCCCACGAAGCTGATTGTCAATTCTTCTACTCTCGTGCCTTTCAGTCCCTATGATATAAAGCCCTCCCAAAGAACGCACTTCATCATCAATTTTTATATCCACGCCGCGTCCTGCCATATTTGTCGCTATGGTTACAGCTCCTTTTTTACCCGCATCAGCAATGATTAAAGCTTCTTGTTCGTGATTTTTAGCATTAAGCACATAATGAGGGATTTTTTCTTTGGCTAAAAGCTTATGTAAAGCCTCACTTCTTTCAATACTTGCCGTTCCCACAAGCACAGGCTGTCCTTTAGAATTTGCTTTTTTAATTTCCTCAATCACAGCCTTAAATTTTTCAGCCACAGATTTATAAATCAAATCATCTTTATCTTGCCTTTTAACCACTATATTAGTCGGTATAGAAATTACATCAAGCTTGTAAATTTGTGAAAACTCGCTTGCTTCAGTTTGAGCTGTTCCTGTCATACCCGCTAACTTTCCATACATTCTAAAATAATTTTGAAAAGTAATGTCCGCTAAAGTTTGGCTTTCTTCTTGAATTTTAACCCCCTCTTTAGCTTCTAAAGCTTGGTGCAAACCCTCACTAAATCTTCTTCCTTCGCTTAAACGTCCTGTAAATTCATCAACAATTACAACTTCATTATTTCTTAAAACATAATGCACATCTTTTTCAAAAAGATTATGAGCTTTAAGAGCTTGATCAAGTTGATGAGCTAAAATCGCATTATCAAGGCTATATAAATTCTCTACACCAAAGAGTTTTTCAGCTTTGCTAATCCCTTCTTCTGTTAAAAGTATGGTTCTATTTTTCTCATCAACCACAAAATCACCTTCTGCCTTAGCAGGTGGCAAAACCGCTTCTCCTCGTTTCATTTGCTTTGCAACTTCATTTGCCTTAATATAACCATCAAGAGTGCGATTCGTAGGACCACTGATGATAAGAGGAGTTCTTGCTTCATCAATTAAAATGCTATCAACCTCATCAACAATAGCAAAATAATGTTCTCTTTGCACCTTTTCAGCCTTCGAAAATTTCATATTATCTCTTAGGTAATCAAAGCCAAATTCATTATTAGTTCCATAAGTTATATCGCATTCATACGCCTCTTTATGAGCTATGTCGCTATTTTGATTTGAAAGCACCACACCTACACTAAAGCCTAAGAAATTATAAATCGCACTCATTTGCTCTGCATCTCTTTTAGCTAAATAATCATTCACCGTAACAATATGCACACCCTTGCTACTCATCGCATTTAAAATCACAGGTAAGGTTGCAACTAAGGTTTTTCCTTCGCCTGTTTTCATTTCAGCGATTTTTCCCTCGTGCAAGACCATTCCACCGATGAGCTGCACATCAAAATGTCTCATATTCAAAGTTCTTTTGCCTACTTCTCTAACAATGGCAAAAACATCATTTAAAAGCTCATCTAAGCTTTTTTGATTACTTAAATGCTCCTCTTTAAATTTAGCAAATTCTGCTTTTAAAGCTTCATCATCTAAAGTTTCATACTTTTTTTCAAGAGCATTGATTTGCTCAACGCGTTTAAAATATTTTTTAATTTCTCTATCGTTTTTTGTTCCAAATATAGCTTTTAAAGCCTTCAAAACCATTTTTATGCCTTTATAAAATTCTAAACATATATTATAACTATATTTTAATTAAACTTAGCTAGAATAAACAAAAAAATATTTTAAAACCCTGGAGAGTTTTATGAGAGTCTTATTCTTTTTACTTATCCTTGGGGCAAAACTTTTTTGCCTTGATTTAAATTTTACAAATTTTTCAAGTGATTTCACCCAAAATGTGAGTTCTAAAAATTCAAAAATCACTTATAGCGGACATTTTGTTTTAA
>JAFLRU010000091.1 GCA_022511325.1 Campylobacter sp.
ATTTTTGGCGAAGCCATCATCAAATCAAATGAAACCGCTCCTAAGGATACAAAGCATTTTAAAGAATTTTTATCGAGCAATTGCTTTGGGGATTATTATACAAGAAAGGGTTTGGATTTAAAAACTAGAGAGCTACTTACCTTTGTGCTTATCGCGAGTCTTGGAGGCTGCGAACCTCAGCTTAAGGCTCATACGATAGGAAATTTAAATATGGGAAATCATAGAGGAATTTTAATCAGTGCTATCACACAACTTTGTCCTCTCATTGGCTATCCTAGAACGCTTAACGCTTTGGCTGTAGTTGAAGAAAACACAAAGGCTTAGCATATAAAATTAGAATTTAGGTTAAAACTTTGTATTTTAAAGATTATTAGAATTTTAGGCTATCTTGCTTGATTTAAGGATAAAAATGAAAAGCTTTATTTATAAAATTTTAAGCCTCAAACAAGGAGAATTTGCTCTTCTTTGCACTGCAATTTTATTTGTGTTTTTGCTTTTTTCAAGTTATGCGATTTTGCGTCCTATAAGGGATTCTTTAGGGCTTGAAGGCGGAGAAGAGGAACTTAAATGGCTTTTTTTGGCAACTTTTTTAGCGACTTTGCTAGGTTCTATTTTAGCGATGTTTGTAAGCACTAAAGTCAAAAGAAAATTTTATATCAACACCATTTTTATCTTTTTTTCAAGCAATCTTATCCTATTTTACCTAGCTTTTAGTTTTTTCGCTCCTCACACAAAGGAATTTTTATGGCTTTCAAGGATTTTTTATGTGTGGGTGAGCGTGTTTAATCTTTTCATTATCTCAAGTGCGTGGAGTTTGCTTACAGATTTGTTTAACAAAGAAAGAAGTCAAAGACTTTTTGGGATTATCTCTGCTGGGGCGAGTTTGGGTAGCATTTTAGGGGCAAGTTTAGTGAGTTTTATGAGTTTTATCGGTAACAATCAGTTTATCTTTCTTTCTATATTTTTTCTTTTAAGCACACTTTTTTGTAAAAATTTGATGATAAAACAATCTTACTTACTCCTAGAAAACAAAGAAGCTAGGAGTCAATGGACGCAAAATTTCAACACGCCCATAGGTTCTAAAAACCCTTTTTCAGGCTTTTTGCTCATCATAAAATCTCATTATCTTTTAATATTGCTTGTGTTTATCTTGCTACTAACGAGTGTTTCAACTTTTTTATATATGGAACAAGCAAGGATTATCAAGGTGCATTTTTCAAGCAGAGAAGAAAGAGCGGCAGCCTTTGCAAATATTGATTTAATCGTTCAAAGCGTGAGTTTTATCATTCAAATTTTCTTCACTTCTAAAATCGTGCAATTTTTTGGCTTGCGTTCTTTACTTGCCTTGCTTGGATTTTTAATCGGCTTTGGCTTTATTATCCTTGCTTTTAGCCACCCTGCTTTCTTGCCTTTAGTGCTTGTGATGAGCTTAAGAAGAATCGGAGAATACGCGTTAATAAAACCCGGACGCGAAATGCTCTTTGTGCCTCTTGATTCGGACTGCAAATACAAAGTCAAAGCTTTTTTAGATACGGTGGTTTATCGTGGTGGAGATGCGATTTCATCGCAAATTGAAGGAATACTAGCCAAAATAAGTATCACTTTGGTTTTAATAGTGGGTGCTTTTATATCTTTTATTTGGGGAATTTTAGGTTTAATGCTCTCAAAATATTATGAAAAAATGGGAAAAAGTTAGGGTTTATGTTTTAGTTATTAAATATATGCAAAAAATTCATCTTAACCAAAACAAATATTATATAAAGCAATTTATTTAACTCACACTCTCCTTTTCATTTAAATAATTTTTATCCTTGTATTTTGTAAAATATACACTTTAAAACAAAAATTTTTAAGGATTAAGTATGGATACTACAAAATTTCAAGCCATTACCAACTTTATTTGGAGCGTAGCTGATGATTTATTGCGTGATATCTATGTCAAAGGCAAATATCGCGATGTTATTTTGCCTATGACGATTATTAGGAGATTAGATTGTGTCCTTGCTCCAACAAAAGAAAAAGTCCTTAAAACTTACAATGCCTACAAAGACAAAATAGACGTTTTAGATTCCCTACTTGGTGGCGAGCAAGGTAGCGGTATGGGGTTTTACAACCACTCCCGCTTTAGCCTTGAAAGTCTTTTAGCTGACCCTAAAAACATAAGAGCAAATTTCCAAAACTATCTCAATGGCTTTAGCAAAAACATCGCAGATATTATCATCAAATTCAAATTTAGAAATCAGCTTGATACTTTAGAGGACGCAAACATACTCTTTGGAGTGATAGAGAGGTTTTGCTCCCCAAAAATCAATCTTTCTATGGAAAGTATCCTAGATGCTAATGGCAATGTGATTCATCAAGGATTAAGCAATCTTGGTATGGGCTATGTCTTTGAGGAGCTTATCCGCAGATTTAATGAAGAAAACAACGAAGAGGCAGGAGAGCACTTCACGCCAAGAGAGATTATACAGCTTATGACTCATCTTGTATTTTTACCTGTGAAAAGTCAAATCAAGCAAGGAACATTCTTAGTGTATGATAACGCTTGCGGGAGTGGAGGAATGCTTACAGAAGCAAAAGAATTTATCACTGACTCCCAAGGGGCTATCAAATCCCAAGCAAAAATTTATCTTTATGGACAAGAGATTAACCCCGAAACTTACGCTATTTGCAAAGCTGATATGCTCATCAAAGGCGAAGACCCCGACAATATCAAATATGGCTCAACCCTAAGCGATGATAAATTTGAAAATTTAACATTTGATTTTATGCTCACTAATCCTCCTTATGGCAAATCTTGGGAAAAAGACCAAAAAGCCCTAGGAGTAGAAAAGAAAAATGCCAAAACAGAGTGCAAAGACCCAAGATTCCAAGTAGGCATTACAAGCAAAAGTGATGGACAAATGATGTTTTTACTCAATATGATAGCCAAGATGAAGAAAGATACTCCGCTTGGCTCTCGTATCGCTTCTGTGCATAATGGTAGCTCGCTTTTTAATTCAGATAGCGGACAAGTTGCCATTAGAAAGCATATCATCGAAAACGACTATTTAGAAGCCATTGTCGCTTTACCTACAAATATGTTTTATAACACAGGGATTCCAACCTTTGTGTGGATTATCACTAACAAAAAGCCCAAACACAAAAAAGGCAAAGTCCAGCTTATCAATGCCACAAGCGATAAATACTACACAAAGATGAAAAAATCCCTCGGCTCAAAGCAAAACGAAATGACAAAAGCCCATATCGATAAAATCACAGATTTATTTTTGGATTTTAATTCCGCCAAAGAAGCCCCTACACAAGATTGTGTGATTTTAGATAATGAGGACTTTGGCTACACAAAGATTTTGATTGAAAAGCCAAAAAGCATTGAAGCTTTGCAAGATGATGAAAAATTTTTAAAACTAAAAGATAAAGATAAAATTTTAGAAAAGCTAAAAAGCTTAGAAAATACTCCAAGAGACTTCAAAGACAGAAAAGATTTTTTCACATTCCTAGGCGTAAAGCTCAAAAAAACAGAGGAAAATCTCCTTATCGATAGCGATAAAACAAACAATACAGAAAAAATCCCGCTCAAAAACGACATTCAAAGCTATTATGATACAGAAGTTAAGCCCTTTGTGCCAAAGAGTTGGATAGCGTGGGAGAGTGCAAGTGTGGGCTATGAAATTTTATTTAACAAATACTTTTACACCTACACGCCTCCACGAAGCCTAGGCGAGATTGACAAAGACTTACAAAGCCTAGAAAAAGAAGTGCAAAGCCTACTAAGTGAGATTCTAAAATGAAAGAAAAATGTGTTTTCAAAGAAAGCGGTATTGCTTGGTTAGGGAAGATTCCAAAACATTGGGAGGTAGTGCGGTTAAAATACCTCGCAAAAAAAGTTTTTGGTGGAGGAACTCCTGATACATCAATATCATCTTATTGGGCGACAGAACAAACAAATTCTTATTTATGGGTATCAATAGAGGATATGACAGAATCAGGTTTCATACAAAATACAAAAAAGTATATTACAGAGAAAGGGTTACAATCATCATCGGCAAAAATTGTTCCTCCATTTTCTATATTGTATTCAATTTACGCTTCACTAGGAAAAATCGCATATTCAAATAAATTTTTAACAACAAATCAAGCTATACTCGCAATACAAACACGAGAATACTTATTTTATAAATTCTTATTCTATTATTTATACTCATCAACAAAAAATATTATAGCTCTCTCAAGTATGACTACACAAAATAATATTAATTTATCCATTGTTCAAAACCTTAAAATCCCTCTC
>JAFLRU010000092.1 GCA_022511325.1 Campylobacter sp.
CTTGCAGAAATTTTAAAAAAGACAAAATTTTAAAAGATAAAAAACTTAAAACTCTTTTGGAATTGGCGAGATTAAGCCCAAGTTCTTTGGGACTTGAGCCTTGGAATTTTGTAGTTTGTAAAGATAAAACTAAACTTAAAGAGCTTAGCGAGATTGCAAATCATCAAGAACATGTTAAAAATGCCTCTGCTGTGATTATTATCGTTTCAAGACTTGATTTTGCGGAGTATTTTGAGGAAAAGCTTAGAAAAAGAAAGATGAGCGAAGATGAAATTCAAAAACGCATTCAAACTTACAAACCTTTCTTAACTTCAATGAACGAGGAGCAAAAGCTGTTTTATGCAAGAGAACAAGCTCATATAGCACTTGGAACCATACTTTATGGTGCAAATGCTTTAAATATAGCAAGTTGTGCGATAGGAGGCTTTGACAAAGATAAGCTTGATAGCTATCTTAAGCTTGATACTCAAAAACAAAGAGCAACCTTAATGATAGCTTTAGGCGTGAGTGCAGACAAAAAACCTCCTCAAAAACAACGTTTTAGTTTCGAAGAAGTTGTAAAATTTATATAAAGCTAGTAAGCCTCTATTTTTAGGCTTACTTTAGTTACTTTTTAAAATTTAATTTTAAAAATACGATGAGCTATACTATCAAAAGGTTTTCTCAAGTAAGGTTTATGTATCACTAAACCACCTAAAAGTCCCAAAATACTTCCTACTATCACATCTTCAAGTCTTGCTTCTACGATTAAATCTTTATTAAGCCCCATTGAAGTCGCAGCCTCTGCAAGATAAGTGATATAAGGAGTAACAAAAATCATTGCTAAACCATAATTCCTTGCAATTACAAATTCAGTCATAAAAACTAAGAACATCATTAAAAGCACAAAATAAAAAGGGCTAAAATCAATCCCTAAAAGCCACCACGCAAAAAGAACACCTAAAGCCGTGCCTAAGATGCGTTGAATTTGCTTAATCCAAACCGAATTTAAAGTAAGACCTTGCATAATTGTCGTGCAACTTACAGCCACCCAATAACTTCGTTCAAGTTCTAAAAATGCTCCTATAACAATAGCAAATCCAACAAAAGTTCCCATAATCAAAGAATCTACTACCACAATTTCAAAACCCCAATGTCCTCTTTGTGGCACAGGCTTTGGCAAGGCATTTTTGAAAAAATAAATCACCGATAAAGAATACAAAAAAGCCATTAAATTCGCAACTATAGTTCCTATACAAACTACACCCGTTAAGAAAATATAATCCTTAGGCTCAAAAGGGAAAAAAGAACCAAGCAAACAAGCAAAAACGAAGAAAAAATAACCCGGAGCGGACCCTACTGCCCCTAAATCATAATAACGAACAAGAATAGAGCTTGTCATTGCCACAAATCCTATCACTAAAGGCGTTAGCAAAGGAAAAAAATGCGTTAAAAGTCCTAGTAAAAAACAAAGAGTAATCCCAAAAGAACAACACATCATAACCGCCATTTTATGATATAATGGAGTATTTGGAATATAAAGAAAAGCCATTGTGCCTATCATAGCAATAAGCCCTAAATCTAAACGCTCATAATACGCTCCAACACTTAAAACTATACCAACACCCAAAGCCGTAAAAAATGGTAGTTGCCACACTCTTTCTGTTTTATTAAGCGTTAAAACATTTTTAATATTTTCAAGAATTATTTTTTTCATTTTCTTATTTGTCCTTCTCCACTGATAAGATATTTATAAGTGCAAATTTCCTCTACTCCCATAGGTCCTCTAGCGTGAAGTTTTCCTGTAGAAATTCCAACTTCCCCACCAAAACCAAATTCTCCTCCATCACTAAAACGCGTTGAAGCATTGACATAAACACAAGCAGAGTGGATGTATCTTTGAAATTTTGTAATATTTTTTGCGTCATTTGAAAGTATAGCTTCAGAATGAAAAGAGCTAAATTCGTTGATGTGAGTTATAGCCTCATCACAATCTTGCACGAGTTTTACACTCATTTCATAATCAAGCCATTCTTGCTCAAAATCCTTCTGTGTAGCCACTAAAAGTTCTAAATTAGAGTTTTTAAAAAATTCTAAAGCATTTTGATGAGCGTGGATTTTAACCTTAAATTTTTCTAGTTCTTTAGCCAACAAAGGTAAAAATTCTTTAGCAATATTTTTATGCACAAGTAAGGTTTCTAAAGCATTGCAAACGCTTACCCTTTGACATTTTGCATTTATAACTATATCCACAGCATTTTTTAAATTCGCACTCTCATCCACAAAAATATGGCAAAGTCCTTTATCTTGCCTAATGAGAGGAATTTTAGTATTGTTGGCAATTTCTTGTATCATTTGCGTAGAACCCCTTGGAATGATTGCATCAATTAAATCATCAAAATTCAAAAGCTCTACAAGCTCCTTTCTTTCACTTAGCATTAAAAAGCATTGTTCTAAATCATAGTTTTTTAACACCTTACAAACCAAATCAAATAAAGCGAAATTAGTGTTTTTAGCTTCACTTCCCCCTTTAAATATACAAGCATTAGAACTTTTAAGCATTAAAGCGACAATTTCAGCACTCAAAGCTGGACGCGCTTCATAAATCACGCAAATTAAACCTATAGGAATGCTGATTTTTTCAATTTTAAGTCCAGCATAATTCACCCAACCCTTATGCACCTTATGCACAGGATCTTCTAAAAATGCAATTTCTTCTAAGCTTTTACAAAGTGCATTTAAACGAGTTTCGTTCAGTAAAAGTCTATCTTTTAAAGCTGAACCTTTATTAAAATTCTCTAAATCTTTAGCATTAGCCTCTAAAATCACTTTGAAATTTTCTCTTAAAATTTTTACCAAATCTAAAATAATATTTTCCTTTTGTTTAGGTGTTAAATCAAGTAATTTTTGAGAATTTTTCTTAATATTTTGTATTAATTTTCGCATTTTTATCCTTTTTTTACAAAAAATTTGCTACATTAATTATACAAAAAATTAAATATTGAAAGGTAAAAATATGAAAAAAGTGGATTTAATTGTTATTGGTGCAGGACCGACAGGCATTGGTTGCGCAGTAGAAGCAAAACTTAGCAATAAAGAAGTTTTGCTTTTAGAAAAAAGTGCTAATATTTGCCAAACCTTAATGCAATTTTACAAAGATGGAAAAAGAGTGGATAAGGCTTATAAAGGTTGTGAAGGCACAAATTATAGTCGTGTGCCTTTTGAAGATGGGACAAAAGAAAGCACCTTAGAAACCTTTGCAAATGCTATTAAAGAGCACAATATCAATGTAGAATTTTCAAGTGAGGTCGAAAATGTAAAAAAACAAAACGAAGCTTTTATCGTTAGCACTAGTAAAGGGGATTATGAGTGCAAAAATATCATCATTGCCATAGGAAGAATGGGAAAACCTAATAAGCCTGATTATAAACTTCCTCTCACTCTTACAAAAATTATCAATTTTAACGCAAATTCAGTTCTTGGAAACGAAAAAATCCTTATCGTTGGAGGTGGAAATTCAGCTGCTGAATATGCTGTGGATCTTGGAAAATCAAATCAAGTAACACTTTGTTATAGAAAAGATAAATTCACAAGATTAAATGATATTAATCTCAAAGATGTTGAAGAAGCTAAAAATTCAGGAAAAATCGAGCTAAAACTTGGTGTAGATATTAGCGAAGTTGAAGATGAAAATGCAAAAGCTAGAGTTAAGTTTAATAACGGCACAAATGAGCTTTATGATAGAATTATCTATGCGATTGGGGGTTCTACTCCTCTTGATTTCTTGCAAAAATGTGGTGTAAATGTCGATGATAAGGGTGTTCCTTTAATGGATGAAAATCACCAAAGCAATGTAAAAGGAATTTTTGTAGCTGGAGATATTGCGACAAAAAATGGTGCAAGCATAGTTACAGGGCTTAATGACGCTGTAAAAATTATCAAAGCAATTTGCTAAAACCTTGGGAATGTTAGCATTCCTAAGGTTTTAAAATACATATAATATTTTTACTTTTTTATATTATAAATAATTTTTATAAAATTTACACTCTAAAATTCCGCACAAGGACTTTACTATGCAAAAACAAAAAATCCTCAATTTAAGCTTTGATATTCAAAGAAGACAAGCCTTAGAACATTTAAAGAATTTAGGTGTTTTAGCTTTTGGAGGAGCAATGTTTTATTCATTAAAACCCTTAGAGAATGTCTTTGAAAATTTGAGTTTAAGCAAAAGTCAAAATATAAGTTCTCATTTAAATCAAATTCTAAAGCTTATAGT
>JAFLRU010000093.1 GCA_022511325.1 Campylobacter sp.
CAAAATTTTCAGCATCTTTAGCATAAATCTTATAATCTTTTGGCAAACCTGCTGCTTCATTAAAATCACTTGTAAAATACCCGTCTTTATCTACGCCATAGCCTAGAGTTTTACTTACAGCTTGAGTTTCATCATTAACTAAATTTGAATTGTTATTTGAAATTTTTGTTTTAGAATTTTCATTGTTTGAAGTATAGTTATTATAATAAGACGAATAAGAATTTACACTATTTATCATTTTATACCTTAATTTAGAAAATTAATTTTTAAGGTAAATCGGTACAGACAAATGAAAGATTTATATCTTAATCAAATAAAACCATAAAGCTTTGAAAAAATTAAAAACATTATAAAAGCTATAAGGACAAAAACAATTAAACAAGCATAACCTTTCTTTTTACAGAGTATAAAAGACTCAATTATATTTGCGATAAAACTTTCTATCACCAATACCACCCGTGAATTCCAGCACTACTATTCAAAGGATGATGTTGATTGTAAGCACCCCAAGCAGTATATCTAATACCCCACATAACTCCTTGTCTTAAACCCCAAGCAACTATAGGTGCGATCCTAGCATCTTGAGAAATTGCTCCTCCCTTAACCTCTTTCATTTCATCAAGGCTAAGAACTTTTACTCCTTTAGAATTATCACTTAAAGCTCCATTAGTAACTTTAGCAAGTAAATCCTCATCAGCTAAAGCAGAGCTTATTAATAAAGAAGCTAAAAGTGCAATGTTAAGAACTTTTTTCATTATAGCTTTTCCTTAAATTTTAATATTTAAAAAAACAAGCAAATTTAGCATATAAATTTTTAATTTTATTTGAAATTTAAACCGACACTTAATCAATAAATCTCTTGCTTAAGTCTCCAAAATATTCTATGCGTCTATCGCGTAAAAAAGGCCACCAACGACGCAATTCTTCGCATTTTTTTAAATCAAGCTCGATAATTTTACAAAGTTCATCTTTACTATTAGCTCTAAAAAGCTCCTCACCTCCGGCTCCAAAAACAAAGGAATTTCCCCAAAATCTTATACCCTTTTCAACTCCGCTTTTATCTTTTTCAAAGCCTACACGATTAATTGTTACCACAGGTAAAGTATTTGCAATAGCGTGTCCTCTTTGCACCCCAATCCACGCTTCAAGCTGCCTTTGTTTTTCATTTTTTTTATCCTTATCAAACCAACCTATAGCAGTAGGATAAATCAAAATCTCAGCTCCTTTTAAAGCCATAATCCTTGCTGCTTCAGGATACCACTGATCCCAACAAATTAACACCCCGAGTTTTCCAACACTCGTAGATATAGGATTAAAACCCAAATCACCCGGAGTAAAATAAAATTTCTCATAAAAACAAGGGTCATCAGGTATGTGCATTTTGCGGTATTTTCCCGCTATACTTCCATCTTTTTCAAAAACCACAGCACTATTGTGGTAAAGTCCAGCATTTCGTTTTTCAAACAAAGAAGTGATTAAAACCACTTGATTTTTTTTAGCAATTTTAGCCCAAAATTTCACATCTTTTTCATAATCATTTGCGAGATTAAAAAATTCGACATTCTCGCTTTGACAAAAATATTCACTTTGATGAAGCTCACCAAGACAAACAAGCTTCGCTCCTTTTTTAGCAGCGTATTCTATAAATTCGCAAGTTTTTGCTATGGTTTTTTCTTTATTGCCGTGAAATTTTTGTTGTATTAAAGCAAGTTTCATTGTCTTTCCTTTTCTGCATTCTCATCATCATAAGGGTCAAGATGGATTTGTATATCCCATTTTTCATCACCAAAAGTCTTTCTGATACTATCCTCAATTGTATCTGAAATTTGATGAGCATTTAGCAAAGAAATTATAGGGCAAAAAACTAAATGCACACTTAGATAATTTACATTAGGAGCTTTACGCGTTTTTAACTCGTGAAAACTTATAATTTCACTATTTTTTGTAATAATTTCGCAAATTTTTTCCACCTTATCTTCCTCTAAAGCTGCATCCATCAAAAAAGCTAAAGCTTTTTTGATGATTTTAAAAGAACTAAAAATCGTATAAAGACTAATGACAATACCAAAAATCGCATCAACAATATGTAAATTTGTAAAATAAATTAAAACTAAAGCGATTAAAGCACAAAAATTCGTTAGAAAATCACTTTTATAATGCAAACAATCGCTCTCTATAATCAGACTTTTAGTTTTTTTAGCGACAAAATTAAGAAAAATAACAAGAAAAAAAGTAATGACTAAAGCAAAAATCATCACAAAAATACTAGAATTTAAATCTCTAATTTCTTCTTTATGATAAATTTTTAAAATGCTTTCATAAAAAATAAAAATTCCAATTCCTGTTATAAAAAAACCTTCTAAAACCCCCATAAGAGCTTCAATCTTACTAAAACCAAAATTAAAATTTTCATTAGGTTTTTGAGCAGATTTTTTAAGGGCTAAAAAGTTAAAAGCTGAAATTGCAAAATCCATCATAGAATCAATAGCACTTGAAAGCACAGCTACTGAACCGCTTAAAAGTCCAACGATAAATTTAATCAAAGCTAATAAAAATGCACAAGTGCTAGCAATTATGGTGGCTTTTTTCTCTAAATTCATTTTTTATCCTTAAAAAGATTTTGACAAGAACAATGAAGAGAGCCATTCTGTCTTAAAAATACTCTCGCATCAACACCGATAATTTCACGATTTGGTAAAGCTTTCTGAAGTCTTGTTTTAACAAGCTCATCATTTTCATCGCTATAAAAAGGCACAATCAAAGCATTATTAATAAAAACAAAATTTGCATAAGTTGCTCCAAGTCTTTGATTTTCATAAAATAAAGGCTTAGGCAAGGGGAGTTCTAGGAGTTTAAAGCTTGTTTTTTCAAGCTCTTGCTTCATCAAGGATAGGGGCTTAAAATGTTCATCTTTTTCATCTTCGCATACGCAAAAAGCTATAGTTTCTTCATCAATAAAACGTGCTAAAGTATCGATATGATGGTCTGTATCATCACCTTTAATAAAGCCATTTTCAAGCCATAAAATTTGTTCTAAACCAAAAAGATTTTTAAGTTTTTTTTCTAGTTCGTTTTTATTCAAGTGAGAATTTCGGTTAGGATTTAAAAGACAATATGAACTCGTAAGCATAGTGCCCTTTCCATTAAAATCTATGCTTCCGCCTTCTAAAACTAAGTCAATTTTTTGTAAATCTTGCCCGAGCTTATCTTTAAAAAGTTTAGAATTTACTGCATTATCAAGCGAGCTTTCAAATTTATTTCCCCACGCATTAAAGGTAAAATCAAGAGCCTTAATCTTACCCCCTTGCCAAATTTCAATTGCCCCAAAATCTCTTATCCAAGTATCATTTGTAGGGCATTTAAAAAATTCTACATTTTTAAAATGTGAAAAAGGTTTAAAATCCTCCTGTTGTGGAGCAATAAGTAAAACCTTTTGAAAAGGAATTATAGCCTCTATAAATTTTTTATAACTTTCTAAAATTTCAGATAAATAAGGCTTCCAGTCTGTTTTTTCGTGAGGTAAAGCAAGGAGCAAATACTCTTGTTCGCTCCATTCGGGTATAGATTTTATCATTTTTATACCTTTTTTGATAATAAAATCTAATTGTAAACATTTTTTGCATTTTTGTCAAGTCTTTGGAAGATTTTTGTCTTTAATTTACGAAAAATTATTCAAAAAATATTTTCATCGTATCATTATCAAGGATAAGCTTACCATCTTGATTTAAAATTTTAAAACTTCCCCTTAAATTTGTAAGAAATAAACGCTCAAATTCCATTACATCTGCAGGATAGCAAAGCATTTGTGTGGAAGCTACGCTTTGTTCTCCTATGCTAAGTAAGTTAGAATTTTTTTGATAAGTCCCAAAAAAACGATTACAACCTGAAGAACCATAAAATTTATCTGTACTAAAAGTAATATTTGGTCTTGATTCTGCATTTTGTATGTTATAAATTTTACCGTTTATGCTAATTTTTTCTATATTTAAAACTTGATTTTCTTTAATTGAAACTGAATTTTCTTGTTTATTTACTTGCTCAATATTACTAGAACACCCTATAAAAAAACTCAAACAAACCAAAAATGCTAAATATTTTTTTTTCATTTTTAACCCCTTAAACTTCAAATTTACTAAGCTCTCCCTCAAGACTATGGCATACGATTTTTAATTCATCTACAATTTGGAGCAATACCTTAGAAATTTGTTCATTTTTTTCACTCACTTCAACATTTTCTTCCATACACATTAATAAA
>JAFLRU010000094.1 GCA_022511325.1 Campylobacter sp.
CGACAAAAACCATATAAAAACCCGTTTTAATATCGACTTTGTCATTTTTTGTATCGCGTCCGCTTGACATAACCTTGACATAAATTGCATTATCTAAATAAACGCGATCGACCATAGGTCCGTAAATTTCGTATTCTTTCTTACGCACAATCACTTCGCGTGCCAAATAATTGAGTTTTACATTTGCTTCTTTAATAATAGGATCCATTTCTTTTTTAATATCTAATAATTCTTTTAACATTAAAAATCCCTTTCAATTATCAAAAAATTATTATAACAATACTTTTCTTACAAAAATATTTATTTTAAAAATGGTGGCTCCGATTGGACTTGAACCAACGACCACTACCATGTCAAGGTAGTGCTCTACCAACTGAGCTACGGAACCTTTGGTGGAGCATAGCGGGTTCGAACCGCTGACCCCAACGCTGCCAGCGTTGTGCTCTCCCAGCTGAGCTAATGCCCCAAATGGAACAAAAATTATGCCTGATTTTTGCTTAAATTTTATTGATTAAATTTAGCTTATAGCTCTTTGAAAGTCGCTTATAAATTTTTACAAAAATTAGAATTTTTGGTGAATTTAAGTTAAAAATGGCAGAGAGGAAGGGATTTGAACCCTCGAAAGCTTGCACTTTACACGCGTTCCAGGCGTGCTCCTTAAACCGCTCGGACACCTCTCTAAAATTAAAAAAGTTATTATATCCAAATCAAAGCAATAAAACAAAAGCAATTTTAATAAATCAGCAAATTTTTAGTAAATAAAGAGTATAATTAAGGCTTTCATTCAGTCAGGGTAGCTCAGCTGGTTAGAGCGCTGGTCTCATAAGCCGGAGGTCGGGAGTTCAAGTCTCCCCCTTGACACCAAAAATTATCTTTCAATATATTGTCTAAATCAAACTCCAATTTTTTATAGAAAATCATTTCATATCGGCATAAACCATATCAAACATTGTTTGCGTGATTGCTTTTTTGAATCCCTTTTCATCGTCATTAAATCGCTTAAAAAGGATAAAATTATCATTGATAAAATCTTGAAATTTTTTCTCTAGTATTTTCTCAAAATCAATGCGTAAGTTTTGTTTATCAGTATATTTAAACGAATTGATAAAATCTTCATCTTTTTTCACATCATCTTTAATGTTTTGAAGCACTCTAGCGACTTTATCTGCCTCTCCCCATTCTGTATTTCCATATCTCTCATTAAATTCTTTGATGATATTTGAGAGTTCATCAAGCTCTGTTTCTGCTATTTTACTTGAACCATCAGCTTGGGAGGGTTTTAGCTCCCCATTTCCTTCAAGCATAATATTTTCCGTCCTATCAAGCTGTATGCGGTAACTATCAAAATCTACATTATCAAGAATTCCCTTGGCTAAATCCTCATCTTTTGGCGGTGTAATTTTTGTGATGAGTTTTTTAAGCAAGATATAGGTTTTTTCAAGCTCTATATCTTCATAAGGTAAGATTTGGGCAAGAAAGGAATAATCTTTAAGATAAGTTTTACTTTTAGCGTAAAAATCCGCTTTTTCCTCTTGTGATTTTTGCTCATAACGTTTAATCATTATATCAAGTTTTGAATGAATCACATTTTCTTTTTCTCTCTTTAAAATCATTGCCGTAAAAGAATCCACCTCCTCTTGCGTGTAGATTCTATATTCACTAAGATTGCTTTTAAGGTCAAAAATCTTATTAGGGTCTGTTGGCTCACCCAAAAATGTTTGCTCATAAAAAGTGCTAAAAGCCTCCCCTATCTCCTCGTGGGTATTAGCAAAATCCAAAACACAAGTATCCTCTTTGTTTTTACACACGCGATTGAGCCTTGAGAGAGTTTGCACTGCATTTACCCCGCTTAGTTTCTTATCTACATACATTGTATGCAAAAGTGGCTCATCAAAGCCTGTTTGGTATTTTTGAGCGACAATGAGGAAACGATAACTTTCTTTTGTTTTAAACTCATCTTTAAGTCTTGATTCTGCAATGCCATTTAGCCCACTCTCGCTATAAGTTTGCTCCCCCATACTTACTTCACCTGAAAAGGCGACAAGAGCCTTAAAATGCGGATAATGATTTTTGAGGTAATTTTGAAAAGCAAAATAGTATTTCACGGCATTTTTTCTTGATTTTGTAACAACCATTGCCTTAGCCTTGCCCCCAATTTTTTTATAGCTGTGCGTAAAGAAATGCTCTATCATTACTTCTGCTTTTTTGGCTATCGCATTTGCATCGCCCTCGACATAGGCTTTAAGCTTAGCATTTGCTTTCTTTTTATCATAGCGAGGGTCATCATCTTTAAGCAAAGAATTGATTTTATAATAGCTCTTATAGGTTGTGTATCCTCTTAATACATCGAGGATAAAGCCCTCCTCAATGGCTTGTTTCATTGAATACAAATGAAAAGGCGTGAATTTTTCTATCCCCTCTATTTTGCAAGGTTTTCCAAACATTTCTAAGGTTTTTGGTTTAGGTGTAGCGGTGAATGCAAAATAAGAGGCATTAGGCTGTAATTTTTTATTTTTAATAATTTCTAAAATCTCATCTTCACTATCTTTGTATGTATCCTCGTCTTTTTCGCTCTCGCCTTTATCTCTAATCGCCTCTCCCATTTTTTGAGCTGAAATTCCGCTTTGACTCGAGTGTGCCTCATCGATGATTACCGCAAAATGCTTGGCTTTAAGCTCTTTTATATCATCTAAGATATAGGGGAATTTTTGAATCGTAGTAATGATGATTTTCTTACCCTCTTCTAAAGCCTCTCTAAGCTGTTTGCTTCCCTCTGTGATAGCCTCTACTAAACCTTTAGTATGAGAAAAGGCTTTGACATTTTCCCTGATTTGACTATCAAGTATTTTTCTATCCGTTACAACAATCACACTATCAAAAACAAGTTCTATTTTTCCTTGCTGATTTACTCTATGTAAGCTTACAAGATTGTGTGCAAGCCAAGCGATAGAATTACTCTTTCCGCTTCCCGCACTATGCTGAATCAAATATCTTTGCCCTACGCCATTTTCTTTTGCGTCCGCTAAAAGCTTTCCCACAACATCAAATTGATGATAGCGTGGAAAAATGATTTTTGCTTTGCTCTTATCATCTTTGATACACTGAGCAAAATCAAATATTAATGAGAGCAAAATATCTTTTGCAAAGATTCTTTCCCACAGATAAGCTGTTTTTACGCCCTCGCTTGGAGGATTCCCTGCTCCACTCCTAAGCCCTATTTCCCCACTACCATTATTTAGCCCACGATTAAAAGGCAAAAAGCTTGTTTTTTCTCCCTCAAGCTTAGTGCTCATATAGACTAAATCACTATCTAGGGCAAAATGCACAATGCAACGCTCAAAAAGAGTTTCTCTTGGGTCCCTATCCTCTTTATATTGAGTTATGGCATTAAAGACATTCTGCCTTGTGAAAGGGTTTTTAAGCTCTAGGGTGATAAGTGGCAAGCCGTTTAAGAAAATCACCATATCCAAAGAATTATTATTTTTCGTGCTATAATGAAGTTGTCTTATCACTGAAAGCGTGTTTTTAGCGTAATTTTCTAGGCTTTGAGGATTAGAATCATTGCTTGGCTTTAAAAAAGCAAGTTTGAGTTTTATCCCGTGAATTTCTATGCCTTGCTGCAAGATATGCAAGATACCTTTTTCTTTGATTTGAGCAATAAGACGCTTTAAAAGAGCGTCTTTGTAATCCTCGCCTATGCGTTTTTTGAGATTAAGAAGCTCTGTATCTTGGGTGGATTGCAAGAAATTTTCAAGTAAAGTTGTATCAAGGCATAAGTTTTTATCATAATGTTCTTGCTTTCTTTGTGTATAACTATGAGTTTCAAGCAAATAGGCTTCAATAAAATTTTCTAAATCTTTTTCTTGGTAACTCATTTGTTTCCTTTCCATTCTTCTATAAATTCTCTCATTGCTCTAATTGATTGCTGCAATTCGTCATTTGTAAATTTTTCATTGTTGTTATTTTCTGGGTGATGAATTTGATGTCGTATATATTCTGTCATAGTGATTTTTTGTTTTTTAATTTTGCCATTTTCAAGCAGCCTACTGTATTCTATTTTCGGCTTTCCTTGACTGTAGCTTGATAAAATCTCCTGACTATCAATATAACCATATAATTCATTATGATATTCTTCATCGGCTTCTCCAAAAGCCAAATAATTAACCTCGTTAAGTGAAGGTATGGGAAG
>JAFLRU010000095.1 GCA_022511325.1 Campylobacter sp.
TAACTTGCTTGTGTTTTTAACAATGATAATTCAAAGAACACCAAATCTCACTTGGAATACTCAAAAAATGATTTGTTATTGAGAAAGTAAAATTCGTAAAGTAAAGCTAGAATTATACTTTAACTTGCTTAAAGTTTGATAAAAAATAGGGAGTTTAGATAAAGTTTAGTGAATAAATTTATTAAAAAGAATGTTTTTGCGAAGAAAAAGATTAAGAAGAGGTTGGCGAGCAAGAATTTAAAGAATAAAAAGAGAGAAAATTTGCCAAGAAAACGGAAAATAAGGCTTTTTTAGAAACAATGAAATTTTTATAATGAAACAAATATTTAGGAAATTTAATTCTAATCTCTCAAAAATAATCATTTAAAGATTCCGTAAGCTTCATTCCTAAAAATTTTAGCAAAGATGTTCAAGATTATAATGAATATTTTATGCCCAGCTTCAGCGTTGCCGACTAAAAAACAGGATTTGTAACCAAGTTCAAGGCTAAGACTTAATTGAAAATAGCTTTTTTTCTTACTTTTGGCAACATTTCTAACGATTTTTTATGGAAATTTTCTATTTCTTCTTTTTTAAATTCAAATCAATATTTTCTACCTTAAAAAATTTATTATTTATAGATTTTAAGTATATTTGTTATAATGATTTGTCATTCTATAATTTGATAATAAATCAATTTAAATACTAAAATTTAGGCTTTGCAATGAGTTTTATTTTGATTTTAAGCGTTCATTTTTTCGCTCTTTTACTCCGGGAGTTGATTTTTTGCTCGTTTGTTCTTATGCTCTTAAACAAGATTTAAAAGCTGTTTTTGGCATAAATTTTGCAATTTTACTTTGGATTATTTTATCCTTAACGGGACTTAATTTACTCTTTAAATTTTTTCCTTTACTCCAAATTTTCTTGTCCTTTTTAGGAGCCTGTTATTTGCTTTATCTGGCTTCTTTACTTCTTAAAAATCTCAAAAACGAGCAAGAATTTAAGGAAAATAAAAATTCAAAAGCCTTTCTAAGTGGCTTTTTAACCAATATTTCAAATCCTAAATCCGTGCTTTATTTTGGGAGTATTTTTTCGAGTTTTAGCTTTGATGACAATGTTTTCTCCTTATTTTTACTCGTCTTGATTCTAAGTTTAGAAAGCTTTATTTACTTTGCTTTCATAGCTTTTGTATTTTCAAAATCAAGGGTTAAAAATTTTTATATAAAACACTCTAAAAAACTTGATATTTTATGTGCAACATTTTTTACCTTTTTTGCTTTTTGTATCTTTGCAGAGCTTATAAACAAGGAGTTTCAATAATTTTGATGAAAAGCAATTTTGTGAAAATTTAAGAATTTGCAAACAAAATTTCGCGTTAATTTGGCTTTAATTTCAAATGCGTTATAATCATTTTTTAATCCAAATTCGAGTATCTTAATGCAAAAAAATATCATTTTTATGGGAACTCCATCTTATGCAACAACTATTTTAAAAGAGCTTTTAAAACATTTTAATATTCTTGCTCTTTATACTGGGGAAGATAAAGCTGTAGGAAGAAAACAAGTGCTTACCCCAAGTCATATCAAAGCCTTTTTAATGCAAAATTTTCCGCACATTCCTATTTTTACTCCACGCACTCTAAAAGATGAAAGCGTAAGTGAGCAAATCAAATCTTTAAAGCCTGACTTTATCGTTGTGGCAGCCTATGGAAAAATTTTGCCAAAAAGCATTTTAAACTTAGCTCCTTGCATTAATTTACACGCCTCTTTGCTTCCAAAATATCGTGGAGCTTCTCCTATACAAAGTGCAATTTTAAATGGTGATGAAAAAAGCGGAGTTTGCACAATGTTAATGGACGAAGGACTTGATACAGGAAAAATTTTACAAAGCGTAGAATGCAATATTAAAGATAAAAACTCAAGTGAAGTCTTTGAACTTTTAGCGAATTTAGCTGCAAAATTGTGTGTGGATACTCTTTTAAACTTTCACAAACTCTCTCCTATACCTCAAGATGAAAGCAAAGCGACACTTTGTTCAAAAATCAAAAAAGAAGATGGACTTGTAGAATTTCATAATGCAAGAGAGCTTTATCAAAAATTTTTAGCTTTTTATAATTGGCCCGGAATTTTTTTAGAAAATGGCTTGAAAATTTTGGATTTAGAACTCATTGACGATAAAGAACATTTAAAAGCTGGGGAAATTTTAGAGCTTGAAAAAGAAAGTTTCTTACTTGCTTGTAAAATTGGAACTTTAAGAATCAAAAAGCTTCAAGCAAGTGGAAAAAAACCTATTGATGCAAGAAGTTATTTAAACGGAAAAAGGCTTAAAAATGGAAATTGTTTGTGTTGAAAGCCTAGCTTCAACTCATCTTTTTTTATGCGAAAAAATTCGCAAAGATGAAATTAAAGAAAATTTTGCAATCTATGCTTTAAAACAAACAAATGGGGTTGGCAGTAGAGAAAATACTTGGCAAAGTAAGGAGGGAAATTTGCATTTGTCCTTTTGCATAAAACAAGAAGATTTAGCACAAGATTTACCTTTAGCTTCAGCAAGTATTTATTTTGCTTATTTGCTTAAAGAACTTTTAGAAAGCAAGGGTTCACAACTTTGGCTTAAATGGCCTAATGATTTGTATATAAAAGATTTAAAAGTGGGCGGGGTTATCAGTGCAAAAATCAAAAATTTTATTATCGGAGGCATAGGACTTAATTTAAAATTTGCTCCTAAGAATGCTGCTTTACTCGATATAAACATTACTCTTAAAGATTTAGTTGAAGAGTTTGTAAAAATTTTAGAACAAAAAATTTTATGGAAGGATATTTTTAGCAAGTATATGATAGAATTCGAAAAATCGCGAAAATTTAGCGTCCATTATGAGGGCAAAGAATTTCTTTTAGAAGACGCGTTTTTGTATGAAGATGGTTCGATTTTATTAGATAATAAAAGGGTGTATAGTTTAAGATGAGCGAAGTAATTACAATAGCAAATCAAAAAGGTGGAGTAGGAAAAACAACCACAGCTGTAAATTTGGCAGCCTCATTAGCTGTTGCAGAAAAAAAAGTTTTGCTTGTAGATGTTGATCCACAAGCAAATGCTACAACAGGACTTGGTTTTAATAGAAATAACTATGAATACAATATCTACCACGTTTTTATCGGCAGAAAAAAACTTTCGGATATTATTTTAAAAACAGAATTACCTAAGCTTCATTTAGCCCCTTCAAACATAGGACTTGTAGGCATTGAGCAAGAACTTGCTAAGGGTGAAGATAGCGAAAGAAAAATGGTGCTTAAAAATCAGCTTAAAGAAGTAGTTGATGAATATGATTTTATCATCATTGATTCACCCCCTGCTTTAGGAAGTATTACGATAAATGCTTTTGCAGCAAGTGATAGTGTGATTATCCCTATACAATGTGAATTTTATGCCCTTGAAGGTGTAGCTATGGTGCTAAATACCATAAAAATTATTAAAAAAACCATCAATCCAAAGCTTCGAGTTAGAGGTTTTTTACCTACAATGTATAGTTCTCAAAATAACTTATCTAAAGATGTTGTTGAAGATTTAAAACAAAATTTCAAAAAACAACTTTTTACAATTAATGGCAATGAAGAGGATTTTATCGTTATTCCAAGAAATGTAAAACTTGCTGAAAGCCCGAGTTTTGGTAAGCCTATTATACTTTATGATATAAAATCTCCGGGTTCTTTAGCCTATCAAAATTTAGCTCATTCGATTTTAGGATAGATGATGAAAAAAGGTGGTTTAGGTAAAGGGCTTAGCGGACTTTTAGGCGATATAGATGAAGTTTATAGCAAAGAATTAGGACTTGATAAAAACAAAATCAATGAAATTCCTATTGAAAAAATTAAGCCCAATCCCTTTCAGCCAAGAAAATATTTTGATGAAAAATCTTTAAATGAACTTTCAAAATCCATTAAAGAATACGGACTCATTCAACCTATTGTAGTGCTTAAAAAAAATGATTCTTTTATCTTGGTTTCAGGTGAAAGAAGACTGCGTGCAACTCAAATTTTAGGCTTAAAAACCATTAAAGCTTTAATTTCTAACGCAAAAGAAGAAAAACTAAGAGAACTTGCTTTGATTGAAAATATTCAAAGAGAAAATTTAAATCCTATT
>JAFLRU010000096.1:0-3868 GCA_022511325.1 Campylobacter sp.
AGCATACGCGATATTGCAGATTTTCCTGAAAAAGGAATTTTGTTTAAAGATATTACAACTCTACTTAATAACAAAGAGGCTTTAAATTTTTTGCTAACACACTTGCACCAACATTATAAAGATAAAAATTTAGATTTCATTGCAGGAACAGAAAGCAGGGGTTTTATCTTTGCTTCTATGTTATGTGCAAAACTTGCTTTACCTTTTGTTCCTATTCGCAAACCTAAAAAACTTCCATTTCAAACCTTCAGTTGCGAGTATAAGTTAGAATACGGTACAGATAAAGTAGAAATTCATACAGATGCGTTTAGAAATGTCAAAAATGCTAAGGTTTTACTTGTAGATGATTTAATCGCCACAGGTGGAACAGCTCTAGCTTCTTACGAGCTTATCAAAAAAGCTGGAGGAGAATGCGTCGAAGCTTGTTTTTTACTCAACCTTAAAGATTTAAAAGGAGCTTCAAAGCTTGAAAAATTGACTTCTGTTTATAGTGTTTTAGAAATTTAAGCTTTAAAAAGGATTTTTAATTATGGAAAAAACAATTAAAATTTTCATTCTTTTACTCGTCATTTTACTTGCAATTTATGGAATTTATGAACTAAAACAAGCAGATTTTTCCCTTGAAGAATTTATTGTTGGTATAT
The DNA here is from genome assembly GCA_022511325.1 of Campylobacter sp. Taxonomy (GTDB): domain Bacteria; phylum Campylobacterota; class Campylobacteria; order Campylobacterales; family Campylobacteraceae; genus Campylobacter_D. The sequence goes on from JAFLRU010000096.1 coordinate 645, forward strand.
GGAATGAACACGTTGAAACTTGGGGTTATACCATACTTTTCTTTTGGAGCATTTTAGAGGGCGAGCTTGGACTTATTTTTGCAGGATTTGCATCTCACGATGGTAAAATGAATGTGGCTTTAGCTGTTTTTGTAGCTGGTCTTGGAGGTTTTGTAGGAGATCAAATCTATTTTTATATAGGCAGATATAATAAAAAAATCATTCAAAAAAAGCTTCAAACTCAAAGACGCAAATTTGCTGTGGCACACTTACTTTTGCAAAAATTTGGTTGGCCTATCATTTTCATTCAAAGATATATGTATGGTTTTAGAACTGTAATTCCTATGAGTATAGGTATAACGCGTTATAGTGCTAAAAAATTTGCTCTTATCAATCTTTTTAGTGCGTGGGTTTGGGCAACTATTACCATAACTTTAGCATGGTATTTTGGAAATTTGATAGAAAAGGTGCTTCATTGGGCTAAAGATCATTGGTATTATGCAGCAATTCTTATCATAGCTTTTTTATCTTTGTTAATTTTTTCTTTTAGACAAATGGAAAAAACTATACTTAAAAACAAAAAGGAGAGGTAATGAAATTCGAATTTAGCAATCAAAATTTAAGTAAAATCAAAGCAGATTTTGAACTCGTTTTTATACAGGATAAAAATCTTAAGAAATTCACTAAAGAAAAAGATTTTTTCAAACTCAATAATTATAAAGGTGAGGGAACTTGTTTAGATTTACCAAATAAAAGGCTTTTTATAGAACTTAAAAGTCTTTCTTATGAAGATATAAGACTCGCTTTTTGCACAGCTTACAAAAGCCTTGAAAAATTAAATATCAAAAGCATTAAAACTCCTTCTATTATAGGAGAATGCGTTGTAAGAAGCTTTGCTTCTTTAGTTGAAGGTGTGCTGTTTGGAGCTTATAAATTTGATAAATATAAAAGCGACAAAAAAAGTTCAATCCTTGAAAAAATCATCATTTCCAAAGATGAACTTCATAATAAAAAATTTGATATTAACGAAGCAAATTTAGGACTTAGTAGGGGAGAAATTTTAGCTAATGCTACGAATTTCACTAAAAACATAGTCAATGAAATTCCTGAAATTTACACCCCTTTAAAAATGGCAGAAGACGCTGGAAAATTAGCCAAAAGCCATAAAAATATCACTTGTAAAATTTATGATGAAAAATTTTTAGCCAAAGAAAAAATGAATGCTTTTTTAGCTGTGAACCGTGCTTCAGTTCATCCACCGCGTCTTATTCACCTTAGCTATAAAGGTAAAAATGCGAAAAAACGTATCGTTTTCGTAGGAAAGGGTCTAACTTACGATAGTGGAGGACTTAGCTTAAAACCTGCAGATTATATGCTAACAATGAAAGCAGACAAAAGCGGAGCTGCTGCTGCAATGGGTATCATTAAAGCTGCTTGCGAACTGAATTTAGAGCTTGAAATTCACTCCATTTTAGGTGCAACTGAAAATATGATAGGAGGCAATGCTTATAAACCTGATGATGTCTTAATCTCTCGTGAAGGTGTGAGCATAGAAGTGCGTAACACTGACGCAGAGGGCAGACTTGTTCTTGCAGATTGTCTTTCTTATGCTCAAGATTTAAAACCTGATTTACTCATTGATATGGCAACTCTAACAGGTGCTTGTGTTGTAGGGCTTGGAGAATATACAAGTGGCATTATGGGCAATAACGAAGATTTGCAAAATGAATTTTATCTTAGCAGTAAAAAAAGCGGAGAATACACTACTATACTTCATTTTAACCCATATTTAAGAGAACTCGTAAAATCAAACATTGCTGATGTAAGCAATACAGCCTCAAGCCGTTATGGCGGAGCCATTACAGCAGGAATTTTTCTTGATAAATTCATACGCAAAGAATACAAAGACAAATGGTTGCATCTTGATATTGCAGGACCTGCATACACTGAAAAAGCTTGGGGTTATACAAGCTTTGGAGCTGGTGGAGCTGGAGTTAGAATGTGCGTCAATTTCCTCATTCATCTCCTAAGGAAAGCTAAATGAATCTTTGCGTAGGCATAGTTGGACTACCAAATGTTGGAAAATCAACCACTTTCAATGCTCTTACTAAGGCACAAAATGCACAGAGTGCAAATTATCCTTTTTGCACCATAGAGCCAAACAAAGCTATGGTTGAAGTTCCTGATTCTAGGCTTTTTGAACTTGCTAAGATTGTAAAACCTGAAAAAATTCTTCATTCTTTGATTGAATTTGTAGATATTGCAGGACTTGTTAAAGGAGCAAGTAAAGGCGAAGGACTTGGCAATAAATTCCTATCAAACATAAGAGAAACCGAAGTGATTTTACATATTGTTCGCTGTTTTGATGAAGAAAATATCACTCACGTTGAAGGAAGCGTTGATCCTATTAGAGATATTGAGATTATTAACACCGAGCTTATTCTAGCAGACATTGAACAGCTTAGTAAAAAAATTGAAAAACTCACCAAAGAAGCAAAAGCAAACCAAAAAGGAGCTAAAGAAAGTTTAGAACTTGCAAATGCTTTACTAGAGCATTTAAATAAAGGTTTAAGTGCAAGTGTATTTGAAGATAAAGACAATGAAAATTATAAAAAACTCATCAAAGAACTTAGACTACTTTCAGCTAAAGAAGTAATTTATGGGGCAAATGTTGATGAAAATGCTCTCAATGAAGATAATGAATATGTAAAAAAACTCAAAGTTTATGCCGCTAAACAAAATCACGAAGTTGTAAAACTTTGTGCGAAGATTGAAGAAGAACTCATAGGCTTAAGTGATGAGGAAGCAGATGAATTTTTAAATTCTTTAGGCGTAAAAGAAAGTGGGCTAGCTCAAATCATACGCAAAGCTTTTTTTAAACTTGGACTTATTAGCTATTTTACAGCAGGAGAAATTGAAGTGCGTTCTTGGACTATACGCAAAGGCTACAAGGCTCCAAAGGCTGCAAGTGTGATTCATAATGATTTTGAAAAAGGTTTTATCAAAGCTGAAGTGATTTCTTATGAGGATTATATTGCTTGTGGGGGTGAAAATGCCGCTAAAGAAGCTGGGAAACTTAGACTTGAAGGAAAAGATTATTTAGTTGAAGATGGAGATGTGATTCATTTTAGATTCAATGTATAAATTTAAAATTCGAGGCTAAATAAATGAAACAAAAATCTTTGATCCAAATTTTTGGAGCTATTCCTTTTTTATTCGTAGCTTTTATTAATACTTTTGTGGAT
>JAFLRU010000096.1:3878-4113 GCA_022511325.1 Campylobacter sp.
TTTCACAAATGAAGCTTAATGCTAACGCATTTTTCATTTTGAAATTAGCCTTTCATTAATTAAAGCTTTTAAATTTCAAAAACTAAAATTTAGAATTTCAGTTTAAACATAAGTTTTTAAATTTAAAAAAACCGCAAAGGATAGACAATGAAACAAAAATCTTTAATCCAAATTTTTGGAGTTATTCCTTTTTTATCTGTAGCTTTTATCAATGCTTTTGTTGATTTAGGACATA
>JAFLRU010000097.1 GCA_022511325.1 Campylobacter sp.
ATGCCCTCATCAACCTCAAGATCATTAACCACGATTTCAAGCTGTTTCATTTGCGAAGCCTCAATTTTTTCATTGATGAGCAAATTTAAAGCTTGTTCTCTCGAAATATTTAAAACCTTCATTGTTTGGCTTATATCATAAGCTGTGATAGGCTCTTTTTCCACTATAAGAACTATGGAATTTGTAAGAGCTGCATTCGCTAAACTCAAGCAAAAAAATAAAAATATACAAATTTTTTTCATAATTAAACCTTTATTTAAGTATAAATATCGCATTATACCGATTAAAATTTAAGAAAAGACAAAAAATGCAAAAAAATTTAATCACACGTTTCGCACCTTCACCTACAGGATACCTACATATAGGGGGTTTAAGGACTGCTCTTTATAATTATCTTTATGCAAAAAATAAGGGCGGAAAATTTTTATTGCGTATTGAAGATACAGATTTAAAACGCAATTCTAAGGAAGCTACACTAGCAATCATTGAAGCTTTTAAATGGTGTGGGCTTGATTATGATGGTGAAGTTGTGTATCAATCAAATCGCTTAGAACTTTATAAGCAATACATTCAAAAACTCTTAGATGAGGATAAGGCGTATTATTGTTATACGAGCAAAGAAGAACTTGATGAGCTTAGAAAAGCTCAAGAAGCGAGAAAAGAGCGTCCAAAATACGATGGTAGATATAGAGATTTTAAAGGCACTCCACCAAGTGGTGTAGAACCTGTTGTGCGTATTAAAGCTCCACTAAGTGGCGAAATTTCTTTTAATGATGGCATTAAAGGTGAAGTGAAATTTAAAGTTGAAGATATTTTAGATGATTTTATTATTGCAAGAAGTGATGGAACTCCTACTTACAATTTCACAGTTGTAATCGATGATGCTTTGATGAAAGTCAGTGATGTTATAAGAGGAGATGATCATCTTTCAAATACTCCTAAACAAATCGTGCTTTATGAAGCTTTGGGTTTTGAAATTCCTAAGTTTTTTCATTTGGCTATGATACACGGCGAAGATGGCAAAAAGCTTTCAAAAAGGCACGGAGCTACCGATGTAATGGAGTATAAAACAATGGGAATTTTGCCCGAAGCTTTGCTTAATTTTTTAGTACGTTTAGGTTGGAGTCATAATGATGATGAAATTTTTTCTTTAAGTGAGCTCGAAAAGCTTTTTGACCCGCATCATATTAGTAAAAGCGCATCATCTTATAATTTTAAAAAGCTTGAGTGGCTTAACACTCATTATATCAAAACCTTGCCTTTTGAAAGGATTAATGAGCAATTAAAAGAATTTGGTTTTGACTTAAGTTCTGTGCCTAAAGCTGGGTTTTTACTTGATTTATTAAGACAAAGAGCTAAAACTTTGCTTGAAATAATTTCGGGTGCAAAAAGCATTTTAGAAAGCCCTAAAAATTACGATGAAGTGGCGGTAAAAAAATTCATCAATGATGAAAATTTAATCTTTCTTAAAAATTATGCAAATGAGCTTAAAACCCAAAATAATGCTAAAGAATTTGAGGATTTTACCAATGAATTTTTAGAAAAAAATGGGATAAAACTCAAAGACCTTGCTCAAGCCATACGCATTGCCTTAACAGGAGGTGCGGTAAGTCCTAGTATTTTTGAAGTGCTTGAGTTTTTAGGAGTGCAAGAATGCAAACAAAGAATACAAAATTTTTTAAATTTTAAAGGAAAATAATGAGTTTAAGTTTAAAAGAAGACGCTTTAAAATATCACTTAGGTGGAAAAATCGATATTAGTCCAAGTAAGGCGATGAATTCAAGTTATGATTTAGCTTTAGCTTATAGCCCTGGTGTTGCTGAACCTTGCCTTGAAATTGCAAAAGATGAGGAACTTGCTTATGTTTATACAAATAAGGCGAATTTAGTTGCGGTTGTAAGTGATGGGAGTGCAGTTTTAGGACTTGGAGATATTGGTGCAAATGCGAGTAAGCCTGTTATGGAAGGTAAAGCTTGTTTGTTTAAAAAATTTGCAAATGTCAATGCTTATGATATAGAAATTAATGCACACAGCATAGAAGAAATTGTAGCTTTTTGTAAAGCTTTAGCTCCAACTTTTGGTGGAATTAATCTTGAAGATATCGCAGCACCAAAATGCTTTGAGATTGAAGCAGCTTTGCAGGATTTAGGCATACCTGTAATGCACGATGACCAACACGGAACGGCTATTATTTCGAGTGCAGGACTTATGAATGCTATGGAAATTAGCGGAAAAAGCTTAAAAAATATTAAAGTCGTTATTAGCGGTTCAGGGGCTGCTGGTATAGCAAGTGCTAGAATGTATAAAAATTTAGGGGTTGAAAATATTATTTTAGTAGATTCTAAAGGCGTTATTCATAAAGACAGAGAAAATTTGAGCAAAGAAAAACGCGAATTCGCGTTAGATTGCAAAGAAAGAACGCTTAAGGAAGCTATAAGAGGAGCTGATGTTTTTTTAGGACTTTCACGACCTAAAATTCTTGATGAAGAAATGGTTCTTTCTATGGCAAAAGACCCTGTAATTTTTGCTTTAGCTAATCCTATCCCAGAAGTAATGCCAGAGCTTGTAGAAAGCGTTAGAAAAGATGCGATTATCGGAACTGGACGCAGTGATTATCCTAATCAAATCAATAATGTTTTAGCCTTTCCTTTCATTTTTAGAGGGGCTTTAGATGTTAGAGCATTTAAAATCACCGAAAATATGAAAATCGCAGCAGCCAAAGCTTTAGCAGATTTGGCAAAATTACCTGTGAGTGATGAAGTAAAAATGGCTTATAAAGTTAAAGAACTAAATTTTGGAAAAGATTATGTGATACCAAAGCCTTTTGATAGAAGAGTTAAAGCGGCTGTAAGCACTGCAGTAGCGAGTGCTGCAGTTAAAGATGGTGTTGCAAAACTTAAAGATTATAATGAAAAAGCCTATTTTGAAAGCTTAGAATAAATCTAAAACGGAGGTAATAAATAATGATTTTTGGAAAAATTGATTTTATAAATTTATTGCCTTTGCATATTTATTTGAAAAAATATCCTTTGCCAAGTGGCTTAAAAAAGATTATGGAATACAAAAAAGGTGTTCCAAGCAAACTCAATAAAGATTTATTCTATAAAAGAATTGATGCAGCTATCATTTCAAGCATTGAAAGTGCAAGGGCAAAATATAAGAATTTAAACCTTGGAATTTGTGCAAACAAAAGAGTTTTAAGCGTAATTGTTCAAAAAAATGAAAAAAATGCCAAGGATCCAAGATCAGCTACTTCTAATGCACTTGCTCGTGTGCTTAAACAAAAAGGTAAGGTGATTATAGGAGATGAGGCTTTAAGACTTTATTTAGAGGATAACTCTAAATTCATTGACCTTTGCTCGTTATGGCACGAAAAAACAGGACTTCCTTTTGTTTTTGCAAGATTTTCTTGTGTAAGAAAAAAGACTTTTTATGCAAAAATTTTAAAACAATTCACTAGGACAAAGATTAAAATTCCTTATTACATACTTGAAAAATACTCAAACACAAGAAAGATTTCTCCAAAAGATATAAAAGCTTATCTTCAAGTAATTTATTATAAAATAGAACACAAAGAGCATAAAGCTTTAAAAGCTTTTTTAAAACAAGTTTAAAAGAATAAATCAAAATTTAAACTGATTAATCTTAGCACTTATTTCTGCAGTTCTTTTATCAAGATGATTTGCAGAATTAGAAATTTTATTCATTTCATTAGAAATTTTATTCAAATTTTCATTTAGAATTTTATTATTGCTAAGTAAATCTTTAGCTTCGTCAGTCATTAGTTTCGAGCTGTGTATAGTTTCTGTAGCCAAGTTTGAGACATTGACAATTTTACCCGTAATAGACTCGATATTTTTTTGAATATCTTGGGAGCTTTGAACGAAATTATAAAAATTCTTTGCATTTTCTGTGATTTCTGTGCTAACATCATTGATAGATTTAGCAATCGCGCTGATTGTAACATTGATTTGATTAAGACTTGTTTGAGTCTTTTCAGCAAGCTTTCTTACTTC
>JAFLRU010000098.1 GCA_022511325.1 Campylobacter sp.
TATAGGACGCAAGAATCTTGATGAAATTCAAAGAATGAGTACAGGTGTGGGTATAGAATGGGTTACTCCTATAGGTCCTTTGCAACTTATCTTTGCCAAACCTATTAACGACAAACCTGGAGATAATACAAACCTCTTTGAATTTGCTATTGGAACAAGATTTTGACGCAATTTATAGCTAAATTAAGGAAATTTGTTGTAATCTTAAGAAATTTAAACTGGATGATTTTATGAATTTTACAGATATTTTTTCCAAAATTAGAAAAAGACAATCTAGTCCTAGTGAAGCTCCAAATCACTGGGTTAAATGTCCAAATTGCCACGCTTTAATTTACGATAAAGAAATACAAACTTGTTTTAATGTTTGCCCAAAATGTAGTTATCATATGAGAATTTCAGCTGCACAAAGAATAGAACTCTTAAGTGATGAGGGAAGCTTTGTTGAATTTGATACAAATTTAGAAGCTATTGACCCACTTAAATTCGTGGATAGCAAATCCTATAAAAAAAGACTTGCTGAAGGCGAAAGCAAAACAGGGAGAAAAAGTGCTGTTATTAGCGGAGAATGTCAAATAAATGGGCTTAAAACACAACTTGTGGTTTTTGATTTTTCTTTTATGGGTGGAAGTTTAGGTTCAGTCGAGGGTGAAAAAATCGTTAGAGCTATTCAAAGAGCTATTATTAGCAAAACTCCTGTTGTTATAGTCAGTGCAAGCGGGGGTGCAAGAATGCAAGAAAGCACCTATTCTTTAATGCAAATGAGTAAAACGAGTGCGGCTTTAAAACTTTTAAGCAAAGAAAAACTTCCTTATATCAGCATTTTAACTGACCCTACTATGGGTGGAGTTTCAGCCTCTTTTGCTTGGCTTGGAGATTTAATCATCGCAGAACCTGAAGCCCTTGTTGGTTTTGCAGGTGCAAGAGTGATTAAACAAACCATTGGAGCAGATTTACCGGAGGGTTTTCAAAAGGCAGAATTTTTACTCGAACACGGACTAATTGACGCGATTATCCAAAGAAATGAACAAAAAAAATACCTTAGCGATATGCTTAAATTTTTAGGAGGAAAATAAGTTGCAAATCAATGTCTTTTATATACAAAAAGATGATGAATTTAGCACCTTAAAAGAAAAATACCTTAAACTCATTTCCAAATACGCCACTTTAAAAGAAAACAATCTTTTAAACAAAAAAATTCTAGCAGCACAAAATTTAGGAGCTTTAGAAGCTAAAAAAAGCTATGAAGAAGCTTTTTTGCCTCATAAAAAAGCTTTTTGCATTGCTTTAGATGAAAGAGGCAAGGAACTGACAAGCCCCCAATTTTCTAAACTTTTGCAGGATAAAAACGAAGTGAATTTTTTCATCGGAGGAGCTTATGGCTTAAGAGAAGAATTTATTCAAAACCTTGATTTTAGCCTTTCTTTAAGTCGCTTAACCCTAGCTCATCAATTTGCAAAAATTCTTTTGCTCGAGCAAATTTATCGTGCTTTTTGCATTCAGCACAATCATCCTTATCACAAATAGGAATATAAAATGAAAAAAAACGATATAGAATTTTTCAAGAATTTTTTAGAGCAAAGAAAACAAATTATTTTAGAAAATTTAAACAGCAATTCAACAGAAATTACAGCTTTGCACAATAGCGTTCCAAGTGATAATATAGACTTTTCAACCATAGAAGCAAATTCTCAAATCAATCTTGCAATCAGTGCAAATTTAGAGCAAGAACTAGGAGAAATCGAAGAATCTTTAAATAAAATTAAAAATAAAAAATTTGGAATTTGCGAATCTTGCAATGAATTTATTGATATTGAGCGTCTAAAAATCAAACCTCACGCAAAATATTGTATTAATTGTAGAGAAAATTTAGAAAAAGGAGCATTATATGAGAATTAAAGCATTTATTTTTGCAAGCATTATTTACATAGCACTTGTAGGAGCTGCGGTATTTTTTCTCGATTTTAGCGACTATACTTTGAGTATAGAAACTTTTACACTTACTCTTCCTGTTGCAATTTGGGTTGTTTTACCTCTTATAGTTTTTTTTCTTTTAAGCTTACTTCATCTAAGTTTTTATAGTCTTTTAAATAATTTCAAATTCAAACATTTTTTTAAAGATGCAAATAAATTTGAAGATTTCATAAAAGATTTACTCCTAGAAAAAAATTCAAAAATATCTTTTCAAACTAAAGAATTTAAGGAAGTTTCTAAGCTTGCAAAAAGCCTTAAGACTAAAGAAAAGGTTTCAAATTTTGATAAAATTAATGAAGTTTTGGATGCGGTTAAAAAAATTAAAAATGGAGAATATTTAAATCTTAACAAATTTAAACTTGAAAATAACAATGTTTTATATATACAAAACGAAAAAAATCACATAGAAAATGATTTAAACTACGCATACAATAAAATTAAAAATTCAAATCACATCAAAGACGAACTTGAACAATTTGCTTTTGATATTCTTTTAGAAAAAGGAAGCTACGAGCAGATTAAAAATGTAAAAATTTCAAAAAATTCTAAACAAATTTTAGCTTTGATTGAACGTTTTAAAAATAAAAATTTAGAATTAAGTGCGGTTGAATTTGAGGTTTTGATTGAAAGCTCGAATTTTAGTGAAAAAGAATATTTACAGCTTGCAAAAATGAGTGCTAAACTTTTAAATCCTGACGCGATTTTAAATATCTTTTTAAAAATTAAAAACCAAAAAAATGAAGCTTTAAGAGCTTATTTATATCTTTTGGCTGAATTTTCAATGTTCGATAAGCTTTTAGAACAAATTAAAAATGATGATAAAAAATTCGCAGATTTTAAAGCTGTGTTAACCCTTAGAGAAAAAAATATCAAAATTGATTTAAACCAACTCATCAATGATTGATTTTAGCAAAAAACCTCTGTTTTTAGCCCCAATGGCAGGTTTTTCAGACTTGCCATTTCGTAACCTCGTTAAGAAATTTGGTGCAGATGTAACTATAAGCGAAATGATTAGCTCTAATGCCTTAGTTTATGAGAGTAAAAAGACTTTGCAAATGCTTCAAAAAGGTGAGCTTGAAAGCCCTTATCTTGTTCAAATCGCAGGAAGCAATGCAGAAGTGATTAAAAAAGCCGTTTTGATTCTTAATGATTTGGATTTTGTTGATGGCATAGATTTTAATTGTGGTTGTCCAGTCAATAAAGTTGTTAAACAATGTGCGGGAAGTGCTTTACTTGAAAACTTAGACTTATTTAAAAATTTAGTAGGAGTGATCAAACAAAACAATAAAAAGCCTTTTACAAGCGTGAAATTTAGATTAGGTTTTAATGAAAAATACCCTGAAAAAATGGCAAAAATTTGTGAAGAATTAGGAGTTGATTTTATAGCTATACACGGACGCACGAGAAAGCAGCTTTATAGTGGCAAGGCAGATTACGAAGCCATTGCTTATGCAAAAGAAAATGTGAAAATTCCTGTGATTGCAAATGGAGATATTGATTCAAAAAATGCTAAAGAGGTTTATAATATAACAAAATGTGATGCTTTGATGATAGGTAGAGCAAGTATCGGAAATCCTTGGATTTTCTATGAGATTAAAGAAAAAAAGAAAGTGAGCGAAACTTTAAAAAAAGAAATGATTTTATTTCATTTTGAGCAAATGCTTAAACATTATCAAAAGCAAGGTATAAGTATATTTAGAAAACATTTACACCAATATTCTAAGGAACACAAAAATGCCGCGAGTTTTAGGGCTGAAATCAACCGCATTATTGATGAAAATGAGATGAGAAAGAGGATTGAAAGCTTTTTTTAAACTTTTAATTTTACTTTTTAGAAAAATCTTATATAATTTTTAGAAATTTTAAGGAAATTTTCTCAATGATAATCAACCAAAATTACGAAATCAAATCCTGTGATGATGTTGAACTTGAAGTTAAAAGAGAAAGCAAACTTGAGTTTAGACTTTGTTTTGATGA
>JAFLRU010000099.1 GCA_022511325.1 Campylobacter sp.
ATTTGGTTGGGTATTGATGATATTTCCAAGTATAGTTTTGGTTTTTTGTAAAATTAATGTGAGACTATTCATTTGGAATTTAATTATAATTAACCTCATTACTTTTGGGATTAATATATTAACTTATGGGAGTTGGCATAAATGAAATACTATGTAACAATTTATATTAAAGATATGCAAATATTATCAGTTGTTCCTCACACTTTTTTAGGACTTACTCGCAAACACCCTGATATAAACTAGATACATATTCAATATTTATAAAACAAAGCAAGGGGGAGCCTTGCTTTGATAAATCAGGCTTTTTTAGCTTTTGCTTCGCTTGCGTATTTGATACCTAAATCAAAAGCTTTAGCATTAGCGTCTCTTGTTTTTGGCGGAACCATATGAAGCATAGTTTCTCTAAGTACATTCAAATCGATACATTTACTCATATAAGCAGCGATTGCTAGAGCTACAACGGATTGGGTTGCAACATTACCTACTTCATCTTTAGCAATTGTAATGATAGGAATTTCAAACACTTGCCATCTTTTGTAATCGCCTTTTTCAGGATGAACCAAATTTGGCTCAACAACGATAATGCCTCCATCTTTTACTCCATCTCTAAAGCCTTTGTAGCCTTTATCTGCAGTAGAAAGCATAAAATCAACTTCACCTTCAACAGCATAAGGGAAAAGAATTTCTTTATCATCAATGATAATATCAACCTTTGTAGGACCTCCACGCACTTGGGAAGTATAAATTGAAGCTTTAAAAGCAGAACGACCCTCTTTTATAGCAGCTTCAGCTAAAATTTCGCCCGCAGTGATAACGCCTTGTCCGCCCTCACCGCCAAATCTTAATTGATATTTCATTTTAACGCTCCTAAATCCACCATTCTTTTTTCTTTGGCTGCACGACGAACTTCCTCGTAAGCGTGGCAGTATTCAGGTTGAGATTCATCTTGGTGTAAAATGCCTGTTGGGAATTTGCCTTGTTGTTCTTCAGGGCTTAATTCATCGAATTTTGCTTTATCTACAATACGATTTTTAATCCAATCAAGCATAGCCACAGCTTCACCCATTTTGTTTTTACGTCCAAGATTGATATGACAATTTGAAAACACATCAACAAAACTATAACCTTTGTGTTCTAGGGCTTTGCAGATTAAATTTTCAAGTTTGTTTGCTTCGATTACATTTCCTCTAGCCACAAAAGATGCACCTGCAGCCTTTGTAAGTTTGCAAGCATCAAAATTTGGGTCTATATTACCAAATTGTGCAGTTACAGTGTAAAAGCCTTTTGGTGTAGTTGGAGAGGTTTGAGAATTTGTAAGCCCATAGATGAAATTGTTAATCACAATATGAGTTAAATCTATATTTCTTCTGCATCCGTGAATGGTGTGGTTACCTCCGATAGCTAAAGTATCGCCGTCTCCACTCACAACAATAACTTTTTTGCTTGGATTTGCGAGCTTTATACCTGTTGCGTAAGCAATGGCTCTTCCGTGAGTCGTATGCACGGTGTTACAATTCACATAAGAACTCATTCTACCACTACATCCTATCCCTGAAACAAGGCACACATCGTCCATATTCCAACCTAGTTTTTGTACCGCACGAATGATACATTTTAAAACAACGCCGTCTCCACAACCCCAGCACCATTGTGTAGGAAGTTTATCAACCCTAAGATATTCATCATAATCAAATGCCATTTTATATGTTCTCCTTTACTTTAGCGATAAGCTCACTTGGAGTTATAGGACGACCATTAGCTCTGTGAAAGCTAATAAGGTCTTTTCTTGCGCTCACTCTTTGAATTTCTTCAAGGTATTGTCCCATATTAAGCTCACTTACCATTACCTTTTTAAAGCGACTTACAACCTCTGCAATCTTTTTTTCTGCAACTGGATAAAGAGTGATAGGACGGAAAAGTCCTACTTTAATGCCTTCTTCTCTAAGTCTTAAAATTGCTTCTTTAGCAGAGCGGCTTACACTTCCATAAGCAATAATTAAAAAGTCTGCATCGTCCATTTTATACTCTTCATAAGTGCAAATCTCATCTCTGTGATTTCTAATCTTACCAAAAAGTCTTTCTATGTTTTTCTTAACAATCGCTCCATCTTCTGTTGGGAAACCTATATCTCCGTGATGAAGTCCTGTGATATGATAACGATAACCTGTGAAAAAAGGATTAAGCGTTGCAGGTTCGTTTTCGCCTGCTGCGTAAGGTTTATAACTTTTTTTATCTCCATTAAATTTAGCTCTATTGATAATTTTAACATCTTTTAAATCTGGTAAAACTGCTTTTCCGTTCATATGTCCAACAGTTTCATCCATTAATAAAAACACTGGAGTCATAAATTTTTCTGCCAAATTAAAAGCTCGTATTGTTTCGCTATAAGCTTCTTCTAAAGATGCTGGAGCAATAGCTATACTTGCAAAATCTCCGTGAGTTGGTGCCTTAGCTTGAAATAAATCGCCTTGTGCAACCCGAGTTGGAAGCCCAGTTGATGGACCACCTCTCATAACATTGACAATTACAAGAGGAATTTCAGCTATAAAAGCAAGTCCGATTTGTTCAGCTTTTAAAGAAATTCCCGGACCGCTACTTGCTGTCATCGCCTTTACTCCACTCATTGCAGCTCCAATAGCCACGCTCACACCTGAAATTTCATCTTCCATTTGGATAAAAGTGCCATCATTTGCAGGAAGCATATGGCTTAACTCGTGAGCAATTTCAGAACTTGGAGTGATAGGATAACCTCCAAAAAATTTACACCCACAATCAATCGCTGCTTGAGCGATTAATACATTTCCTGTTGCTATAACTTCTCTCATTGATTTTTCCTAAGCATTTAATTTTCTATATTTATTATCTTTTACTGCCTTAGCTCTGTCTTTAGACTCAGGAGTAAGTTTGGCAAATTTGAATTCATCTCTTTTTGCCACCATAATAGCAAAATCAGGACAATGCAGTTCGCATTCAGAACAACCTATACAGGATTCAGGATGCACAACTTCAATCATTTGTCCTAAAACTGCACTCAATTCATCACGCATAGCTAAAACCCCAGCGGGGCAATAGCTAACGCAAATATTACAAGCTTTACATCTATGCTCATCAACCCAAACCGGGGTATCTTTTGGAGCTGTTATACTCATATTTTTTCCTTTTAACCTAATATTTTTTTAATTTCTTCACCGATTAAAGCAGGAGAATCAACAACGTGAATTCCATAAGATTTAAGTGCTTCTTTTTTAGCTGCTGCACTTTCATCTGCACTTCCCACGATAGCACCTGCGTGTCCCATTCTTTTTCCTTTTGGAGCAGTAGCACCTGCGATAAAGGCTACAACAGGTTTTTTGATATTTTCTTTAATAAATTTAGCTGCTTCGATTTCCAAACTTCCGCCAATTTCGCCGATCATCACTATAGCTTTAGTTTCACTATCTTTTTCAAATTCAGCCAATAATTGTTTATAAGAAAGTCCTATGATAGGGTCTCCTCCGATTCCAACTGCGGTTGAAATTCCATAACCACTTTTTACAACTTGATTTGTTGCTTCATAAGTAAGGGTTCCGGATTTTGAAATAAGTCCAACGCAACCTTTTTTAAAGATAAAGCCCGGCATAATACCTAATTTACACTCTTCAGAAGTGATGATACCCGGACAATTTGGACCTATGATTTTCATTCCTTTTTTATTTGCATAATTTTTAGCAAACATCATATCTTTTACTGGAGTATGCTCTGTAATAACAACAGCAAGTTTTATACCTGCATTTGCT